>JACNGQ010000151.1 GCA_014384025.1 Planctomycetota bacterium | reverse complement strand
CACTGGGAGGCTGTAAAAGCAAGGAATAAATCATGATGAAACTATTTAGTATACTCTTTAAAAACAGAAAATACTGTGCGACGTGTTATAGCAACTGATCATACGTATTGAGCGAAGTGGAAGGTCTTTCTCAAACATCTAACTTTAGCTCACTTTAGACACTTTAGCTCACTTTAGCTCACTTTAGTCACTTTAGTCACTTTAGTTCACTTTATGCACTTTTTTTCAAGCAGTCAGTGATTTGTCTATGACATTATTTTAGATTTCACTCGATTTTTAGCCTCTTTTATGATATAATACCCGTAGTTGGCTGGAAAACCAACGGAGGGTAGTTTACCCTCGATAGTAGCTTACATGCTTTCCTGTCGGGGGCAATAAATGGAGTAGAATCACAATAAATCATCAATAGTCAATCATAAATCCGGAGAATCAGCCCATCACTACCGAAACCCAAATTTATGCCATAGGCATTGCCGGAGTTTATCCCCGAGAACTACTTCCTTGGCTTGCAACAGGGGACCTCGATATCACCCTAAAATGGTGTGCCAATTATAACATATTTCCAGATACACCCTTTTATGCAAAACAAACCCAATTTTGGAAATGATAAAATGAACATATCCTTAGATATGACAAGCATTTACAAGATATTATCCCGCTGGCGGGTCCAAAAAACAAACCCAATTCAAAGCCAATTCAAACCCAATCAAAGCCAATTTTGGGCCAAAATCAAGGGTGGCAAAGCCAAAACAAACCCAATTCAAACCCAATTTACCACCCTAAAGGGTGCCAATTTTTCTTTATGAGGCTGAAATATGATAATGACTAAAAAATCAACATTCGCTATTATAATCGCCTTGCTGCTTCACATTCCGGTCTTTGCCGCGGACTGGCCCCAGTGGCGCGGTGAGAATCGCGATGGCATCTGGCGCGAAAAAGGCATCATCCAGAAATTCGAGCACGAACAACTACCGATCCGCTGGCGAGCCAAAATCGCTAACGGTTACAGCGGCCCTACCGTTGCCAATGGCCGGGTTTATATTACCGACCGTTTAACTTCACCTGAAAAAGTCGAGCGTATCCACTGTTTTGACGCAATGACGGGAGACACAATCTGGTCCCATAGTTACGAAAGTAATTATATAAAAGTCGGCTATCCGGACGGACCCCGCGCTTCAGTTACCATCAATGATGGCCGGGCCTATTCACTCGGGTCTATGGGACATTTGTTCTGTTTAGATGCGGCTAAAGGAGACATCCTCTGGAGTAAGGATTTATACACCGAATATAAAATCAGCCTGCCGATCTGGGCTATAGCCGCTGCTCCTTTGGTGGAAAAAGATCTGGTCATACTGCAAATCGGGGGAGCAGATAACGCCTGCCTGGTTGCGTTCGATAAAGTCACAGGCAAAGAAAAATGGCGTGCCCTAAATGATAAGGCCTCGTACTCAGCGCCAATTATTATTAGGCAGGCAAGTCAACGCGTGCTGGTTTGCTGGACCGGCGGTAGTGTTGCCGGACTTGACCCTATGACAGGAAAACTCCACTGGCAGCACCCATTTGTACCGGTCAAAATGGTGCTCAACATTGCAACTCCCGTCTTTGAGAACGGCTATCTTTTTGTCAGCGGCTTTTATGACGGCTCGCTTCTGCTAAAAGTTAATCCCGATGAGCTTTCAGTCGAGCAGGTTTGGCGGCGTAGAGGCCAAAGCGAGAGGATTACCGACAGCCTCCATTGCTGCATATCGACACCCGTTCTACAGGGCGATTATATCTACGGCGTGGACAGCTATGGCGAGCTGCGCTGCCTGGATTTAAAAACCGGCGACCGCATCTGGGAAAATCTTGATGCCACGCCAAAAGACAGGTGGTCCAATATTCACATGGTAAGACACGAAGACAAGATATGGATGTTCAACGAGCGTGGGGAACTGATTATCAGCAAACTTTCGCCGAAAGGATTCCATGAAATAAGCAGGACCAAACTTATCGAGCCCACTACAGGACAGCTTAAACGCGGGGAAAAAGGAGTCTGCTGGTCACATCCGGCCTTTGCAAACAGGCACATATATATCAGAAATGACGAAGAGCTTATCTGCGCGGACCTTTCAGAAAAAAAATAAATACCGCTAAGAAACGCCCCTAAACGGCAAAAATATATTGCAGCCGGTAAAATAATCTAATATATTACCCCCAAACTTAAGGGCCCGTAGCTCAGCGGTTAGAGCAGTGGACTCATAATCCATTGGTCGTAGGTTCGAATCCTACCGGGCCCATTCAAAACGGGGGTTTTCGCAACAAGGTGTCAAAGAGCTTATTTCTTGCTTGTTTTAAGTGGGTTTAGTTCGTAATATATATAGAATTGTTGGAGGTGTTCGAAAGGGTTCGAATCACCCCGCTTCTAATCTTCGTTCGCCTATAGGCGGATGAAGCGTGCCTCGACGTAGCAATTTTAATTGTAACGAAACCTGACATTATTAAGGGTAAAATTATGCAGCGACGACAGTTCTTGAAAACGACGGGATTGGCTGCTGCTGGTATGCTGTTGAGCCGGCCAAAGCTATCGGCCGCTTCGAACAAGCGGCCGCTGAACTTCATTGTAATCATGGCCGATGATTTGGGTGCAAAAGAGTTAAGCTGTTATGGCAACAGAGAACATAACACTCCGAATCTGGACCAACTGTCCCAAACTGGTGTGCAATTCGAAACCTGCTATGCAACGCCGATATGCCATCCGACACGGTTCGAGTTAATGACCGGCCAATATGGCCACCACAACGGGATTTATCATTTTCCGGGCCGCCGTGGTGGCCCCGTAGCCGGTTCACCGCTGGACGACATAGCCCGGAAAGTAACATTCGCGCAAGTGTTAAAGCAGCAAGGCTACGCGACGGCCCATTCAGGCAAATGGCAGCTAACCGGCGAGATTCCGACGCTGATAAATGAGTGCGGATTCGACGAGTACTGCATGTGGGCGTATAAACATAATCTTCCGCCGGGCGTCAAGCACACCGGAGGCTGGGAAGATAAACCGGGCGTTAAAACATCACGGTACTGGCATCCATCCATTGTTAAGAACAAAAAGTACCTTCCGACCGGACCGGATGACTATGGCCCGGATATTTTCACAGACTTCATAATTGATTTCGTCAAGCGTCACAGGGGCAAGCCATTTTTCGTTTACTATCCGATGTGCCTTACGCATGGCCCGTTCTACGTAACGCCGGATACAGTGAACTCGGAGGATGAAAAGTTCAAAAACGAACGCCAAAAGAATTTCAAGGCCAATGTGGAGTATGTGGACAAACTAATCGGGCGTATAATCAAGGCGCTGGAAGCAACAGGCTTGCGGGAAAACACAGTGGTTTTCTTTACAGGAGACAATGGCACAGGCGGCCAGGGCAAAGGCCAGACGACCGAGCTTGGAGCGCGCGTGCCGATGATTGTCAATTGCCCGGGGATTGTCAAGCGGCTGGGAGTGAGTGATGAGTTGGTGGATTTGTCGGACATTCTGCCGACACTGGCGGATTTCGCCGAAGCTAAGCTCCCCCAAAAACACATTATTGACGGACAAAGCTTTGCTCCCTTACTTCGGGGCCGTAAAGGCCCGACGCGTGAGTGGATATACAGTTATCTTGGAGACCGGCAGATACTGCGGACAAAGCGATGGCTGCTGGAGGACAACGGCCCGGACAATCCCGGACGCTTCTTTGATTGTGGTAACAGCAGGGACGGAACCGGTTATGAGGATGTAACCAACTCGACTGCCCCGGAGGTGCTGAAGGCCAAAAAACGTTTCAGTGAGATTTTGGCCGATAAACCACTGCCGGTAGTGAAGGAAAAGGCTCCGTCGCGCCGTAAGAAAAAAAGTGAGGCAGACACGTTGAAGGACGCTGTGAAGTAACCACTAAATTCACGTACCCCTTCTTATCTAAAATATGTAATCCAAGTGCGATATACAACCTGTCCTGAATGTAATTGAAGGGTACGCAATGTGAAAACGTCATTTCGAAGGAAGTGAAAGTAGTGAAGAAATCTGGTACACGAAATTACATTTGCTCACGTATAAAAAATATCATCAATAGTAAAATGAAAAGGTTGTTTAATATTCTTTCTAATTAACCAATTCTCTAATTCAATAAAATTCTTTTGAATTTATGATTTGTAATTTTGCTATTAACATTAAGATGAGAAAGCTAAATTAAACTACAAACTATCATCGGCATTGACGATTACCTTCACTTGGTTTTCTTTTACGAACCGTTCGACCTCGGCAAAAGAGGGGACTCCATTGGTACATCCCAAGGCGGTCGCACCAAGTGCGCCGACGGCACTGGCGAATTTAAGAGTGCGCACCAAATCCCAGTCCCGGCCTTGAGCTGCTACAATCCCGGCCGTAAAACAGTCTCCACATCCAGACGGATCTATCATAGGCACGTGAAAGATTCCCATTTCTATGGTTTGCATACCATCGTCTGCATAAAGTCCTTGTTGGCCTCGGGTAATCACGACCGTGCGTGTCCCGGCTTGGCGTAAGGTCTTCGCCTGGCTCGTCAGTTTAGTTTCCCCGGTGATGATACGGGCTTCGTCTTCATTGGGAACAAACATATCCACGTGCTCGAGCAAGGGCAGACATCGACTCGGATCAACACCACTGCCCTGAGCGATACACACATTGAACACAATCCGGCAATTCCGCTGACACGCCCGGCAAAGCAGTTTTGCCAATCCTTCGTCATTCCACGCACCGAGTTTCAAATACCCTCCGACAAACACTATACCATTATCAGGAAGCAAATCCATCGACACATGCTCACCGCTAAATTCAGCTCCCACACCCAGGGCATGAATGAACCGCCGATCCTCACCTTGTATGCGGAGAATCAATGTCGATGCAGTCTGGCCTTGTGGTTCTCGTCGTACTCCACGTACATCCAGGCCTAATGATTGCAACTGATTCAGAAGCAGACTACCGAGTGCATCATCTCCCACAGAGCCTGCGATGGCGACCTGTTCTCCCATGCGAGACAATGCAATCGCTGTATTCAAGGCATTACCGCCCGGAAAGACTGCAATTTCATCGGTCAATCCCAACTGGCCCGGCTCAGGAAACCGTTCTAAGGGACTGGAGAAGATATCGGCGACCATGTCCCCAATACATAGAATCTTCTTTAGGTTTTTGGGCGTATTCACGGATTGCCTCCGGTAATAGCGCCTGGATTAATCAAGCGCGTCCGTATTTGTCTTCGTAACGAACCTTATCCCCATCCTGCACGTCACCGTAAGCCACTTCCATCATGCGAAATAACTGGTCACCCCGGTTGCAGAGACGATGTTTGGTTTCTCGGGGGATATAGATTTCATCAAAGGCTTTTGGCCGGAGCACTTCGTCCCCTATCTGTACTTCGGCATTATCTGTGAGCATGATCCAAAGTTCATCGAAGTTTTGATGAGATTGCAGGCTTCCTTGTTCTCCCGGTTTCATCTCCACAATCCATACGGTACACGGCTGATTGCGTGCATACTCCCGATACCATCCCCATGGCCGTTCAATAACATGCGGTTGATGAACCATCGTGATACTCCTTAAATCATTTCAATTGAACGCCTACTACCGTGCCCCGGCCGGAACCAACAGGTGCAGTATAGAGAAACTGTCCTGTTTAATATAATACTTAAAAAGAATAGTTCTCAGCACTCCTTTAACGCGCCAAGTTACAAGTAATCCTGAATTTTTGCAAGCTCTTAATCAGTAGAATACACACTTACTTATTCAGCGCTTATGCAAAAAGCAAAAAATCTCATTAGACAATTGCAGAAGAAACAGACCTTTGTTATCTTAGTGCACTAAGGAGTACAGAAAGAGCCTTTAATGACGACTATCTTTATATCCGGAACTGATAAATGAAAGCCTATTCACGTGAATTCTTAGAACAGCTCTATCGAACGCTTTACACGATACGCGTGTTTGAGACAGAATGCATAAAGCTCTATCGGCAGGGATTGATCATCGGCTATTTTCACCCCTATCTGGGAGAGGAAGCCGTAGCCACGGGTGCTTGTGCCGCCCTGCGTGAGGATGATTATATTGTCAGTACCCACCGCGGTCATGGCCACTGCATCGCCCGGGGCGGTCAACTCAATAAAATGGTGGCCGAAGTGTTAGGGCGAGAAACAGGTTATTGTAAAGGACGAGGCGGGTCTATGCATATCGCCGACATTGCAACCGGTAATATCGGAGCGAACGGAATTGTCGGGGGTGGATTACCCATTGGCGTTGGCGTAGCTATGGGAGTGCATGTGCGAGGCAGCGACCAGGTTACCATTATCTTCTTTTCCGATGGGGCCTGCAATAACGGCGTGTTCGCAGAATCCCTGAATTTAGCGGCTATCTGGAATTTACCTGTGGTCTTTATGCTGGAAAATAATCAATATGCAGTATCCAGCCCGGTCGAAGAGATGAGCCGGGTGCCGGATTTATATAAGCGAGGCGAGGGCTATGGTGTGGAGGCCCATCAGGTGGACGGCAATGACGTGTTGGCGGTGTATGAAAAGACATGTGAAGCCGTTGATACCTGCCGCCTGGGTAAAGGGCCGGTGCTGTTGGAAGCCAAAACCTATCGGCATAGCGGCCATCATGTTAATGATCCGGGAACTTATATGCCTAAAGAGCGTCTGGAATATTACCGAGCACGTGATCCAATCAAAATCGCACGCAATAATCTGATTGAACATGCCCGCTGCACGGATCAGGACATAGAAGCCATTGAACAGCACATCAACCAGCAGATGGAAAAGGCTATTGAATTCGGCAAAAACAGTGCCCAACCTTCTGTTGAGGCTTTTCTTGAGGAGATCGAAACCAATTGAGTACCGAGACTGTTAACACTGATATCAAGATGCGTGAGCTTATGGTTCGAGAGGCTTTGAATGAAGCCTTATGTGAAGAGTTAGCCCGAGATGAACGTGTCTTTATTATGGGGGAAGGTATTGCCCAGCGCGGCGGTTCCTATAAAGTGACTGTCGGCCTGCTCGATAAGTTCGGGCCCAAGCGGATAATTGACACTCCTATCTCCGAAGCCAGCTTTACAGGCATGTGCGTAGGTGCGGCCATCACCGGGATGCGTCCGGTAGTAGAGATTCTCTTTATCGACTTCACCTCGCTGATTATTGACCAGATTGTTAACCAGGCCGCAAAGTATCGCTTCATGAGCGGCGGCAAGGGTCGTGTTCCTATGGTCCTGCGCACACAAGGCGGCAGCGGCAACGGCTTAGCAGCGCAGCACTCGCAGAGCCTGGAGGCCTGGTATTATCATACACCAGGTCTCAAAGTCGTTATGCCATCCACATCGTATGATGCTAAAGGTCTGCTTAAGAGTGCCATTCGTGATGAGGACCCCGTAGTCTTCATTGAACACAAGCTGCTTTATATGGACAAAGGGCCGGTCCCGGATACTGATTATACGATTGAGCTGGGAGCTGGTGACATCAAACGCCCGGGTAACGATATAACCCTGGTTGCGTGGTCCGGCATGGTCAAACGCACGCTGGCCGCTGCTGAAGAACTCTCGGCTCAGGGCATTGATGCCGAAGTTATTGATCCACGCAGCCTGGTGCCATTAGATAAAGAGATGATCCTGTCATCAGTACGCAAGACCGAACACCTCATCATCATACAGGAAGCCATACGCCGCGGTGGTGTGGCCTCGGACATCGCATCGATTGTACAGGAGGAAGCTTTTGATTATCTGGATGCTCCGATTAAAATACTGGCCGGCAAGAACACTCCGATCCCATTCAATGTAAATTTAGAAAAGGCCTGCGTGCCCAGGCAAGAGGATATTATGCGCGCGGTAAAGGAGATTCTAAATACTTAAATAAAGGACATGCAAAATGAAAAACATGTGCGCAATCGTTGCGATTATGGCCGTATTTACACTGGCGGTATGTTTTATCATGACCGGCTCTATCTCCGAAGAACTCAAATCCAAGCTCGGTATCGACAACTCCGCTATTGGCACGATGGTTTTTATTTTTTCACTGACTTGTATGATTGTACAGCTCTTAGTGGGACCATTGGTGGATCGTATCGGTCACAAACCCCTGGCAGTCCTCGGTTTTCTGGTAGCCGGAATTAGTATTTTTATCCTGGCCTTTGCCCAGAGTTTTGCTTTGGTTCTTGCAGCGGCCGTCTTATTGGGAATCGGAGCGATTTGCTGTAATACTGTAGGAAACACCCTGCTGCCGGTGGTTTTATTTGACGGTAAAGAACCGTCCCGTGCCAGCAACTTCGGTAACGCCTTCGTCGGCCTGGCTTTTGTTCTGATTCCTTTGACCATTGTCACACTGATCAATGATCTTGGCTGGTCTTACGAAAGGACCCTCTCGATCATTGCAAGCGTAGTGCTCATTTTTGCTGTCTTTGCTTTCATCAGCAACTATCCCCGCGTGTCCACCGGTTTTGAACTGGCCAAGGCTGTACGCCTGCTCAGCCAGCCTCTGGTCTTACTGGCGGCCCTTGCTCTTGTCTGTTATATTGGTCTGGAGTTTTCCATGAGCACATGGATCAAACCTTTAATGACCGAACTCTACGAGAAAACAGGCAATACCAATGCTGTGCGTGACGCTGGCCGTATCTTAGCACTTTTCGGCCTGGCCATGGCCGTAGGAAGATTCCTAACCTCAATGGTAAAAAATCTATCTCAGATCGGCACGTTCGTCGTTGCCGGCGGGGCTCTGGTTGTCGTAGGTTCGGTCATGATAATGGTCTGCACCGCCAATCCCAGGCTGGTTGCTTTGGCCGTATTAGTCACCGGATTGGCCTTTGCCCCGATGTTTCCCACAATAGTGGGTGTGACGTTTTCCAAATATGATGCCGGTTTGTATGGCAGTATTTTCGGTATTATCTTTTCAATCGGCCTGTTAGGCTCCATGATACTGCCGAAGCTCATCGGCAGCCTCAGTGTGAACAAAACCGTACAACAATCCCTTCCCATCACGGCAATTATGGCGGGTGTGTTGTTGATAATTGCCCTGCTCATGGGAAGAGCGTATAAAAGGCATAACAAGTAACAAGGAATTCATACGATGTGTTTTAATAAGGCATAAATATGGCAACTGCAGTTATAATGCCCCAGGTGGGGCAAGACATTGAGACCGCAACTATTGTGGACTGGATTAAGAAAGAGAACGACTCTATTCAAAAAGGTGACATCATTGCGACTGTCGAATCCGACAAAGCAGCCTTTGATGTTGAGGCATACGAGTCGGGAGTGCTTCTAAAAATCCTTTATAAAGAAGGCGACGAAGTTAAGGTGCTTACCCCGATTGCTTATATCGGCCAACCCGGTGAAAAGGTAGGCACAGATCCCCCCGCCGCCGACACTTCCTCAGCACCGGAGGATAACATTGCTCCATCCATGACAGAGCCCAAGAGCGAACACAGAGGTCCGGCGGCCTCCCCGTCTGCGAGGCGCCTTGCCCGGGGCAAGGGTATTGACCTGAAGACCGTGACCGGCACCGGCCCCGGAGGCAGGATTACCAAAGAAGACGTATTGAATGCAGCCGAAAGAACAATCGGCACCGAAGCAGAGGAAGTCATTCCCTTCTCACCGATGCGGGCCAAGATCGCCGAGCGTTTGACGCACAGCAAGCAAACCATTCCTCATTTCACCTTGTTCGCAGACATAGACATGACCGAAGCCAACACCTGGCGAAGACAATTCAATGAAAGCCAGGGGATTAAGATCACGGTCACAGACATGATCGTTAAGGCCGTGGCGAGCATTCTTTGTGAGTTTCCACATATGAATGCCCATGTTGCTCATGACAAGATTATCCTGAAAAAGGCTGTGAATGTCGGTGTCGCAGTGTCAGTAACAGATGGCCTTGCCGTGCCGGTCATTTCTGAGGCCGATACCAAAACTCTGATCCAAATAAGTAATGAATCCCGAAAAAACACTGAGGCCATTCGCAAAGGCAAGCTGCTCTCCAATGCGATTGGTTCCTTTACGATCAGCAATCTTGGAATGCACGCAGTTGATAAGTTTGTACCCATCATTAATCCACCTGAATGTGCTATCCTGGCCTTGGGACAGGCTGTGGACAAACCGGCAGTGGTGAATGGAGCCCTATGTATCCGTTATATTATGACCGCCACCCTGGCCTGCGATCATCGCGCCGTGGACGGTACAGATGCCGCCCGATTCATGGAAGCCATCAAACATCATCTGGAAAATCCAACGCGTTTTGAGGAGTGAGTATGAATAAACAATTACAAGCCCTGATATTTGACTGTGACGGTGTTCTGGTCGATACGGAACGAGACGGCCATCGCGTGGCCTTTAATCAAGCTTTTGCCAAAAAAGGATTGAATATCGAATGGGACGTACAGCTCTATGGAGATCTCTTAAAGATTGCCGGCGGTAAAGAACGCATGCGGCACTACTTTAACGCCCACCAATGGCCCGACAATATCACAGATAAAGATGATTATATCAAAGAATTGCATCAACTTAAAACCGACTGTTTTATGAAGATTATCGAATCCAGCCAACTACCACTGCGCCCGGGTGTGGCTCGCCTTGTGGACGAGGCCATCGCAGACGACATTACTCTGGCGGTGTGTTCGACCTCAAACGAACGAGCTGTTACACTGGTTGTAGAATGCCTGCTCGGCCCGGAACGAAGAACCCATTTTGCTGCTATTTTTGCCGGTGATGTGGTCTCTAAGAAGAAACCTGATCCGGAAATCTACAATCTGGCCGCCCACAAATTGAACCTTGAACCGACCCAATGTATCGTGGTAGAAGACAGCCGAAATGGTTTTCTGGCAGCTCAGGCCGCAGGTATGCATTGCATTGTCACCACCAATGGTTATACTGAACATGAGGACTTCTCCCATGCCGATTTGGTTGTCAGTGAGCTTGGAGACCCTCCCGAGATTCAAGTAACTATAGAGACCTTAAAAAAGATTATTGCGGGCGGATAACCTGTATTAGACCATAAGGAGTATAACGAATGAAAATTTTCCTGGATACCGGTGATGTCGAAGCCATAAAACGCGCCCACGACACTGGGCTTCTGGATGGAATAACCACGAATCCCACACATATTGCCAAGACCGGACGCAAATTTCAGGATGTAGTCAAAGAGATTTGTGGTATTGTGTCCGGCCCGGTGAGCGTGGAAGCCATGGCCGATACAGCCGAAGGCCTGGTAAATGAAGCTCAGAAAGCCGCTCAGTTGGCCCCGAACATAGCCATCAAGATACCTATGACAGTAGAAGGACTGAAGGCCGTGCCGATCCTGGAAGACAAGGGCATCAAGTGTAATGTCACTATGGTCTTCTCTTCCACCCAAACCTTTCTGGCCATGAAAGCCGGCGCAACCTTTGTAAGCATTGTAATTAGCCGTCTCGATGCTGTTTGCAACGAGGGTGACATACTGATCTCTGATGCAGTCACCATTAAGCGTAATTTCAATTTTAGCTCCAATGTCCTGGCGGCCAGCCTGAAGACACAGAATCACGTGCTAAGCTGCCTGCGCGCCGGCGTTGATATTGTGACGGTCCCGGAATTCCTGTTTTTCCAGATGTACAAGCATCCACTAACAGACGTCGGATTAGCCCAGTTCGCCAGGGATTGGGAAAGCGTGCCCAAGTGAGTTTAATGTTAATGATTTGAAGAGGAGCTATATGATGATGAAGAAACTGTGGCTTGGTTGCGTATTTACCCTGCTGTATTGTCAGAGTCTCGGGGCCCAACCCCCTCCGGGTGACCTGTTCCGCGAATATCGATGGTTTCATGAAAAAGGAGATGCCGGCCAGGCAATTCGCGTCGGAGGAAAACAGGGGCAATCTCATCCTGACCGTGGTTCAGAACATGGGTATATCAATGCCCCCATGCAACTGCCGCATGACCTGGATTTGACTGAGGCTGTCAAGGCCGAGATTGTAGTTGAAAAAATCCTTTGCCATGATGGAACTACCGGTTTGGCCATCCAAATAAATAATAGCGACTGGTACTATTTTCCCGAAGCCAGCCACATTCCCGCTCCGCAGGCCAGGTATCAATACCATACCTACCCTGTTATCCGTGTTCCAGTATCGGTTTTCAAACCAGGGCCTAACAACAGTTTCCGTCTGCGCGTGGATCCGAAGCATCCCTGGCGCTGGCCCCAGAATTTAATCAATGGCGTGCACATTCGCATCTACTACGATCCCGAGACCAAACCTCACCCTACCGGTGCAATAACGTCACCTCAATCCGGCGACGCCCTTGGTGAAACCGTAAAACTTTCTGTCGAGCCTAAGAGTGCCAACAACCCAATCAAACAGGTTGATTATGTCGGTCTGTATGAAGATGTCAACTATGAGGGAGATGGTATCTATCGCCAGTGGCACTATAACTATTTTCATAGCCGGCTTATTAATCATATAGGTTCGGGGGTCGAGGCTCCATTTGAGGTAATTTGGAATACCTCGTGGATCCCGGATCAAAAGGAGCCATTACAGATTGCAGCACGAATTATCGACCAAACTGACTTGACCTATCAAACCATGGCAATCACAAATCTTTCGCTTAGGCGAACGACGGGATCCGTGGAACTGTGCAAGCCTTATGACATACCGCAAAAGTGGGTCACTCGCACCGGCGAAAAGACAGAAAGTTTTGATGTCTGCGGCGACCTCAGCGGTGCTGTTGCCGCCCAGCTTGTGTGGTCGAGCTGGAGTCCGGGTTATATGAACGGCATCCTGATTAACGGGGAGAAGGTTTTTGATCAAGAAGGCCCTCGCTATCAGACCTATTTTCATCGCGTGACTTTGACCGACCTTAGTATGTTTCAATCCGGCCGGAATACTCTTACAACAGGCAAAACCCCAAAGTACAACGGCAAGATGGTACATGGGATGGAGGTAAACTGGCCGGGTATTATGATCTTGATACAATATAATACAAAAGGAGACTGACATGAGAGCAATCAAAGGTCCGGGCATCTTTCTTGCCCAGTTTTTGCGAGATGAAGAACCTTACAACAATCTTACAAACATCAGCAAATGGGTGGCAGGGCTTGGCTATAAAGGCGTTCAGATTCCGACCTGGGATAGCCGAGTTATCGATCTTGATAAAGCCGCCAAATCCAAAGACTATTGTGATGAACTAAAGGGTATGCTCAAAAAGACAGGATTGGATATCTCGGAGCTGGCGGCTCATCTGCAGGGCCAGGTACTGGCGATTCACCCAGCCTATGAAACAGCTTTTGGACCTTTCTATCCGGATGGTCTAAATGATGCCGCACGCGTTGAATGGGCTACAGCAGAACTGATTAAATCCGTAAAGGCGTCAGCGAATCTGGGGCTTAAAACCGTACCAGTTCTGTCCGGCGCATTGGCGTGGCACATGATGTATCCCTGGCCGCAGCGTCCAGCCGGATTGATAGAGATGGCGTTCCAGGAACTCTACCGCCGCTGGAAACCTGTGCTTGATACGGCCAGAGACCAGGATATCACTATCACCTATGAACTACATCCCGGCTCCGATATCTATGACGGCGCGACCTTTGAAATGTTTTTGGATGTTGCTGACGAGCACGAAGCCGCCTGTTTGATTTATGATCCGAGTCATTTTGTGCTTCAGCAGTTGGATTATCTTGATTTCATAAAACTATACGGCGACCGGATAAAGGCATTCCATGTCAAAGACGCCGAGTTCAGACCAACGGGACGTGTCGGTGTTTATGGCGGATATCAACCATGGGCAAAACGGGCCGGGCGATTTCGTTCCCTTGGTGACGGCCAGGTTGACTTCACACAAGTATTTACCCTACTTACAGAAGCAGGCTATATCGGCTGGGCAGTTCTTGAGTGGGAATGCTGTGTTAAAAGTCCCGAACAAGGTGCTGCAGAAGGCGCGCTATTCATTGCCGGCCATATAATTGAAGCAGCGGAAGTAGCCTTTGACGATTTCGCCGATGGCAAAACAGACGACGAACAAAACAGGAAGATTCTCGGTCTAAGTTGATTGTGCAGAGCTTTGCAAAATCATAAATTCTGCATACAGTTCGATACTTATTGAGGTAGGCAGCCCGGAGCTTGCCGGAATACAGTAGCTTTGGTACAGATTTTGGAGGTATATAACCATGAACAATCGAAAACGACAACAAATGATTTCATTTTTGACATCGAATAGAACAGGACGATTATTTCTTTTGGTCTGTTTGTCGTTGGGACTATTCGCCTGGTGTCATAGTGCCCAGGCCAGGATTCGATGGGAACGCAAGACTTTGCCCGGCCCCAACAACGGCAATCAGCAGACAGCCTGTATCGTAGCAGACCTTGATAAGGACGGTATTGACGACTTTGTCGTAACCGAACGAACTAAAACACCCTCTGTGGTTTGGTACAAGTACAACGGAAAAAGCTGGGACATGAAGATAATTGACAACACTCACTTTAAGCCGGAAGCTGGTGGTGACACCTGCGACATCGACCAAGACGGTGATCTGGACGTCATCTTTGGCCAGGATGCCAGCGGAAACGAGATATGGTGGTGGGAAAATCCTTATCCGGTTTTCACCAGGCCCTGGACACGTCACACAATTAAAAATGCCGACGGCAATAAGCATCATGACCAGACTGTTGGAGATTTCGACGGTGACGGAAAGCTGGAGTTCATCTCATGGCATCAAAGAGCTAAAAAACTTCTGCTTTACGAGATACCATCGAATCCCAAACAAACCGGGCCCTGGCCATCGACCGCTATCTATTCCTGGAGTTCAGGACGCGAACGTGAAGGTTTTCCTTCCATTCCTATGGACATTGACCTGGACGGCAAGGTGGATATTGTGGGAGGCGGCCGCTGGTTCAAACATCAAGGCGGCACTCGGTACGAGGAAAATGTCATTGATGCAGAGATGGCCTTTACTCAATGCGCTGTGGGTCAGTTGGTCAAAGGTGGACGCCCGGAAGTTGTCTTTAGTCCCGGCGATATGAACGGTGACGCCAAGTGGTACCAGTGGAATGGCCAGGCATGGATTGCTCAGACGCTTCGATATATCATCCATGGACATACCTGCGAGATAAGGGATATAGATAATGACGGAAATCCGGATGTATTTATTGGTGAGATGGGCAGCCCGGGTGCCGGTGACAATGCCAAAACGTATATATGGTATGGTAACGGCAAGGGTAGTTTCACAGAGACAGTCGCCTCTCATGGTCAGGGCATTCACGAAGGCAAATTGGCCGATCTGGATGGTGACGGCGATCTGGATATCCTTATGAAGCCGTACAATCACAATTCGCCTCGTGTAGATATACTGCTGAACAAAGGTGTACAAAAGGCCTCCCTGGATCAGTGGGAACGTCACTTCATCGACGACCTGCCACAAAGGGCTATGTTCGTGCAAGGAGCTGATATTGACTGCGATGGACACAAAGACCTGGTGGCGGGAAGCTGGTGGTGGAGAAATCCCGGAAAACTATCGGGCACATGGAAACAAAGAACCATCGGTGAGCCTCTCAGGAATATGGCTATTGTACATGATTTCGATGGTGACGGCGATCCGGATATCCTTGGCACCGAAGGTGTGGGAGCCGACAAGAATACTACGTTTGTATGGGCGCAAAACGATGGTAAAGGCGAGTTCTCCATCCTGAAGAACATTAATTATAGCGGGGGCGGTGACTTTCTCCAGGGATGTACTGTTGGACGGATTGGGAATGGATTGCAGGTCGCACTCTCCTGGCATCGCGACGGGGGTGGTATTTACGCCCTGAATATCCCCTCTGAACCTGCCAAGACAAAATGGGATTCGATCCTGCTTAGCACGACAGTAAGCAGTCCGCCACAGGGTGAAGACCTGGACTACGGCGACATCGACAGGGATGGGGACTTGGACCTTCTGCTGGGTGACGTGTGGCTGCGCAACGATGGAAACAAGTGGACAACGTTCCGCATGGGAAAAATTACCGAAGGTGAACCCGACCGAGTGGACTTGGCGGATGTCAACGGAGATGGCCGCCTGGATGCCGTAGTCTCTTTGGAGAATGGTACTGATTTATGGTGGTTTGAAGCACCGGAGGACCCCACAGAAAAGTGGGCACGCCACAAGATAGATATGATTGATGGCCAGGGTTTCAGTATGGACACGGCTGATTTCGATGGAGATGGGGACCCGGATGTGGTCATCGGCGAGCATCGTGGCAAGCAGGAAAATCGCGTGGTATTATTTGAAAACGTAAGAGCAGGAAACAGATGGAAACAGCACGTGATCGACAAAAGCCCCAAGAACATCATTGACCATCATGATGGAACCCAGGCCGTGGATCTCGATGGGGATGGCGATTTGGATATTATCTCCATCGGTTGGTACAATCCGAAAGTCTGGGTATTTGAGAACCTGTGACTTTAGTGGATGTGAGTAGAGAACTACAAAAAACTGAGATTTCCTTTGACGAGAGTAAGATTAATCTGTTATAAATGAGAACGGTAGGAGATCCGTTACTTTCATTTTCTCAGGAGGTGTAATTTTTCGCTTATTGCATGTTTTCACATTTTTGATCTGCGACTCATATATGGTTTTTGAAGGAGGAGTATTATGTGTAGAAAACTGATTGCCGTTATTTTTTACTTTCTCATACTGAGCCTGGTGTTAACAAGTACAGCCAGGGCAGACCTCGTGGCTCACTGGAGATTCGATGAGACATCCGGTACGATAGCACATGATGCAAGTGGCAATGGGCATGACGGCACCATCACGGGTGACCCAAAGTGGGGAGCAGGCAAGATAGGCGGTGCACTGGAGTTCAATGGCACTGGCGATGTCGTTGAGCTGGGCGCATTCGATGTTGTAGGGCCGGGTATCACCCTTGCAGGCTGGCTTAAACCAAACAGCTTCGGCATAAACGATGGCCGTGTCCTCACTAAGGCGGATGAATGGGGCGAAAACGACCACTGGTGGATGCTCAGTACAATTTCAGAGGCCGGCGAAATAAGATTGAGATTCCGTCTGAAAACAACTGATGGCCAGAACACTACTACCTTGATTGCCAGTTCCGGGGTCGTAGAAGTTGGAGAGTGGCAACATGCTGCCGCAACCTGGGATGGAACTACGATGCGGCTGTACCTGAACGGTGAGGAAGTCGGCAGCACAGCAAAGGGAGGCGATGCTGTTGCCACTGATGCCTCTGTTAATGCATCGATTGGCAGTCAACCCTCAGAAGCCTATGCTACGGACATATCGCATATAAACAAATTCTTTCATGGTTTCCTTGACGATGTGCGGCTTTACAATGGAGCGCTAAGTCAGGATGAGATTCAAATCCTTATGGAAGCTTCCGGTGGATATCCATTCGCCTTTGGCCCTACTCCCGCTGACGGTACCGTATATCCGGACACATGGGTAAATATTAGCTGGTCGCCGGGAGATTTTGCAGTTTCTCATGATATTTACATGGGAGATAATTTTGACGATGTGAATGCCGGCGCTGAGAGCACATTCCAGGTCAACCAGACCGGGACATTTATGGTTGTCGGCTTTCCCGGATTTCCTTTTCCGGATGGTCTTGTCCCGGGCACAACTTACTATTGGCGAATCGACGAAGTCAATGACACCGAGCCGAACAGTCCCTGGATAGGTCCTGTCTGGAGCTTTAGTATTCCTCCCACGACCGCCTATGTACCAGACCCGGCTGACGGCGCTGAGTCTGTAAATCTGAATGTGGAGCTTAGCTGGACTGCAGGTTTCGGTGCGAAACTGCATACCGTATATTTCGGCGACAATTTTGACGATATCAGTAATGCAACCGGTGGTCTTCCCCTGGGTACTGCGACTTATAGCCCCGGCATGCTTGAATTGGCTAAGACTTACTACTGGCGCGTCGATGAATTTGATATTGTAGAAACGTATAAAGGCAATGTCTGGAGCTTTACAACCGAAGGCGCTGTTGCGGCACTCAACCCGGCTAATGGCGC
>JACNGQ010000162.1 GCA_014384025.1 Planctomycetota bacterium | reverse complement strand
GACCGCCGCTAATGATCGAGGCCGTTACAAGAGTGCTGAAGGAAAAAGGCATTAGCCCTGACGATATCTTCTATGACGAATTTTAAAGATAATCACCAAACCGAAAGCAAATAAACCTGAAAAACAAGATTTACAAAAACATAGGGAATAACAAGAAAGACTACAATAATCCAAAGGCGTTTTTTTTTTGCGAGATTAATTATGGTAAATGCAAAGATTATGATTGTGGATGATGACCCGGATTATATCAAGGTAATCAAGGCTATTTTGGAGAAAGAGCAATATACTGTGGTCACAGCCAGTGACAAAACAGAAGGTATGGAAAAAATCAGGGCTGAAAAACCGGATTTAGCTATACTGGATGTTATGATGCATGCCTGGCAGGATGGCTTTGAAATGTCAAGACAATTGAAGAAAGATCCTCATCTGAAAAATATGCCAGTCCTGATGCTGACAGCAGTCGAGAACAGGACCGGCATAGGTTTCAAATCCACCGCCGGAGACCCAACATGGCTGCCGGTCGATGTGTTCCTGGACAAGCCGATAGAACCTGATGTTCTGCTGGCCGAGGTCAAAAAACTTCTGTCAAACAAGGCTGAAAATGGAACCGGTATCTGAAAATATCAGACTTCTCAAGAGAGCTTACTGGCTGGTCAGGCTAAGGTGGATAGCTATAGTAAGTGTCGGGGCAGCAACCTATGTTTCCAGCAACCTTTTGGGCATAGAATTGCAGAATGCCGCTCTCTACAGTATTGCAATACTTCTTGCTCTATACAATCTGATAGTGTTGCTGCTGTTGAACCATTTTGCAAAAAAAGGTAATGAAATACCGCATGTAGCGGTAAAGAAAATAATTAACGTTCAGATATCCGCTGACCTGCTAATTTTAACCGTTCTGCTGCATTTTTCAGGCGGGATCGAAAACCCGTTTGTTTTTTACTTTATATTTCATATGATCATAGCAAGCATATTACTTTCTTTATGGGACAGCTATCTGCAGGCCACGTTTGCCGTTTTAGTCTTCGGCCTGCTTATCCTGCTCGAATATCTACAACGTATACCACATTATTGCCTGAGAGGATTCGCACCAACCTGCTTGCATAGAAATATACTTTATATTCTTGGTACCTTTTTTGTCTTCGCAACTGCATCATATTTGGCCGTATATATGGCCAGCTACATTTCTGTGAGGCTCAAGCGGACTGAGCGAGCCTACATGCAAGCAAATACATTACTCCAGAAAAAAGACCAAATAAAGGATGAATACGTTCTACGTGTAACTCATGATATCAAATCGCATCTTGCAACTATACAGAGTTGCCTGGGTATGGTAGTAAATAAAGTGGTCGATCCGCATGACGAGCAGAAGGTAGAGTTTGTAGATCGTGCATACACACGAACCATAAAGCTTACCAACTTTGTGAAAACACTATTGAAGCTGACACAAATGCGACTGAACGACAAACTGGAAATAGATGTTTTCCCATTGAGAGATACCGTACACAATGCAGTTGCCGCTGTCAGAACAAAGGCTGAAGATAAATCGATAATACTAAATTGCGACGTTGATTCGTCAGTAGATACAATCTCCGGCAACCAGTTTTCCATCGAAGAAGTGTTCACAAACTTACTGCTCAATGCAATAAGATATACACCAGAAAAAGGTACGGTCACAATAGGTGCAAAAAACGGAATGGATTGTGTGGTCATCGAAATCGCAGATACAGGTATCGGGATACCTGCAGATGAGCTTGAAGATGTATTTGACGAGTTCTTCAGAGCAAGTAACGCCCGAAAATTTCAAAAAGACGGTACCGGCCTGGGGCTATCGATAGCAAAATATATTGTGGAAAGACATGGCGGAAAAATATGGATTGACAGCATAGAGGATACCGGGACCAAGTTCTGGATTACATTACCAAAAGGTTCTCGGCAATTCCAAGCTACATAAAAAAGGCCGATTTGCTCAAAAACTTTTTATGAACAACAAAGATTAAGGCGAAATACTTAAGGATGAAGTCATTAATAAGCAAAATTAAACAGCTAAACTGGAAAGTGAAAATATTATTATTAGCTGCAGCAGCTATGGTTTTTGCTTCGGGTGCCATCGTTGTATCCGAGCAGCCGGGATTTTGCAATTCCTGTCACATAATGAATAACTATTATGACAACTGGAAGGCATCGACCCACAGTGAGGTCAATTGCCTCGAATGTCATCTTCAGCCCGGATTAATGGGCCACGTCAAAGGCAAGATAAACGGCCTGTCCCAGGCGATCGATTGCATAGTCGGCAGGGTGGGTACGAAACCAAGTGCCACTATTTTAGACGAATCCTGTCTGAGGTCGGAATGTCACAGTACTGAAGAGCTGCTTACAAAGGATATCGACTTCAACGGCATTAAGTTCACTCACAAGAATCATATGAAAAAAGAGGTCGATGGAATAAATATCACATGTGGTGTTTGTCATAGTCACTTTGAAGGCGATGAGCATTTCAGTGTTAACAAAGACGTCTGTTTCACCTGCCATTTCCTCAACAATCCTGCAACCAACGAGAAGCTGGTCAAAACAAGCTGCACGAGCTGCCATGAAGTACCAAATAAAGTTATTCAGCGAGGACTGGTTTCAATTAACCATTCTGAGTTTGTTTCCTACAAAGCAAGCTGTGAAGATTCCTGCCACAAGAAGGAAATACAGAAGACGAGCGAAATAGATGACAGGGTATGCTTGAACTGCCATAACTTCACCGATGCCGAGAAGATTCTCCAGGCCGACAATCGGATAATTGAGGTTAAAGAACATCAATATGACAGTATAGAACTGCATAAAGCCCATACAAATGGGCATAAAGTTGAGTGCTTTGCATGCCATGGAAAAATATTACACGGACAGACAGAGGTGACATCCGTTACAGATATGCTTGATTGCCAGATGTGTCATAGCGATACCCACCAGGTCCAACGCACCATTTACACGACCCAACATCCAATGCAAGATACACAGACAGATCGAGTTCTCAGTCCCATGTTTCTTACGCACGTGGAATGTACTGGATGTCACATCGAGCAGGCCACAAAAAAACCTGGAGCATTAGACAGCTTTGGAAAAGTCGCCAAAGCAGTACCTCGAGCATGCGACAATTGCCATGAGCCGGGAACCGGGCAGCAATATATTTCATTTTGGCAGGGGAAAATCAAGAAATTACACGAACAAGTCAACAACAGACTTAAAAAAATACTTAACAGCTTAAATTATGAGACTGATGAAAAGAAAGTCAAAGAATCAACAGAGAAAATAACACAGGCAAAAGAGCTTGTAGATTCGGTAGAAGCTGACGGCAGTTGGGGTGTTCACAATTTCAAATATACCGAATCAATATTGCTTAAAGCGAATGAAATAATTAGTGAGGTACCATAGGACCTATCATGAAAAGTATTATTAAATCAAGAGCATATTTAAGTGTTATCAATATTGTTATCCTTTTGATTGCAGGATTCTCAGTATTTTCGAGCCGAGCTTACGGTTACTCGCCTGCAATGAGGCAGGGAATGTTAAGCGGGCCATGGGAGATAGTGGTCCAGATGGGTATGGACGGGTCTATGATGCGGTTTCCGGTAAAAGTCCCCAACGAGAACAAGGCAACCATACTTGATAATGTTCTGCCTTTGATGGGCTCACCAATTAAGATCCGGCTTATGCAGTATTTACCTGATCTAAAGTGGGAGACATCCATAGTAGAAGATCCTAAAGGGGGGGCAGTGGTGCAAATAAAGGCCAAGGGTGAAAACCTCAATCAGGACATCTGGCTAAGTTCTGCAGATCCAGCCAAACAGTCGATATCGTCACAAATCGGGGGTATTAAAATCGTCAAACTCCACAGTTCCGAAGAAATCGAAAAGATCATGCGAGAACTAACCTCCAGCAAGTCAATCGGTATCGTATCGGTATGGGACAAGAACACGAATAAGCCACTTGAATATGTCGCTAATACAGGAGATACGATAACCTTGCCCACAAGCGATTATAAACTGAAGATTCTGGAATATGTGCCGCATTATTCGATCGATACCACAACAAAAAACGTAACCAATATGTCAAACAAACCTGTCAATCCTGCGATTAAGATTAATCTTGATAACGGCAATGATAATTACGAGCAGTGGCTTTGGTCGAAGTTTCCCTCATCTCCACATATGAAAAAGGATCTTCCGCTTCGCGTTCAGTTTACTGATTTTGATATAGGAACCACACCGGGCAATTATGTTTTTGTGACCACACAGGGCTCCGAACCTTGGTTGTTTTATTCCAGGGACGGCAAAAAACATGCCGAAAAAGCCAAACTAAAAAATGAATATCCTTTTGCTCAGAAAACATACACTTTCAGTATTGAGGATTTTTCCAACCGTGCAAATATTAAAAATGAATGGAAGAAAGGTTCCGAAGAGTTGATCTCTCCTGCTATTATTGCGAATATTGTGGAAAACAAAACCAGGAAACAGTTAGTTTTGGAACTCAACAAGCCAAACCATCATAAGTCCGCTTCCGGGACAATGGTCCTTCTTTACAGACGGGAAGAAGCGAGTTCCAAAGCAGCGAATTAATATGAATTTTTGAGAGTCGGAAAGCGAAAAATATATGAAAAACAGCAGATACTATTTCGGAGGCTTTTTTGTCCGGTCTTCGATACTGATGCGTGGCGTCTCGATGCCACTACAACGTGAATTTACAAAAAAGATTGGGTGGTGAAACAATGTTAAATAAATTTGGTAACAAGTTAGTTGTCGTGTTGATCTGTTTATTAGTTTCCTACGGACTTGCAGTGGAAAAACCAACTACACCGCAACAAACATGCGTTACTGGAGAATGTCATGCCGACTACGGCAAAAAAGCTTTCGTACACGCACCGGTCGGCCTTGGTGACTGCAAAGCGTGTCACAAACCCCTGAAACCGGAAGAACATACTTATGAGTATGCGCGACAAGGCAGAGACCTGTGCGAATATTGCCATTTGGAACAAACAGCTAAAAAGGTTGTTCATGAACCCCTTAAGACGGGTGACTGTATGCAATGCCATGATCCTCATAGCAGTGATAACAAATTCCGGCTTCCTGAAAAAACCGTCGCCTCTCTATGCGCCCAATGCCACAAAGTTACCGAAGGATTTGAATTTTTACACGGGCCAACAGCGATCGGCGAATGTACAGTCTGCCACAAATCTCACAGCTCAGACCATAAAAGCTTATTGGTCGCAGAACAATCTGAGCTTTGTTTTGCCTGCCATGTTGTAACACAAGATGAATTAAAGAAATATGAGTTTGTCCACGAACCGGCGAAAAATGACTGCATCGGATGTCATAATCCTCATGGCGCCAGCAACTCAAAGATGGTTAAAGACTTCGCGCCCTACCTGTGCTACACTTGTCATAAGGACATACAGAATACCGCTGAAAACTCCATGTACCAGCATAGCGTTGTCTCTGATTTAGACGGTTGTCTGAAATGTCATACTCCGCATGCCTCGTCAGTTAAATTCATACTGAAAAGCGAGCCGATTACGATTTGCATGACCTGTCATGATAAGCCCCAGGAAATAACCAAAGACGAAATTCTTCCTGCTTTCACCGAACAGATCAAAGACAAGAAATTCCTTCACGGTCCGGTCAAGGACAATGATTGCAGTGGATGCCACGTCACCCACGGCAGTAAGTATTTCAAACTCCTGGCGAAAGAATACCCTCCTATCTTTTACGCTCCGTTTTCAGAAAAGAACTACGAGCTTTGTTTCGGTTGCCACCCTAAAGACCTCGTTTGGACTCCAGAGACAAATAATCTTACCGATTTTAGAAACGGCAGCACGAATCTACACTTTTTACACGTAAACAAGGAGCGCCGCGGGCGAACGTGCCGAGCATGCCATCAGACACACGCAAGCGACATTCCAAAACATATTCGCGAGACTGTACCGTATGGGATGTGGGAGCTACCGGTTGGCTTCACGAAGACCACAACGGGTGGCAATTGCATATCCGGTTGTCATTTGCCCAAGGATTATGACAGAGAGAAGGCCGCAGATAATTCCGCTCCGCCGCAAGCGGCAAAGCCCACACAACAGACGTCCGGTACATAGAAAGCCTTTGAAATTTGATGATAATGAAGTTCAAAAAAGCAGTTATTGTTATTTCTGTTGTTACGATCTGTTGGTTTCTAACAGTTCGGACAGCAAAATGCTCCGGACGCAGAATCAGCATTGGCAATAAATTGCCGGAGTTTTCTGCATCTGACGTCTCTGGTAATCTCTTCGATTATAAACACGGTAGCGGGAAAGTTTTTTTAGCGGTGTTTTTATCTTCCAAGCAGGAGAATTCAACCAAGGCAGCTGCAGATATTAAAGAAATAGTGAGCAAACTGGCAGCTCAGGCAAAACGCCTTAGCGTTGTCGTTGCTGTAAATGACCCTAATAATCAAACTATTTTTCGTTCCGAACCAAACGAGCCAAACCCAAATGAACCTGGTGTTGTTGTTCACGTAGTTGCCGATACAGAGTACAAGTTATGGGGAAAGTTTGGTATAATCGCAACACCAACAGTGATAATTTCAGATACGAACGATACGGTACTATGGGTTCAAGCCGGCCATGGATACGATTTTAATCCTATGGTACATGCCCGTTTGAATCAGGCTCTGGGGATAGCACAGGAGATCGACCCTAATGAAGCTGGTCGAGTAAGAACCGTAAAAAACGCAACAATGGATGCCCGCGCAATAAGGCACATGCAAATGGCAAAAATGCTGCAGGAGAAGGGCAGAATCGAATCAGCCATTGAACAAATGCGTAAGGCTCGAGAACTCGATCCTAACTCACCTAAACTGGCTTTGGAACTCGGTAAACTGTTGAGCGCTACCGGCCGAGGCAAAGAAGCCCTTGAAGTTATCGAAGGAATTCCCGCAATCAGCCGCCAGGATAAAGCGGAACTGCTGACAGCGTCCGGCTCAGCTAAACGACAACTGGGCGAGCTCGACAAAGCCGAAGAGCTTTTAATCCAGGCATCAAAACTTGACACCAAGTCAGGCAGGATTTTTTTTGAATTAGGCAAGGTTTATCAGGCTAAGGGAGAAGTGGAAAAAGCGATGCTTACTTATTATCGGGCATTGACGCTGGTCTTTGGCTGTGAGTTGAATATCAGTGAGCTCAAGTAATGATAACATACTTATATTGGATTTTATTGACCAAGCGTCTGCAATTTATAACTATGGGGATATTTAGTGGTCACTGTCATCTGACCTGTCATAATGAAAACATTTCATCTAAACAATATTGAACACATTTCTAAAAAACAAAAAAGTAAAAAATATAAATCTTAGCTTGATTTACAACATTATTTAGTAAATAGTGTGGAAAACTTATATTACAGGTTAAACAATGAAAACAAAAATGATTTTGAAAATTCTGATAGGTGTAATAGTGATCGGGGGCGGCCTGGGTTATTTCACGTTCCAGGCCATGCAGTCATCATGGTCTTATTATTATTCCGTGGACGAGTTCTCAGCCAATATTTCTGATATGAATAACTATTCTTTCAGAATCGCCGGCAGAGTCAAGCCCGGAAGCGTGAATCGTGATTTGCAGAAAATGAACCTGACCTTTACTCTGGCCGGAACCAAAACAGAGATTCCAGTACTTTATGAAGGTACTGTTCCGGACAATTTTACCGATGACATTGAAGTAGTAGTTGAAGGTAGGCTGGACGAAAACAAATCTTTTAAAGCCAAAACTCTCATGACAAAATGTGAATCAAAATACAAGGCAAAAGTGGAGTAAATTATGTCGGGACTTGGAAATTTCGCTCTCTTACTTGCGCTTTTTTTAAGCGGCTATGCGGTTGTAATTGACCTGTTAGGTTCCCTGCGAGGAGACCAGGGTTTAATCAAAAGCGCTCGAAATGCGACTGTTGCATACATGGCTTGCCTAAGTGTGGCTATGATTGCTCTGTGGGTACTGTTGGTCAAGAGTGATTTCGCTGTAATTTATGTCGCTGAACATACTTCCAGATCGCTGCCGCTTCCATATAAAATAAGCGCGTTATGGGCGGGCTCTGCCGGTTCGTTACTGCTGTGGTTATGGTTCCAGGCCGTATTTTTGGTTATGGTATATTGCAAATCTGAATTTAAACACAGAAGTTTTTCTGCAAATGCCCGTATGATAGCCAATCTGGTCAGCGTTTTCTTTCTTATTATTTTGAACAGTGATAAAAATCCATTTGAATTGTCGACGGTCGCCCCCGTTGACGGTATGGGTCTTAATCCTTTATTGCAGCACCCTGCGATGGTTTTGCATCCCCCGATTCTTTTTGTCGGCTATGCGGGTTTCTTGATAACTTTTGCATGGGCCTTTGGCCGGCTCAAAACGGCCGATGAAGACAACACTCTGCCGCTTCTTAAACAGGCCCAGAGGTGGGCAATGTTTGCCTGGTTGTTTTTGACCGGCGGTATCGTATTAGGCGCCTGGTGGGCATATGAAGAGCTTGGCTGGGGAGGTTATTGGGCATGGGATCCCGTCGAAAATTCTTCGCTGTTGCCCTGGCTTACAGCAACTGCATTACTTCATTGTTTCAGAATTTATAACCGGCGTTCTTCAATTGCAACATGGACAGTGCTGCTTAGTATCCTTACGTTCAGTTTATGTGTTTTCGGCAGATTTCTTACAAAATATGGACTGGTTTCCAGTGTTCATGCGTTTCCGAATCCCGGTCTTGGTATTTTGCACGTCGTATTGCTTATACATGTGTGGGTAATAGCAGGGGTGCTCTTATTGCGTAATTATCTACGTAAGAAAAAAGACCCACCGAACGCCAGGATACCCAGTAACCGATTTGTAATTCTTAACAACTGGCTGTTGCTGCTGCTGGCCCTCGTGATATTCGTAGGAACACTATTTCCGTTCTTAAGCAAGGTGTTTATAAAAATTATTGAGAGTTTATCTACACAAGCCGGGCCGCCACGAGCCCCGGTCACCCTTGCTCCCGAATTTTTTTCTAAGATTACGGCTCCAGGCGGATTGTTTTTACTTTTGCTCATTGGCCTTTGCCCGCATCTTTTGAGAAGCGGATTTAATAAAAGCTGGCGTATTATTTTGGGAGTTATCGCATTTGCCGCAGTGGTGACAGTCTGGCTGTTTACATGTTCACTGGACTCCGCACGTCCGAGCGATATATCCCAAGCCATCGGATGGTGGGGACAATGGCTCTTAAGCGGGTCGCCTGCAATACCATGTTTTATTTTAAGCGGCTTCGTGCTGGTAAATCTTCTGGCTGATTTTGTCGGTTACAAAGTGAAGAAATCACCTCGAAATCTTAGATGGTATGGCGCACGGATTGTCCATCTGGGAGTCGCAGTTATGTTTATCGGTATTGCAGGCTCAGGTGGCTATGCTATGGAGAAGACAGTCGCAATGAGAGTCGGTGACAAAACCAATATAGCCGAATATGAATTGACCTTTGAAGACCTCAAAGTTGAACACGGCCGGAACTTTACTGCCGTGGCAGCAGATATTTCAGTCCACAAAAGCGAGAAATTGATCGCTCAATTAAAACCGGCCAAGGCGTTTTACAACGCAAGCAAAAAAAATGTCAGTGAGATTGATATTAGAAGAACGCTCGCAGGCGACCTTTATCTGGCTCTAACGGAAGTTGACAACAGCCAGAAGCTGATAAATCTTCATATCATGATAAAGCCATTAATAAACTGGATTTGGATCGGAAGTTTTGTTATGGTTTTGGGCACTTTAGCTGTCATGCTTTCGTCACTTAAACAAAAAGCAATAACAGCAAAAGACAATTAGAAGGACTTAAAATGGACTATTTGAAATGGATACTTTTAGGAGTATCTGTGCTGTTTGTAATTCTGCCTCTGCTTTCAAAACGAACAGATAACACAAAAAAGGAACGGTAAAACATTGTGAAACATTTACTAATGATATCAATAATGTCTTCATTGTTCTCAGTATCATACCTTGCCGGCCAGAACATTGAATCAGAGAAACAAATAACACTCACCATAAATGTAACAAATAGCACAGCCAACGGCACACCCACTGTGAATAATGAAGTTTTGGTAACCATCTTCGAGCAGGGAAAACTGACACAAACTCTAAAAGGGAATGTTGATTCTGAAGGAAAGGCTGTTTTTGAGAATGTTCCAACAGGTAACAACGTAACGGCCCTGCCAAGAATAAAACACCAGAACATGATGTTTAACGGGCACCCTATTGCGCTTAAGACGGGACAAACCGTTTTTAACGGTCATGTTGAAGTTTATGAGGTTTCAACCGACAAATCCAAACTGTCCGTCGCTACCCACCATTTTATTATTAAGGTCGAAGCTGATGCTCTTAGAATAACAGAATACATGCGCCTTGATAACAGTTCGGATATGGCAATAACTTCAGTAGAAAAAGATGAAAATGATAAAAGTAAAGTTATAGAGGCAATGCTTCCGGTAGGATTTAAGGATCTGACCTTATCGAAATATTTTCAGGAAAACGCCCTGGTTATTACAAAAGATGGTTTCTACGATACTATGGCGACTCCCCCCGGGCAGTATGATGCTGAATTCTCATATAGCCTGGATATTGATTCAGAAACTATTGACATCATAAAAAAGATAAGTCTGCCCACATCTGAATTTATGGTTTTTTCGTTATTGGATAAAGGACGACTAAAAGGTCTTGGAGACTCAAAAGGAGAAGTAAACCTGGCTGATGGCAGCTCTGCCGAATATTTTAGTTTCTCGGAACTAAAGGTTGCCGAACAGATAAAATTCCAGGCTGTCGGATTCACTGTCACAAAGTCGAATAGTAGCACGTCAATAACTTTGATAGTGGTGTTTGCTCTGATAGCTGTCCTGGTGATTTGGCGGCTACGTAGTCAACAAAGCTGAGTGGGATTTTATGAATATTTAAATCACTTTCTGATGATTTTATATAAAAAGGCCTGTGTTGCTGCAAGATATGAATGACATGGTTATAAATGTTAAGTCTGTCAGTAAAGCATTTGATACACGGAATGTTTTGAGGGATATTGCTATTGACATAGATACGGGGCAGGCGGTTCTCATTTGTGGTATCAATGGAGCGGGTAAAACCACGCTGCTGCGTATCATAGCCGGCCTCTTGCAGCCTGACATTGGCTCTGTTAAGCTTTGCGGATACAATATCCAAAAGGACCCGGAAAAAGCCAAATCACAATTTGGAATGATTTCCCATAAAAGCATGGTTTATCCCGAATTGACAGTTCTCGAAAATCTTTCTTTTTTTGCGACTCTCTACGGCGTGAAAGACAGTGAAACCCACATAACAGAATTACTTCAGGATGTCGGGCTTTCCTCCTATAAATACGACACAGCAAGTATCCTTTCCCGGGGGCTTCTTCAACGTTTAGCCATTGCACGGGCTCTGGTACATCGGCCGGCTTTATTGCTGGCGGATGAGCCTTTTACCGGTCTGGATGCCAAGGCCTGTCATCATCTTATCACTGTTTTAAAAGAATTTACGAAAAATGACGGTACAATTGTGATGACAACTCATGACATAGATATCGGCCTGCAGTGCTGCAATCGTGTGGTGGTTTTGGATAAATCGAACCTGATATTTGACGCAAAGACCGGCGATATTGATAAGGAAAGGTTTTTGAAAGATTATATAAGCTATGCCAGGAGCGAAACATGAGATATTTCTGGCTCAGCTTAAAGGCCATTTTTATCAAAGATATTGTCACAGAGCTGCGGGCAAAGCAGGTACTACCGACGATGATAGTCCTTGGAATGTTGATAGTCTGGGTTTTGCGAATGGCTTCAGAAGCGGTGCTGCAAAGCGAGGCTGTCATCGGCCCGGTCGCATTGTGGATAGCGTTTCTGTTCGCCGGCCTTCTGGCACAGGAAAGATCATTCGCAACTGAACAGCGGCAGGACTGTATTTACGCTCTGCTGCTGGCTCCTGTTGACGAAGGAACAATTTACCTGGCCAAGCTGTTTGTCAATGTAGTTTTGCTCTGCATCTTTGAGATAATAATCGTCCCGGTCGTTATAGTCGCATTCAGATTAAATATCAACAATTGGCCTGCTTTGATAGGTGTATTATTACTGGGAAATATTGCCATATCGAGTGTTGGAACATTGTTTTCGGCGATTGTTCAACTAAGCAGAGCACGAGGAGCATTGCTGAGTATCTTAGTTCTTGTCATACTTATGCCGATGATGATACCGGCCACATTTGCCCTTCTGCTTGTTTTCGGTGCAATCCCCCCGGAAATGACAGGCACCGGAGCACTTGCCTTTGTAGGCACATTCGGCTCGGCGGTAGGATTTATGATTGCCTTCGACGCAGTGTTTGTGGTTGCCTGCTGGCTTTTATTCGGCTTTGCGATTAAGGAGTAAGAAATGCGAAAGATTTTACTGTTTATTACTTTGGTACTATTGTTGGCGTCTACGTGGATGGCTCTGACCAAAGGACGAATTGAAGGACCTTCTGCAAACCCCTGCTCGCCCGTCCGAAATATCATTTACGCCCATGTTCCCAGCTCAATTTGTTCACTTGCCTGTTTCACCGTGCTACTCGTAACTGCCATTGGTTATCTGGCCACCGGTAATGAATCATGGGATCACGTGGCGGCAGCTACTGCTGAAGTCGGTCTAATTTTTGCCACAGTATTGAACGCAACAGGGATGATTTTCTCGCGTGCCGAATGGGGGCCATGGTGGACTGCAAGCCCGAGGCTTATCTCATCTGCAATTTTATGGTTTCTCTATGTAGTTTATCTTATCCTGCGGTCTTCTTTGCCCGGCTCAAAACAACGCAGAGCGAGAGTTTGCGCCGTCTTTGCTATTATCGCATTTCTCGACGTACCAATGGTTTATATCAGTGCCCGTTACATGCAAGATATACACCAGCCGAGCTTTACTTTTGACAATCCCTGGCAAAGAGGAGCATTTTTTATGGGCATGGTCTCAACGATGTTGTTAGCCGCAATGCTGATTTGGATAAAGACAGATGTACTGAAAATCAAATCAAGGCTTGAAGCCGAATAATTGATGGAGTTTGTTCAATGTTATACTTATGTATGTCCTATTCTGTTCTCATGGTAATGCTGTTTGGATATATGTTCTATCTCAACGGGCAGATTGCCGACCTTAATAAAAAAATCGACTCTCGCCGGACCGGTTCCAACGATGCTATGTCTTCCGAGTCGTAGCCTAATGCGGAAGAGTCCATCGGGTAGTTTTGCCGGACACAACAGCCTTTTTTGTTATTTCATCAGCTATTCTTTGGCCTGATGAGATAACAGAGAAAAATCCTTTTTACCTGCACGATATCTCTATCAGTCACGTCCTGATTCAGGAAAAAAACTACAGACTCAAAAGTAGCCAATCACGAATTCCGACCAATATTATCGGTCAGTTGTGACATTTTTTTTTATTATCAGCCCTTGCGGACTGCCAGTAATGCAGGAATACCGGTTTGCTGAATAATGTCTTAGAGGGGCGAAAAACGCGGTTTACTCACATAGAATTTTAGCCGATATGAATGTGATTGAAATTCCTTGGTCCTAATTTCTGAAAAAGCTGGGGTAACAATAAACACACCTTCTGATATTGTGTAAGGCGGGCTATAGGAAAAAGATGTAATTTGACGTACCGCATGGCGAGTATGAAGGATATGTTCGGACGTAATAAATAATGAAAAAAGTCAGAGAAAAAATCAAGTGGCGCATTCTGATTCCTCTTGCAACAGCATTAGGAGTTTTATTAGCGGTTTCTATACTTACGGCACATATGCTTCATACACGCCGAATCCATAACCAGACACAACAACGTCTTTTCCAGGTAAAGAAACTGCTAAAAATAGAACTGGATGAGGACACGCAGTTATTAAATGGGTTGATCAATCTTCTGCAAAAAGACAATGACCTTAGAGATGCCTGGTTTGCAAAAGACAGGAATGCACTGCTAAAATATGCCACACCAATTTTCAACAATATTCATCAAGAACATAAGATAACACATTTTTACTTTCACGACTTAGACAGCGTTTGTTTTTTGCGAGTCCACAATCCTTCAAGACACGGGGATTATATAGACAGATTCACGATGGATAGTGTAGTACGTGATGGGCAAACCGCTTCTGGTATCGAGCTTGGACCATTAGGCACATTTACATTGAGAGTTGTGTATCCATGGCAAATTGACGGCAAGCTGGTCGGTTACATTGAGCTCGGTGAAGAAATTGAACATATTACTTCGGATTTGAAGGAAACCTTAGGCATAGAGCTATGTCTTATCATCAATAAGTCTTATCTGGATCGCGCCAAATGGGAAGAAGGAATGAAAATGCTGGGACGTGATTCACATTGGAATCAGTTTCCCAATTTTGTTATCTCCGCCAGCACTTTTGCCAAGTTGCCGCCGGCATTATACAAATACTTAGAAGAGCTCTCAAAATGTGATGACAAAGAGCAACTTTCCCATGTACTTAAACTGCCCTCGGACAATCGGTATTATCTTGGGAGATTCCTTCCGCTAATAGATGCCGGAGGTCGAGATGTCGGTGATATTGCAGTTCATGCTGATATTACCGAAGAAGTTTCCGGATTGAGGATATTTTCACTAATATTAACACTGTCCTGCATTACAGTTATTTTCCTATTGTTGGGATTCTTTTATTTCTATATTGGAGAAATAGAAAACAAGCTCGTAAATTCTTATAACAACTTGCAGGCAAGTAAAGAAAAAATGCATTCTATACTTGAGACTGCACCTGATTACATCCTCAATGTGAACCGAGATGGCAAGATTTTGTTTATCAATCGCACTGTTCAGGGTACTACTGTCGAAGAGGCAATAGGTACAAACATCTGTGACCACATACCGCCGGAGTATCAAGATACAATCAGAAATAATATTGAACTGGTCTTCCAAACAGGTCAATGTCAGAGTTTTGAAACGATTATTACTCCTGAGGGCGCCAACATAAGAACATGGCAGGTGACTCGTATCGGGCCGGTAAAGCATGACCAGGAGATTATTGCCGCTACGATAATCTCCACAGACATTACCTATCGCAAAGAAGTTGAAGAAAAACTGGAAAAAAAGATGCATGAGTTAAGACAGTTCAACAAGCTGGCTGTCGGCCGTGAACTGCAAATGATTGAATTGAAGAAAGAGATCGACGATCTCTTGAGAGAATTAGGCAGGGAAGAGAAATATCGAGATGAGATAGAATACATTGAAAACAAGGCCGGCGCAAATAAACCTAAAATATCATAGGGAACTCTAACAGGAATAGGGAAGAGAGACCTCTTCTGAAAAGAATATGAACATACAAACCGTCAACAGAAGATTTTGCATTGTAGTGATAGTTGCCGTGCTAACTGTTGCAGTTGTAATAATACTGGCTCAAAAGAGCAGCAGAAACTTTGAGAACACCATTATTGCTGAAGTTCAGAAACATCTATCTTCTATTGCTACTACAGAGGCCGTTAACATCGAAAAACTATTTGTTCATACTCATAATGAATTAAGCATATTGGCTAATAATCCAAAGGTCAAGAAAGCATTAGTGAACGGCTGGACGGACGCACAGGGTCCGGTGGTTGACAGTTATTACCCGGAAAAACTTATTTTTGATAACCTAAAAGGTATAGTGAATTCATTATACCGGGTAGATGCAAGTGGGATAATCCAATGCATGATACCATGGAAAGAAAACAAGGCTGGGGCCGATTATTCAAATAAGCCCGGCATCAGCAAGGTGATTAAAGACCACAAACCTTGTATAAGCCCGATATTTACATCAAATTCAGGAATCGAAAGTATTTCGGTTTGTCAGCCTGTGTTCGAAGGCGAACAATTTATTGGAATACTGCGAGCGGTAATACATTTGAGCACAATACGCAATAGTCTCTATGGAAGCAACCAAGGCAATGGTGGCTACACATGGATTGTCGATAATAACGGAATCATAATAAGCCATATTGATAGCTCTTTTATTGGGCAAAATCTGTTTTCACTTCAAAAAGATAATGTTGGAGGTGAAGAAGATAGAGAAACAGAAGTTCTCTCTGAGATGTTAGCCGGTAATAGCGGGGCTCGCTGTCTCGTATTTGATGAATTCTCAGATAAAAAGGTGGTCATGGCCTGGAGGCCAATCAGTATTGGAGAGACAAAATGGACAATATGCGTAACATCAGAATACGATAGAATATCAGCTCCTGCAAAAACCCATTCGAGAAACGTCAATATGGCGGTCGGACTATTGATAGTGCAGCTTATTCTCGGAGGCACCTGGTTCTATAGAAATCAACGAGAGAAAGTCAAACTGGCGATAAAAGCTCAGTCCGCTGATGAACTAAATGTGCTAAACGAGCAGCTTTCAAGGGAAACTGCCAATCTCAAACGCACTGAGGCAAAATTGATTAAGGAAATCAGAGAACGTTCAGTGATTGAAAAACAACTGAACAAAAACATGCTTGAACTGGAGCAATCTCAGCAGGCAACACTTAACATGATGACTGACATCGAGTGTGCCAGGAAAGAAGCCGAAGATGTCAACAAAGAACTCATAAAGACCACCTCGCGGGCAAACGATATGGCAGCTCAAGCTCAGATGGCCAATGTAGCCAAGAGCCAGTTCCTGGCAACCATGAGCCATGAAATCCGTACACCCATGAATGCAATAATAGGTTTTACCAATTTATTGGCGGAATCAGAACTAACCAACGAGCAAAAAGAGCATCTTAAAATTGTCAGAGATTCAAGTCATAACCTGCTCAGGCTCATAGATGACATACTTGACTTATCCAAAGTCGAGGCCAAAAAAGTCGATGTTGATATTGCTGAGTGCTCATTAGGGCGGCTACTCAATTCTGTTGAATCATTGATGCTGCCTAAAGCAAAAATCGAAGGGCTTGATTATAAGGTCATTGAAGATGCTGGGCTGCCGGCAAAAATACGCACAGATATAACTCGTGTGCGTCAATGCCTTATCAATCTTGTGAGTAACGCCATTAAATTCACCAGGGAAGGACATATCTATTTAAGGGTATCTCTACAGGAAATTGAAAATGCCCCATTCATTCGTTTCGATGTGGAAGATACCGGCATTGGCATTCCTAAAGACAAACAAGATGAAATATTCGAGACATTTGTTCAGGGTGATAACAGCACCTCTCGCGAGTTTGGAGGTACGGGTCTGGGTCTTGCTATATCGAAACGGCTGGCGGAACTTCTGGACGGACAACTTACTATGACCAGCGAAGTTGGAAAAGGCTCGGTATTCTCGCTTACTATACCTGCCGGTGTTGAAGTAACAAAACAGCCGTTTTTGGACAGGCAGAATATGGTTAGCCATATAGAGGCCTGTAATGATGACCAAGCACAGCAAGTCGAATTTTCAGGCAATATATTAGTTGCCGAAGATGCAAAAACTAACCAAGTACTTATCAAATCGCTGCTGAAAAGGCTCGGTCTGAAGGTAACTATTGCAGAAGATGGTAACCAGGTAGTACAAAAAGCTCTGACTGAACAATTTGATCTGATATTTATGGATATCGAGATGCCTAATATGAACGGCTACGAGGCCGCAAAAGCGATTAGAAAAAAAGGATTGAAAACACCGATAATTGCTCTCACTGCTTATGCTATGAAAGGAGACGATGTGAAATGTTTTGCGGCCGGATGCGATGACTACATAAGCAAACCAATTGAGCATAAGAAATTGCTTCAAACCCTAAGTAAATATTTATCAGAAGGGGATATAGATATGAACCAGCGAATTGATTCCGCAAAATCCGATGTTGAACAACTCAACCAGCTTTGTTCTGAAACATCAACCGCTGATACCACACCGGCCGAACTGGTAGATGAACAGTATGGCGAGTTCCCGGTTGACTTTGATATAATTAAAAAGATTTATGACGATGAAGAGGTACTTAAAGAAACCGTAAAGATATTTCTTGAAGAAGCCCCGCAGACCATAGAGCTTCTTGCTGTGGCAATAGAGGCCAGGGATTCCAAGAATGTAAAAATGTATTCACATAAACTAAGGGGCTTAGCCAGACATGTCGCTGCGAGGAAAATATCCGATATGTTGTACCATCTTGAAACTAAAGGCAGAGAGGAAAAGCTGGAAGGAACTGAGGCGCTTTTTGCCGACATACAGACAGAATTTAATAAACTTAAAACATTTCTGTCTCAACCGAACTGGACCGAATCAGCAGGGCAGCAAACCGATGTGAAGAAGATACAAGCAAATATTTGAACTTGAGTAATAACAGCTTACATATGCAGAAAGAAACAAAAAGCGAACGTGAGGAAGATAAAAATGGAAAAGAGAACCGTATTATTCGTTGATGACGACATAATAGTCCTACAGTCTCTGGAAAGGGGCCTTATGGACGAATCATACAATAAATTCTTCGCCAAGACTTGTGAAGAAGCACATGAAATCCTCCAGCGAGAAGAAGTACATGTAATCGTAACCGATATGTGCATGCCTGAGATGACCGGGCTTGAGCTTCTTAGAACCGTCAAACAAAAACATCCGGATATCATCGGGATAGTACTCTCGGGATATGACCAGGATGCCGATCTTAAGGCTGCAGTTGATCAGGGAGAGATTTTCAGGTTAATTAATAAGCCGTGGAAGCTCGGAGGGACAAACTTCGAAAAGATTGTTATGCAGGCTATAGAACAATATAACTTCAAATACGGACAAACATCATCCGAAGAGGGAAAATTAGAGCAGTGTAAATCCAGACTCAAAAAGTGGATCAAGCTCGGAAGCAACAAATAATGTGTTTATATTCAGTAAGGTTAGCAATATCAATTATGTATGCAGATATTTAAAAGAAAATCCCTGTATTCTAATCCAGAATAAATCATGCTGCTGTCTGAAGTTTGTTCCACCGCCTTATACACACTCCCTCGCTATACTCAAAATATCACAAAATATCTTGCTTAGACGTTCACCTTAAGATAAACTCTCATTTTTAACAGAATGACCTGTTTCGATAATGAAAGGAGTTTATCGATGTTGAACCGGACCTGTCTTTTATATTCAGCACTGCCTTTTCTCATTATTTTAACCTTAATATCTCTCATAGGATGCGCTCCACTTCAAAAAACAGAAGATACGAGTCTAATGAAGCCGGACTGGGAAAATCCCGACGTAGTGGGTATAAACAAGGAGCCTGGGCACTGCACTCTCATCCCGTATTCAGATATCGAAACAGCCCTTAAGGCCGACCGCAAAAACTCGCAATTTTATAGATCCCTCAATGGAAATTGGAAGTTCAACTGGGTTAATAAACCTGCCGACAGGCCCCTCGACTTTTATAAGCCCGATTATGATGTCAGCACATGGAAATTAATTCCCGTGCCCTCCAATTGGCAAATGCACGGCTATGGAATTCCTATTTACCTCAATGTCCGCTACCCCTTCCCGCCGAATCCGCCCTATATTCCCCACGACTACAATCCTGTAGGTTCCTATCGAAGACAGTTCACAAAACCCGACGATTGGAAAGACCGCCGGATTTTCGTCCACTTCGATGGTGTCAAAAGCGCTTTTTATCTATGGATTAACGGCCGGAAGGTCGGCTACAGCCAGGACAGCATGACACCCGCTGAATTCGACATTACACAATATCTAAAGTCTGGTGAAAACACCATTGCCGTCGAAGTCTATCGCTGGTCAGACGGCAGCTACCTTGAAGACCAGGATATGTGGAGACTCAGCGGCATATATCGAAACGTCTATCTATTCGCCACACCGCAAGTACACATCCGTGATTTTTTCGTCCAAACCGATCTCGACGACAGCTACACAGATGCCACCTTAAAGATTCGTCCCAGGATTGCCAATTACACCGATCAGAACATCGAGGGATGGACCATTGAGGCTCAGCTTTATGACCCAAATAAAGAACCGGTGCTGACCGAACCTCTAACCAGAACGGTCTCATCCGTTATCAACGAGCAATACCCGCAAAGAGACAATGTAAAATTCGCACTTTTAGAACAAAAGATCAGCAATCCTAACAAATGGTCTGACGAGTTTCCAAACCTGTACACACTGGTCCTGAGCCTCAATAATGCTGACGGCAAGACTATCGAGGCTGAAAGCTGCCGGATTGGCTTTCGTAAAATCGAGATAAAAGAAGGCCAATTATTAGTCAATGGCCGGTCCATTAAGCTGTTCGGTGTGAACCGTCATGAACACGACCCGGACCACGGCCGCGCTGTCCCTGTTAGCCGAATGATACAGGATATCAAGCTCCTAAAACAAAATAATATCAACGCAGTGCGTACCTCACACTACCCTGACGATCCAACCTGGTATGACCTGTGCGATGAGTACGGGATTTATCTTATCGATGAAGCAAATCTTGAATCGCACGGCCTAAAGGGATACCTTTCAAACGTCCCCGCATGGCACAATGCCTTTGTGGAGCGGGCCATTCGTATGGTCGAGCGTGATAAGAATCATCCATCTGTCATTTTTTGGTCGCTCGGTAATGAGACGGGCTGCGGGCCAAATCATGCCGCTATGTCGGCATGGATAAAAGATTACGACCCGACTCGTCCGATACACTATGAAGGAGCAGCGGGAAATCCTGTTGACTACCCCTATGTGGATATGATTAGCCGAATGTATGCAAGAATCCCGGAAATCATCAGGTTGGCCACCGATCCTAATGATGATCGACCGATGGTTCTCTGCGAGTACGCCCACGCAATGGGCAATTCTGTCGGTAACCTTAAGGAATACTGGAATGCCATCCGCACTCATAAACGTCTCATCGGCGGTTTTATCTGGGACTGGGCGGATCAGGGCCTGCGTAAAAAGAGCCCGGATGGACAGGAATTTTGGGCCTATGGCGGTGACTTCGGAGATGACCCAAACGACGGAAACTTCTGCTGCAACGGCCTGGTCCAGCCAAATCGAAAACCCAATCCCTCCCTCTATGAAGTCAAAAAGGTCTATCAGCGAATACACGTCCTGCCGGTCGACATTCTGGCCGGAAAGTTTCACATCTACAACGAATACGATTTCCTCAACCTTGATTTTACTGATATCAAGTGTGAACTCTCCGCCGATGGCAGGGTAATTCAAAGGGGTACCTTACCGAAGCTTTCCCTCGCCCCTGGCGCTAAAAGAGAGCTGCAACTTAACTTTACAGAGCCAAACTTCCAGCCAGACACCGAATACTGGATTAAGATATTCTTTACCCTCGCCAACGATACCTCCTGGGCCAGGCGCGGATACATTCTTGCATGGGACCAGTTTAAGATTCCCTTTGATGTCCCGACGGCTCCGCTTATTGACTCGAACACAATGCCGTCCCTTACACTGAATGAAACCGCACAAAATATCACTATTACAGGTGATGATTTTGAAATTATGTTTGGGACAAAATCCGGCGCACTTGAATCCTTTGTCTTCAATGAAAAACAGCTCATTGCCTCAGGCCTGGTTCCAAACTTCTGGCGCGTGCCAATCGATAATGATGAAGGAAACAATATGCCCAAGCGTCTCGGTATTTGGCGTAATGCCGGACCCGACCGAACAGTTAATACCGTCAAAGCCGAACAACTAAAGCCCCAGGTTGTTCGCATTACCACCGAAGCAGATATCCCCGTTGGAACAAACTCCACCTATAAAAATGTCTATACTGTTTATGGCACTGGTGATATCATCATCGATTCAAACTTCGCCCCGAATGGTAACAATCTGCCTGACCTGCCGCGTTTTGGCATGCAGATGGCAGTACCCGCCCAGTTTAACAAACTCACATGGTTTGGCCGTGGTCCTCATGAAAACTACTGGGACAGAAAAACAGGCGCCGCCCTCGGACTCTATACGGGAAATGTCAATAACCTAATCCATCGCTATGTCAGACCTCAGGAAAACGGGAACAGATCAGATGTCCGTTGGATGGCTTTGACCGATGCAAATAGTGTAGGCATTGTCGCAGTCGGCATGCCTACAATCGACATCAGTGCCTGGCCCTTTACGATGCAGGCCCTTGAAAAAGCTAAACACATTCACGAACCTCCACAGGCTGAGACTATAACCGTCAATCTCGACTACAGGCAGATGGGCGTCGGTGGCGATGATAGCTGGGGTGCACGAACACATCCTGAATATACCTTGCCGGCCAAGCCTTACCATTATCGCTTACGTTTAATGCCGTATTCAAAGACACGTGGTAACATACTAAATCTGACAAGACGCAAATTACCAGAATTGGACTGATCTCCTTATCTGTAGCTTGGCTAATCTATATCGGTAAAACAATATGTGAAAATATAATAAGCTGGATAAAACGGCAGGGGTATTGATTTGTTCACATCATTATGAATTATTCATATTTTGAATGAAGCCTAAGTAGTCCTGCATTGATTTCTCATCATCACTCAGCGAAGCCAGATAGAAATAATGTAGGTCTTGGCCATCAGCAATCAGCGCCTTTTGGACCCGACTATTTGATGAGACCGGCTCGACAAACATCCCAGAATCTCCATTTTGTTGTTCCATTTATGCGAATCAATCCCGGCTGACATACTCACGTTCGGGTCCCAGAATTTATGCAGCCACTTGTTTATACATCGTAAAGCCTTCATTTCAGTGCATCCCTTTCTTCGATACTCCATAAACTCAAAGAACTTTGTCATAAAACTCTCTTCTATCTATAAAAGGCAGCAACTTGAAGGATGGTAACAAAAATATTTGACAGGTATGTGTTTTGAAGAAAAAGATGCAATTTCGATGTATTGTTTATACGGCAGCTATCAGAAGCTTTGTAAGAAATAATCGTTTACTTAACGGCCTTGACTCAAAGAGCAAGAACCCGATCCATTTGTTGAGATATCTCGGCTAATCGCTCGCGATTGCCGCCATTAACTTCGGCGGTCGCCCAGCCCCGGTATCCGATTTTCGTTAATTCCTCCCGCACCCTCTTCCAGTCGATGCTGCCTTGCCCAATCGGGAAAGAAAAGCCCTTGCCCATACCTTCACTCATCGCAACCTTTAAGTTGTACTCCTTGATGTGTATCTTGACGATCCGCTTACCGAGCACTTCAATCCAGTGTTGAGGCCAGCCCCATCGGACCACATTACCCACATCGAAATACGACTTCACGTATGGGCTGTCAAGTTCATCGATATATCGTGCCATTGTCAGAGGTTCGATGAGAAAAGTGCTCCAGACATTCTCGATTAGAAGGTGGATACGTTTCTTCTCGGCGTATGGAATGGCCTTACGAATTGCCTCTTGCGAGCTTCGGTAATTCTCCATAAACGAACCATCAGGTTTCGGACGTACTACATGGAGCACCGAAGTCGCACCGTATAGCACAGCTTCATCGATGGCTCCTTTTAGGTCGGGATGGCTTGAGTTGACTACACCGTGTACGGGAACTCCAACTTTCTCGCTTGCTCTTGCGATAACCGTCGGCTCCGGTATTTCCTTGTTTGTAAGCTGTGTAGGGATTTCAATCCCCTCGAATCCGACATCTTTGACCAATTTCAGTTTGTCTTCTACCGACAAGTCCTCTTTTATCATCGTAAAGCCAAGCGCTTTCCTATAGCGGCCTTTGGATGGCTCTGAATCGGCGAAAGACAGCCCCTCCAGCATAGTCGCCAATGACGCCCCGGCGAGGACCAGACTACTTTGTTGAAGAAAATGACGTCGTTTGATTTGAGATTTCATAGATTCAATCCTGAATAGATTAGGTAATTTCAAAACTAAGTTATAATCAATATATATACTCAATTTTCATGGTTCTTCGAGAATTGGCGCAGAGCTTATATGTAAAGAGAAAATCTCTAATGATAAATCCGTCAACCACTCACAGATGAAAAACAAGCAAGTTGGAAACTACACAGGCTCATCACAGCCGGTAGCAGTCGGGTAGAACACCCCGCTACCCGGCCCAAGATTCTTCGGAACAATATCCTGTTTGCTCGAATTCATCAGCCAGTCCCAGGTTATATCTTGCCCGGTAAATGCGGCAGTTCGAGCGCCGATAGCTGTAAGAGTGCTTTCAGCGATTCGCTGGCCTTCGTTGAGCAGGTTACCGCTGCGGATGCTCTGGATAAGGTCGATGTGCTCCTGATCCATTCCATCGACGCTCTTACCCTCAAAGCTCCACGAGTTTTCGCCCGTTATGCGGTTGTTGCAGTTGCTGGTTCCTTTTGTGCCGATGATTTTCTCATCGCCGCGTCCGGTACCGGGACTATGCCCGCTGAAGCTCAGGCAGCGTGCGCCGTTTTCATACTCGAACTCGGCGTATATATGGTCCCAGATGTCTCCGTTGTATTTCTCCCACTCCGCCTCGCTGTCGTTGTTGTACTTACGACAAACTTCTTTAGCAGGACCTATCTGGTCGTCGTTATAGCTGCGCCAGGCACGGCCGCCCACAGACATGAATTTCTTCGGAGGACCGTTGAAACACCAGTTCATTATATCGATATTATGGATGTGCTGCTCGCAAATCTGGTCGCCTGAAAGCCAGTTGAAGTGGTACCAGTTGTAGCACTGCCATTCCAGCTCACTCATGCCTTCCTGATAACCTCTGTACCATATGCCTCCGCCATACCAGTAGCACTGGCCGCCGACCAGCTCGCCCATCTGGCCGTCATGAATGCGCTTCATCAGTTCGACACGGCTGAATTCATGCCTTCTCTGTGTACCGCAAACGATTGCAAGGCCCTTCTGTTCGGCGATTTTAGAGGCCTTCATAACTTCTCGGCAACCGGCGACATCCGTAGCAACGGGTTTTTCGGTAAAGATATGCTTGCCTGCATTGACGGCTGCCATCATCTGCCTTCCGCGAAACGCCGGCGCTGTCGCCATAAGCAGAAGATCTGCTTCGCAGCGGGCCAGCTTCTCATGGCAATCAAAACCCCAGAACAGGTGATCGTCATCGATTTTCACCCGATCTTGGAACTTGCTGTCCCTCATAATTCTGTCCCGGGTTTTCCTGACCTGGCTTTCGAAAAGGTCCGCTAGGGCGATAACCTCCACACCCGGGTCTGCCTGCAGGCATTGACGCAGGGCGCCGTTGCCGCGTCCGCCGCACCCGAGCAATCCGATTTTAATTTTTCCCGACCCTTGCGCATGGGCCACATGCGCTATCGAGCTGGCCAGGGCCACTGCACCGGCGGCTGTGGCAACATTTTTCTTAGATATGCCTTTGTCTTTCTCTGACGCTGTCATATTGAAAATCTCCTTTGTTCTTTATCTTGTAGCCGTTTGGCCGATTAAACATAAGAATATCATCAACCATCTCTTCCATCGATCACCCGCGCCGCCTCTGTCTTGGCACGAAACCCGGCAACTGATACTTGCCCGGAACCGCGAACGCGGGCACAGGCTTGGAATCGCTGAGTTGAAGGTCATCGGGCGGTAACAAATCCAGTGTACACCTGCTCATAAACCAGGACGTGTTAAACTGCTGACGCGAATAGGCGGATTCTCTGCCCATTATTGCACAAAGCGTGCTTTCAGCAATTTGCTTGCCCTCATTTAGCGGATTACCGCTGCGAATGCTTTTAATCAAATCAGTATGCTCCACTTCGTACGGATTGGGATTGGGGCCTCTGTAACGCCAGGAATTTTCACCTTGGATGGTCCCGGCACAATCGCTGACACCTTTCGTACCTACCACACGTTCACTGACCCGGTTGGCCGTCCCTTTAATCTGCCGGCAGGTACTTATAGTCCGCACGTCGCCTGGATAGAAAAATTCAATACCGAAATGGTCAAAGATATTACCGTGCTCAGGGCCTGTGCGGTACTGCCGGCCGCCAACACCATGTACCTGTTCGGGAAGCGCATCGAAGGCCCAGTTAATTACGTCGATATTATGCACGTGCTGTTCGCAAATGTGGTCGCCCGAAAGCCATGTGAAGTACAGCCAGTTGCGGATTTGCCACTCGACATCGCCCTGATCGGCCTTGCGCTGGCTGACCCAGAGCTCGCCCATGTTCCAGTAGCATTGGGCCGAGACAATATCGCCTATAGCGCCGTCGTGGATACGCTTCATTGTCTCGACATACTTCGCCTGGTGGCGGCGCTGCGTACCGGCAACAATGGCAAGGCCTTTTCTTCCCGCTTCTGCAGATGCCTCGATCACCATTTTGACGCCGGCCGGACAGACAGCAACAGGTTTTTCCATAAATACGTTCTTGCCTTGTCTGATTGCCTCGGCGAGATGTATCGGCCTAAAGCCCGGAGGAGTCGCCAGAATCACCAGGTTAATGTCATCCAGAGCCATCAGCTTCTTATAGGCATCGAGACCGATGAAGCAGCGTCTGTCGGGGACTTCGAATTGTTTCTTCAAACCGTTAAGGCGGTCCTCAAAAGCGTCAGCCAGTGCGACGATTTTCACACCGGGCGAGGACTTAAAACAGTCATTCGCTGCGCCGGATCCTCGGCCGCCACAGCCGACTACTCCGACACGTATCGTGTCGCTGCCCCTCGCTTCCGCCAAAGGTACTGCCGCGCCGCCCAATACCAGCGCTCCGGCAGATAATGCCGAACTCTTCAAGAGTTCACGTCGTGTAAATTTCTGTTTTTGCACCATATTCGCCTCTCTAACTTTATTTTCGTAGAATTCTTCGCGGTCTTGTTAGTGCTAACAAACTCTCCTTAAATGATTACCTCTTCCTGCCGCCTACTCAACAGCAGAAAACACTATTTTAGGCTTTTGAGATATGCTCCTGAGCCAAAAGTTCTAATATTGTAATGCATGATGAGAAAAATAGTCAAGGGAAAAACATAAATTATTCTACCATGAATTAAATGATGAATCAAATGCTGGAGCTTGATATCACCTCTAAATTAGGTCCGCCAGATTAGAATCTGGACTGCCTTTTCTCTTCTCGATTTTACCTTGTGAGTTTATAATGTTTTGTGAACAGATGATTTCATTGGAGAAAAAGTAATGAAGAAAAAGGTTTTATCATTTTCATTTTGTTTGGTTTTATTAACCATGATTGGATGTGGTCAAAAACAGGAAAGACGAACAAGAACTTATATAACACAAAATTCAACACAAGCCGCTCCAGCCAAAATGTCCCCAACGCAGGAACAAAAAAAAGCCGGTCAGTTCCCCATAGCCTTTGGTGATGGAGGACAGATTAAAATGCTCTACGACCGCAGGCAGAGGCCCCAGTCAATCTATCTCAACAACAAAATCCATATTGTTTTCAATGCCGCCGGACAAATCGGAGCCCCGGCTAAGGCCCCCACCAAAGCTATGGCCATCACTTATGATCCCGCAACCCGCAAGTTCTCCGAAGTAGTGACACTCGGCCCGGGAAAAAAAGACCATCACTACGGCCCCGTCATTTGGGCTGATGAAGATAACTATTTACATGTCCTCTACGGTTGCCATAGCACACCTGGCACCCACCTGATTTCAAAACGTCCAGGTGACATTGGAAGCAGCCTGGACGATTGGAGTACGGGACCCAAAATCACTCCGAAAATCTCTTACCCTACTTTTTACCGTATATACGATAATAAAGAATTGGTTTATTACCGTACAGCGGGGCACATCAGTTCATGGACATATCGGATTACTGGTGACAAAGGAAAAACATGGGTCGGACCTGCAAAAGATGTAACTGATATGGATATCAAGGGCAGGTTTGAATGGTCATCATACCAATGCACATTGCCAGGTCAGGACGGTCGGTTCCTACACGTTGTTTTTATCGCTTACGATGACAACAGGTCCGATGACCCAAAAAGGTATTATAATCCACGTTACAAGCATGAAGTCAGTAATGAGTGGAAGTATAACCTTTATTACGTCAGGATCGATCTGCAAACTCACGATGTGACCAACTTCGACGGCGAAAGCATGAAAACGCCCATCGACATCGACCAGGCCGATGCAAAATGCAGAATTTGGGACACGAAATGGCGCGGGGCCGGCGTGCCGCCGACCATAATTCTTGATGAAAACGGGGATCCTGCTTTTCTCCATGTGCTTTCAGAAGAAACGCTTGAGAACCACCAGTACTATTACGTCAGACGGGTGGAAGGAAAATGGAAGCAGACGCCTATTGCACCTTCCAACCATCAATGGAATAGCTGCCATTTAACAAGGGACGATGACGGCACATTGCACGCCTATCTGATCGTCGGCGACCGATACCTCGATACAGGCGGCTATATGGACAGTTACGGAGGAGGAGCTGTTGAAGAATGGGTCTCTGCCGACAAGGGAAACACATGGAAAAAACAGCGGGACCTGACACCAGATAAATCCAGATATCCGGGTTGGAAATACAATAACATTCAGCCGGTAACAAGACCCGATGGAAGCTTTGTGGACGGAATGCTCCTCTTCTACGGCTGGAAGGACAAGGAATCTCCTGAAGCTAAAGCATTCCTGCTGCATGAGGATACTGTACACGATTCCACTATTCCTATGCCTCGGGATAATGATTAACTAAAAACCGCTTCTCAATTCATTCTTCTGACTGGTAGCCTTGGACCATTTCGTCTTGACATCAAAGGTCAAGTTTGGTATAGTCTTATAAAGAGGTAGGAATAACAAGTTCTGACAGTTTTATGATTGACGAGTGGGGCCTGCTTTGCCTGAGCGTCTCAAATCTTAACCTTATACCGGCGAGCAAAGCAGATGAAACAGGTGTTTAAGAAGGAGATTGTCATGTTCATGAAATCGTTACGTTTATTTTCTGTTGTTTTAGTTGTAAGCCTGACTAACAGCCTGTCGGCTCAATGGACGGGCGCAGTGAGCAGCGACTGGTATAATGCGGCCAACTGGACCGGCGCAGTACCCACCAGCGGAGATACCACAGCTATAGATTCATCTAAGCCACTTACCTGGCCGATCATCGATGGAGGCAATGCCAATACCGGACAACTCAGAATTGGCTACACTGCGGACTACCAGGGCGAGCTGACGGTAACCGGTGGTGCATCGCTGAATGTAAACGGTGAGTTGCGTATCGGGCGTAAGTCAAATGATGGCAGCGGACAAGCAGTAGGAATACTTAATATCAGCGGCGAGACTACAACAATCAATGTAGCGGATCAAATAGAACACGGGCGACATGGTCACGGCACTATCAATATGAGCGGTGGTTACCTGCATTGTGATACTGTATTACAGATGGCTTATCGATTCGATGGTACCGGAACGGTCTATCTGAGCGGTGGGACTATTGACCTTGGTGGCAATCCGGGTATAGTCGTATATGGAAACGACGGTGTACCGGACACCGCCTTAATAGATATCTCGGGGGGCACACTGACCTTGGCCGGTAATCAGGTGCCGGACATCGAGACTTTCATCAGCGAGGGCATAATCATTGGCTACGGCGGTGAAGGTACTGTCTCTGTTACCTTTGACGCGACAACTAATACCACTATGGTAGTGGGCATAGGGGGCCCGTCGGCCTCTGAGCCTGACCCTGCACACGAACAAAAAGATGTGCCTCGGGATGCCGTTCTTAGATGGAAACCCGGAACCGGAGCTGTCACGCACGATGTATATTTCGGAACTGTCCTTGATGATGTGAAGCTGGCTACTACGGCGGCTGACCCGGGTAGCGTCTATAAGGGAAACTTAAACACCAATATCTACACAGTCACCGAGCGTCTTGAATTTGACCAGACGTACTACTGGCGGATCGATGCCGTCAACGCTTCAAACACTGTGAATAAAGGTGATGTTTGGAGTTTCACGGCCGAGTTGCTCGCTTATCCCGTTGAGAACATAGTCGCCACCGCCTCCAGCACCGAAGAGGGCAAAGGCCCTGAGAATACAGTCAACGGCTCGGGACTTGATGACAGCGGCTTGCTGCATGGCAACGATAGTGTTGGCAATATGTGGCTAAGCAGCGGGGATGGCCCCCGGCCGACATGGATCGAATATGAGTTTGACAGAGCCTACAAGCTGCACGAAATGTGGGTTTGGAACTCCAACGACAGTCTGGAGTCATTGATTGGCTTAGGATTCAAAGAGGTAGTCATTGAATACTCGGCCAACGGTACTGATTTTGTGACACTGGGAACTACTCACGAATTCACCCAGGCACTCGGTACACTGGATTATGAACATGATACCACCATAGATTTTGGCGGCGTAGCGGCAAAGCATGTCAGGCTTACGGCCAACAGCAACTGGAAAGCCATCTTCAATCAATTTGGCCTCAGTGAGGTTCGCTTCTTCCAGATACCGGTACATGCAAGAGTGCCAAGCCCCGATTCCGGAACAGCTGAAGTCAGTTTGGATTTGTCACTTGGCTGGTATCCGGGAAGAGAAGTAGCGAAGCATAATGTGTCCTTTAGCTCCGACGAGCAGGCTGTAATAGACGGCACTGCACCCATCACGTCAGTTACAGAGACCACTCATGGTCCTTTGGCCCTCGACTTGGGCACGCCCTATTATTGGCGGATTGACGAGGTAAACGACGCTGAGACTCCTTCCTCGTGGCAGGGTGACATATGGAACTTTACGACGCTGGAATATTTGGTCGTGGACGACTTTGAGTCCTACAATGATCTTAATCCTGATGAGCCCGAGAGCAACAGAATATTTAATGCCTGGTTAGATGGATTTGACAACCCCGCAATAAACGGTTCTGTCGTTGGTCATACTGATCCGCCTTTTGCCGAGCAAACTATCATCCACGGCGGTTCTCAGTCAATGCCGTATATCTATGACAACAACATGAAATACTCCGAGGCGACCATGACACTGGATTCTTTGCGGGATTGGACCGTCAGTGGCGCTGAAGAACTGGCGCTGTGGTTCAGAGGTCTTTCAGCCTCCCAGAGTACCTTTACGGAAGGCCCCGGCGGCACCTACACGATGACCGCTCGCAGCGACAATATCGCCGACCCGAGCGACAGTTTCCATTACGTTTACAAGCAGCTCTCCGGCCCCGGCTCAATTGTAGTGAAAGTCGAAAGCGTTACTGAGACATCAAGCAGCGCAAAGGCCGGTGTTATGATCCGCCAGACACTTGAACCCGATTCCACATACGCAATGATATTCTCCAGACCTGATGGCGGCACCAGATTCCGCCGGCGAAACGAAACAGCCGGAGAGAGTACAAATTCTGTTGATAACAGCCTGGCGGTACCACACTGGGTGAAACTTGAGCGAGATGCTGCGGGCTTGTTGACAGCTTCCCATTCGGTGGACGGTATCAATTTTGTGCCTCTCGACGACCAGAATCTTGGATCGAGCGATACCGTGCAGATGAATAATATTGCTTTCATAGGACTGGCGTTATCCGGCAACAATCCTGAGGAAACTTGTACCGCCGTGTTCTCTGATGTAAGTACGACTGGCACAGTCACAGGGCAATGGCAATCCCAGGACATTGGCATAGAAAGCAACGATCCTGAGCCGATGTACGTCGCTGTGTCTAACAGCGCAGGCACACCTGCGGTAGTGTACCACGAATATCCCGATGCGGCGGCGACAGACACATGGACAAAGTGGGTCATCCCACTGCAGAAGTTTGCAGATCAGGGCGTGAACCTGACAAATGTTGACAGCCTCGCTATCGGCTTTGGCGACAAGAATAATTTGAGGGCCGGGGGTTCAGGTATAGTTTTCTTTGACGACATCGGCGTAGGGCGTTCTGCTCCTTAGCCTAAACCCGGCTTAAACAGAATTTGACTGTGCATTCGGGGCTTGTGCCAACTCGTTTGGCCTAGCCCCGTTACTGTGAAACACTATAAAAGCGATACCTGCTCTCACTAAAGAGGAATAGACATGGCATGCTACTTTTCGCGACGTGATTTCTTGAGATCAATCGGCACTCTTGCTTGCGGAGCAATGATGACACGCAACCTTACCGCAAAAGAAAGCAAACAGCAGTCTCCGAATTTTGTGGTCATTTTAACTGATGATCAGAGTTGGGTCGGCTCATCTGTTCTGATGGACCCCAAAGACACGCGAACACGAAGCGACTACTATCAAACACCTCATATCGAACGTCTCGCGAAGATGGGAATGCGCTTCACGCAGGGATACTCGCCCGCACCATTTTGCTGTCCCACGCGCCGCAGCCTCCTCATCGGTCAGACCCCGGCCAGGCACATCTACCAAAAAGACCAGGAGAATTGGCCAAAGGAATACCGCAGGCAACTGACCATTCCACAAATGCTCAAGCAGGCAAATCCCAAATATATAACGGCCCATTTTGGAAAATGGGATTTCCGGTTCGATAACGTGACACCCGAAGAAATGGGATATGACGTCAGTGACGGCTACACGGGCAACTTTACCGGCGGTGCGAAAGGCACGGGAGGCCCAAAGGCCGTTGACGACCCTAAGAAAATTTTCGGAATCACGCGGCGCACATGCGATTTCATTGATAGACAAGCGCAAAATGGTAAGCCGTTTTTCGTGCAGGTGTCCCATTATGCAGTTCACCTGGATATCTACTACCAACAGGAGTCCCTTGACAAAAGCCGGATGTGGCAGCGCGGAAGAAAACACAACATGCCCGAGTTCGCGGCAATGACTAACGATGTGGATTTGGGGATTGGCAAGGTAATCGATAAGATCAAAGCTCTGGGCTTGCAGACTAACACCTATATCTTCTTCATGTCTGACAACGGGGGCAGACTCACCATGCCCGGACAGCCGGAAGCGGAGCTTGATCGCAACCATCCTCTTCGCAACGGTAAGGGATCGATGTATGAAGGAGGTCTCCGGGTACCGTTTATTGTGATTGGTCCCGGTGTCAAGGCTGGCAGCGTGAGTAAAACCCCGGTAACTGGCCTGGATATTCTGCCGACGATAGCCGACCTTGCCGGATACAAAAAAGCCTTGCCTGATTCACTCGACGGGGGCCCTATTACTAACGTTCTCTTCAACCAGGGCATCGGGCATGTGCAGCGCAGCCGCCCCTTTCTGCTGTTCCATCCACCACGCCGTCCAGAGGAACCCGCAGACGGCGGTCATTCTCGGCAAATTCAAGCTTGTCAAGACCTGGCAGGACAACAGGCTGGAGCTGTTCGACCTATCAAGAAGTCCGAGCGAGGATGAGGATCTCTCTCGGCAGCTTGACGACAAAACCCGGGAACTCCATTCGTATATGCTTGCTTTTCTCGAAGAGGTAAATGCCGAAACGAGAAAAATTTCGACCAAAAAGAAAGTAAAGCAGGACGAATGACAATCGATAACTGCGTCATATTTTGACCCCACCGGGCCCAATGTACCAATTGCCCGAATAGCTATCGCCGTCATAATCAAAACATCAGGTCTTTATAAGTCACCGAAATATTAGAGTTTTTTGACAGGACAATTTAATGTTGCAGAAGAGCCGCTTATAGATTATATGATGTTCACGACAAGCTTATCTCTATTGCAATAAGGAGTGAACGAGAAATGAAAAAAGTCTCAAGGATTGTCCGTAAGTCCACAATATTTATTTTCCCGCTATGCCTTTTAACTATTATTGTCTTGCTGGCTATGGGCTATCGAGCTGAAACGGGGCCCTTTATCATTGCCTTTTTCGCTTCATTGGCTCTGTATTTTATGAGCCATCCGATTCTTAAAAGCTTCGCCTTTACTATTTGGGTTTTCGTGTTCGTGGCCGCCTCGATGATTTACCCCACGGCCTTCATGACATGGTCCGGTTTCAATTTGGGTATCCTGATTGTCCCTTTGATTCAAATCATCATGTTCGGTATGGGAACAACCTTGTGCATGGCGGACTTCGGCAGGGTATTCAAGATGCCCTGGCCCGTATTTATCGGATTTGTCCTGCAATTCACAATAATGCCCCTGACCGGCCTTGCTCTTGCCAAGATATTCGGCTTTAAGGCCGAGATAGCCGCCGGTGTTGTCTTGATAGGCTCCTGTCCCGGCGGGGTCGCCTCAAACCTAATGACGTATTTGGCCGGTGGTAATGTAGCTTTATCCGTCACGATGACCGCCTGCTCAACATTAGTTTCGCCTATTATGACACCCTTCCTGATGGACAAACTGGCAGGGCAGTTCATCGAAATTGAGTTCTTGAAGATGATGTTTGGAATCATCAATATGGTTATAGTCCCGATCGTGGCTGGCTTGATAGCAAATCGCATTCTGTACAGTCGCCGCAAGGTCTTCCATCACGGGGGCGTATTGGCGCTCATTGGAACAGCAACCGTTCTTATTGCCGTTGGTATGATTTTATGGGCGCCGGCGGCTGTTTACACTTATGGCGACGCATCACTGCAGAAAGACGGCTTTATAGTCGGTCTGCTTTTGATAGGCGTGGTCGCTTTGGCCAAGCTTGTGATTAGTATCTGGTTAAAAGGCCCTGAGAACTGGATGGACAAAGCTTTACCTATTGTATCCATGGCAGGTATTTGCTACATCATCGCCATCATCACGGCCCGTTCCAGGGACGATTTGATGACGGTCGGATTCTACTTGATTGGTGCGGCCATTATTCACAACTTCATCGGCTATATTCTCGGCTACTGGTTTGCCCGTGCCGCTCGTCTGGATGAGACTTCGTGCCGAACAGTAGCATTCGAAGTAGGTATGCAGAATGGTGGGATGGCTTCCGGCCTTGCAATGAATGTGCTAAAAAGTGCGCCTGCCGCATTGGCCCCGGCCATTTTCGGGCCCTGGATGAATGTCTCCGGCTCGGTACTTGCAACGTGGTGGCATCGCAAACCTGTCAGAGCAAAGATAAATGAAGAAGGAGGTTAAAATGAATCGACGTAATCTAATCAAAGGTGCAGGATTGGGATTAGCAACAGGGCTTTTTTCAATGGCCTCAAAAACCGAGGAGGCTATCGCAAGTGAGTATGCAAAGGCAACCAAAGGGCTGCCTCGTTTGAAAATCACCAACGTCAAGGCCATTCTCACGGCCCCGCAGAGAATACGCCTATGCGTAGTCAAGGTCGAAACAAGTGAGCCGGGCCTTTACGGTTTGGGATGCGCCACTTTTAACCAGCGGCCTTTGCCCGTAGCAGTCGCCGTCGATAAATACCTGAATCCCTTTGCAAAGGGTAGGGACGCCGACAACATAGAGGATATGTGGCAGAACGCCTATACGAGTTCCTATTGGCGCAACGGACCTGTCCTGAACAACGCCTTGAGCGGCCTCGACCAGGCCCTGTGGGACATAAAGGGAAAAAGGGCTAATATGCCCGTCTATCAACTGCTCGGAGGAAAATGCCGTTTCGCCGCTGACTGTTATACTCATTGCAGCGGCCGGGACCTCAAACAGCTCGAAAGCAGTGTCCGCCGCGCCATGAAAGAAAACTTCAGGCATATCCGGATACAGCTTGGTGGCTATGGCTCGCCCCATCTGTCCGAAAAACCCCACTTCAAGGATGCGGAATTCGGCCTGTCCTCGGATTCACACATGGACCCGGGCCCATATGTAAGGGCCACTATCAAAATGTTCGAGCATATAAGAAGTGCCTGCGGCGAGGAAGTCGAACTGCTCCACGACATCCACGAACGAATTCCCCCCATCCAGGCTATAAACCTCGTAAAGGAATTGGAAAAATATCATCCGTTCTTTATTGAGGACCCGTTCGCCCCGGAAGACAATGGATATTTCAAACTGCTTAGGCAGCAGACCAGCACGCCGATTGCAATGGGTGAGCTGTTCAATAATCCCCATGAGTGGGTCGGGCTTGTATCAGAAAGACTCATCGATTTCATACGCGTTCATATCTCGCAAATCGGCGGCCTCACCGTCGCCAGAAAGCTCGCCGCATTATGTGAATGGTTCAACGTCCGCTCGGCATGGCACGGCCCCGGCGACGTCTCTCCGGTAGGCCACGCCGCCAACGCACACTTGGACCTTGCGATTCCGAACTTCGGAATTCAGGAAAGCGTCCGGTTCAGCGATAAAACAAAAGAAGTCTTCCCCGGCTACCCCACAATGAAAGACGGCTACATGTACGTAAACGAGGCCCCCGGCCTCGGCGTCGATATCGATGAGAATCTCGCCGCCAAATTCCCGCTCCCTGAGCACCCCGGCTATTGGAGCCCCGTACGCAGAAGCGACGGAACAGCAGTAAGACCATAAAAACAACGATATCATAAAAAAGCATCTAACAGGACTTACGCTGTCAGGAAAAGTCTCTTCCATTAGCCACATCAAAAAATACGTCTTTATTTGTTTCTGCTATCCAAATCCAAAATACAAATCTCAGTATTTCTTCCTATCGACGAACTGAAAGTTATCCTTTTTCCATCAGGCGACCAGCAAGGCCCCCTATTTGGAGCATAACTATTCGTTAATCTTTTCTGTTCATTTCCATCGGCATTCATAACATAAATCTCAAAATTACCATCTCTATTGGAAGCAAATGATATCTGTTTTCCATCTGGTGACCAAGAAGGGTCTGTATCATAAGCAGGATTATTCGTTAACCGTTTCTGTCCACTCCCATCAGCATTCATAATATAAATCTCAAAATTGTCATCTCTATAGGAAACAAATGCTATTTGTTGTCCATCCGGCGACCAGCAGGGAGAAGAATCACGATCATTATCATTATTTGTTATTTGCTTCTTCTCACTTCCGTCAGCATTGATAATATAAATCGCACTTCTCAGTGACCTCTCTGACTCAAATGCTATCTTTTTCCCGTCCGGTGACCAGCAGGGTGACATATCACTTCTACTATTATCTGTTAATCTTTCCAATCCGCTCCCATCTGAATTCATAACATATATATCAAAATAATTATTAGGTTTATTTCTCCTGATATATGCTATCTTAGTCTCATCCGGCGACCAGCAGATACTTGAAAAGTAATCAGAAAGGTGGTCTAATCTCTTGATCTCTTTTCCATCCGCATTCATAACATAAACACCGTAATTCCAATCCTTATCTCTTCCCACAAAAGCTATCCTCCCATCTTTAAACCAATAAGAAATAGAACTATCCATAATGTTATTCGTTAACCTTACCAAATCCGATGAATCTTTATGCAATTTCATCATCGGAACATACCACATTGGCCGTTCCGGTTTTATGGAAGAATTAAGCATTAACTTCCACGACTCATCCGTAAGCCGATCACTCATAGGATGCTTAAACTCATAGTAGCTCAGCACAGGCCCGACTGCCAGGAAAACGTAATCCTCTCGCATTGGACAGGCTGCGACAATCAGGTCAACTTCCCCTATGGCTTCTTCGACCACTTGTCCCTCTGCTGAATTCGTGAAAACATCAGCCGCAAGCGTAGTCATAGAATCTTTGTGATCGATGTCTCTAACAACAGATTTCAATCCGGATGGAAGCTTTTTGAAAAACTCGCGGTCCGCTTGCAAAAGTGGAGCGTTCTTGAGCTGCCTGCCGGCAATATCGAGTATCTGTTGCAGTAGTCTCTCGAATTCAGTGAATCGTTGACGAGCTTCGGGCCTCAGTACGCCAAGATGATCAAGCCCCTTTAATGTCATACGAGTCTGTGATAACAATCGTCCCCAGAAAACAGGAATCGGTTCCACATAACCGGGCGGTGGTGGTGGTGGAGGTGGTGGAGGTGGAATCCTACCGGGGGGAGGTGGGGCATAATTTTGCTTTACTTCGAGAATCGTGTCATGGCGTAGTTGAGTCCACGAGGCAAGAGCACTACTAAGCTTACGCCTTTGCCATGCCCGCGTTCGTACGAATTCCGGATAACCATCGGGCAATTCCTGCAACAATCCTCGCATGGAATACAGCCACGACGAGTAAAGATTATAATTCCAGTCCGCCACGGTCATAGCATCGAACTTGTCTTTCAATTCATCTAACCGCAGTTCATAACGTTCGTAATTTGTATCTCCTTCACCCTCCATAATCTTCAAGGCTTCGTTTGAGCCAAGGATTGCCATCAAATCCAGACCCCTCACATAACCTCTGCAATGTCCTCCCATGCCGTCGCTTACCGCAGTAAAAGGCATTTCCTGTGGCTCTCTAAGATAACTACCCGTCTCTGGAAAAATCAACTGTTGGAACATATATGAATCCGGCACAAAACTCTGACCGAAAAATCGCATCCCCTTGGTCTTATCCAGTACATTATCGAGTGACTCAGAAGCAACATCGTCGTAAGTCAACCTGATATTACCTGTCCCGCTATAAATTTTGGAAGATGACAGTAATGCAAGTTTTTTCTTTAGAGCAGCCAGCTTTCCTTCATCGTCAAAATCGCCAATTGAACAGAACTTCCCAAACACTTGGTTTATGGCTAAAAGATAATCGGACGGCGTCAGGTCATCTGAAATGCCGACAAAAAAGGCCTTAACTGTGGAAATACGATTCCAGATGGATAATCCTGTCCTTTCGCCAACATGAACATTCTCAAGCGACCAAGCCAATAATAAAGCCTGGAGAGTCTGTATTTTTGCATCTCGAACACTCACTAGCGCCTCTCCCGTGGATCCCCGGTCCTCTGAACCTTTGAGCAGAAAAGACATGCGCCCAAACCACATCATAGTCTTGAAATATCGCTTAAGCGTTTCACTTTGTGTGTAGTGTCCCCTCGGTACATACTGCGAGTAGTCCTCTTTATATTTGAAGATATCACTCATAGCAAATCCGCTATGGGCTGAAATTTTTGCTATCTCACTGGCAACTATGCCATCTACAAGTTCCTGGATAGAAGTATTAGGATCAATGAGTCTCTGGGCCACTGAAAGATATGCAATATTACGCTTGGCAGATTCCTTTAGATCGCCTCCAAGCTGCTCGTATTGCAGTAAAACATCTTTGATTAAAACACCCGTAAGGTCTTTTATATAAGGAACAAAAATATTTTGCTCAATGTCCTTAAGAGTCTCATCAAACAGAACATGGTAGAGGTAAAGTCCTGTATCGGATGAAACAAACGCAGGCGTGTTGGAATCACCAAAAGTCCTGTAAAAACTGACAAAATCGTCGGAAGATAATTCAGAGAAAGGATCAAGCTCAACAATGGCAAAACCGTTCTGCTCGATTAAGCCGGATATAGAGTTGAAATCAACAATTGTTTTAATCTTATTAACATTGACAATGTCATTAACATCCAGCGGCAGCTTATAACCGGTAGCGTTGGGCTTTATATCTACTTCTTCGGGTTCGTAGTATTTAGCGAAACTCAACTTATTTGGTTTTTCGTTAGTGTTGCGCCCATTATGATCCTTACAGGTCAAAGTACAAATACCCAAACTCAGAACCAACGCAATTATTACCGCTCTCGCTTTCATAGCTCTTTTCCTTTTATATAAATTCAGCCGCTTATCAACGCAATTTATATAATACTTTTTCACTGTCGGAATTTCAATTATTTTTTAGCAGATATTTAAAGTAAACACAACATTTGCTTTCTGGAGATAAATTTGATAATCTTATGCAATGTAATTCACTTGTGTTAGGAGAACGATTATGAAAGTTTTTACACGCCGTACATTTATCAAAGGTTCTTTACTTGGGACAGCCGCCGCAACTCTCACACCATATTCCCGTGTCCTCGGCGCTAATAATGATATCCGCGTTGCCGTTGTCGGTTTCCGCAGCCAGGGGAGCAATCATATCAAATGGTTCGGAAAAATCCCCGGCGTTCGCATCGTGGCGTTGTGCGATGCCGACAGAGCATTTATCGACAGGGAAGTAAAGACATTTAAAGAACGTAATGAAAAGGTCGATACCTACGTTGATGTTCGCAAACTCCTGGACGACAAAAACATCGATGCTGTTATCACCGCCACACCCAATCACTGGCATTCACTTGTCACCATCTGGGCCTGTCAGGCCGGCAAGGATGTATATGTCGAAAAGCCGGTCTCCTACAATATCTGGGAAGGCCGCAAAATGGTCGAAGCGGCCAGAAAATACAATCGGATAGTACAGGCAGGCACCCAGAACCGCTCCGATGAAGGGCTTATGGAAGCGTTTGACTATATCAAGCAAGGCCGCCTCGGTAGAATTCTAAGGGCACGGTGCTATTACTTCGACCGGCGCGGAAGCATCGGCAAAGTAAACGGCCCTCAGCCAATCCCCGAAACGGTTGACTATAACCTCTGGACAGGGCCGGCACCGATGAAGCCGCTCATGCGAAAGAACCTGCATTACGACTGGCACTGGCAATGGCTCTACGGTAATGGTGATTTGGGCAACAACGGCATACACTTTATGGACCTCTGCCGCTGGGCATTAGGCTATAACTCGCTGGCGCCGCGGGTCATGAGTTTCGGCGGAAAATTCCTCTGGGACGATGACCGGGAAACTCCGAATACCCAGGTTGCCATTTGGGATTACAAACCGGCACCGATTATCTTTGAAATGCGCAACCTGCCCCGCAAGCAGGGCGACCCGGCAATGGATTCGACCTACCGAAACACCCGCGCTTATACGGCTATTGAATGCGAAGATGGTTACTTCGCCGGCGGCTGGGCATACGACAATAACGGAAAAAAGATAAGGCAGTTTAAAGTGACCGGCGGCAGTGGTCACCATGAAAACTTTATCAAGGCCGTCCGCAGCCGCAAAGTCAGCGACCTAAATGCGGACATCCTCGAAGGTCATCGTTCCACCGCCTTATGCCACATGGGAAATATTTCTTACAGGCTCGGACAAACCGCATCACGGGATGATGTAATAGAATCGACCAAATCAAACAAAGAATTCCAGGATACATTCGAGCGTTTTCAGGAGCACATCTTACTCAATGTCGTGGACGTACAAAAGACCCCGCGAATTCTCGGGCCCTGGTTGAATATGGATTCCGATGCGGAAAGATTCGTCGGCGAATTCAGCAAGCAGGCCAATGAACATTTGAGACGTAATTACCGGGAGCCTTTCGTCGTTCCTGAGACCGTATGATTATTGCCGGCTAAATTAAAAGGTAAGTACCCGTGAAAAAGAAAAGTCAACTCCTAATAATCGTTTTCTGTCTGTTGGCCATATCATGCTCCTTGTTTGCCGCAACACCTCAGCATCAGCGGCAAGCCCGGCAAATCTTGGAAGCAACCGGTATCCAGGGTGGTCTTGTCGTGCACATTGGCTGTGGTAACGGTAAACTCACGGCTGCTCTTGGAGCCGGTGGCAGCTACCTTGTCCATGGTCTGGATGCTAATGCAAAGAATGTGGAAATAGCCCGCAAATATATTAAATCTCTCGGTATATACGGTAAGGTTTCAGTAGATAAACTTAACGGCAAACAACTCCCATATACCGACAACCTTGTTAATCTCATTGTAGCCGAAGACCTCGACAGGGATTTGATGGATGAAGTGATGCGGGTGCTGTGCCCTAAAGGCCTGGTCTATATCAAAAGAAGTGAAACATGGGAGAAGATAGTCAAGCCAAGGCCGAAACACATCGATGAATGGACACATTATCTCTATGACGCCAGTAACAATGCCGTATCGAATGATGAGCTCGTAGGCCCGCCTCGGCATCTGCAGTGGATTGGAAAACCCAAATTTGCAAGGGCACACGAGCAGCTCGCCAGTCTCAGTGCCGCCGTTACTGCCGGAGGACGCCTTTTTTATATTATCGACGATGGGCCGCGCGCAGACATTCGTATGCCGTCCGAATGGTACCTTGCAGCACGGGATGCATTCAATGGAGTTAATCTGTGGAAAAAACCTATCGGAACCTGGGCAGACCACTTGCGCAGTTTCCGTTCCGGGCCTCCGGACCTTGCTTTTCGCCTCGTATCCGTCGACAACCGTGTCTATGTCACTCTGGGCATTGACGCTCCTCTCAGCGTTCTTGACGCCGCAACAGGAAATTCACTTTGGATGTATAAGGGCACAGAAGATACTCGCCAAATTCTGCATATTGATAACAAACTTATTCTGCTCATAGATACACAACCGCAAACGACCTGTCAGATAGAGTCCGAGATTAGACGAGGCCTCAGACCGGCGCCGGGTGTACGTGCCATTGTGGCAGCGGATGCATCAAGCGATAATATTCTCTGGCGAAAGGATATTAAGTCACTCATACATCCGACTCTTGCCGCCCAGGGCAACAGGCTGTTTTACCAAACTCAGGATACATTGTTCTGCATAGATATAGATACCGCAGACGAACTGTGGCACGCGCCGATAGAAATGGAACTCAAAGGCCACGAAGTAGGGTGGGAATCACCAACATTAGTCGTTCATGATGAAGTCGTGTATTATGCCGATTTCAAACGAATCACTGCATATTCTGCAAAAGACGGCAAACGGCTATGGGCCGGTTCCTCCTGGGCGGGTTATAATTCTCCCCCCGATGTTTTTGCCATTGACAAATTGTTATGGACTAAAGGCAGGCAATTCGAAAGAATCGGCGTTGATCCTTTGACAGGAACGCCCGAAAAAGAAATCCAGTCGGTGAAGGGATATATGCATCACCGCTGTTACCGCAACAAAGCGACAAATCGCTTTATTATATTAGGCAATCAGGGTGCCCAGTTCATTGATGTCAACTCGGGTGAGATATGGCAGAATTATTGGATACGCGGCACGTGTCAATATGGCATTATGCCCGCAAACGGGCTTCTTTATATCCCGCCTGATTCCTGCGCTTGCAACTTGAAGACAAAGCTAAACGGCTTCTACGCACTGGCCGCCGGCCGCAAACCTGCCGGAACAACTAAAAGCGATGTCAGATTTGAAAAAGGCCCCGCTTATGGACAAGTTTCAAAAAGAACATCCCGCCTCCAGGACACTGAATCCGGAGCATGGCCGACATACAGACACGATGCTATGCGAAGCGGATTGACCAGTGCGAATGTCCCCAGTCAACTCAAAAAAGTATGGCAAGCCGACTTCGGAGGCAGGCTTTCGAGTTTAACTACCGCCGGCGGCAAGGTATATGTCGCATCGGTCGATACTCACACAGTTCACGCCCTCAACGGCAGCGATGGAAGCAGGCTCTGGAGTTACACTGCCGGTGGGCGAATTGATTCTCCACCTACAGTTTACAATGGACTTGTCCTGTTCGGTTCGGCTGATGGATGGATTTATGCATTGCGCGCTTCAGATGGGAAGCTGGCCTGGCGTTTTCGCGCAGCCCCCCAAGAGCGTCTGACTTTTGTCAACGGTCAACTCGAATCTCTCTGGCCTGTTCATGGCAGTGTCCTTATAAAAGACGGCGTATTGATTGTCACTGCGGGCCGTTCATCCTACCTCGATGGCGGAATTTGCTTATATCGGCTTGACCCCCAAACCGGTAGGCAAATATCAGCAACAGTTATTTACAGCCCGGATCCTGAAATGGAAAAACAGCCGAAAGAGGGCGGCAAGGAAATGCGGGGAGTACTTTCTGATGTCCTTTCAACCTATAACGAAGATGTTTATATGCGGCATGTGAAGCTGGACTTTGAGAAGGCAAGCGAAACGGGAACAGGAGTACATCTTTTTACTCCTATCGGTTTCCTTGATGACACTTGGTGGCACCGGGCCTACTGGGTCGTTAATGATGAATTCCTTTCCCATTGGAGTGCGTGGTGGAAAATCGGCAACCTTGTGCCATCCGGCCGGATACTATCTTACAATGAAGATTCGGTTTTCGGCTATGGCAGAGACCAATATCCCAAAGGAAATACAGGCCAGTGGCGGGGCGGTGAAAAATATCAGCTTTTCGCCTTTGACAGAGATCCCGTCAGGAAAGATAAAGGTACCATACAGGCCGTATCCAGAGACAATAGAAAACAAAGAGCAGCCTCAAGCCTTTCAACCCTTGAGTATCGCTGGACCTCACAGGTGCCGTTATTGGTAACAGCCATGCTCGTTGCAGACAAGACTATGTTCATAGCAGGCCCGCCCGATATTATCAGGGCTGAAGAAAAACTGGGCGAAGGAGCCCTTACGCTTGAGAATCCCCAGGAAGCCCCCGCCTCCTGGGAAGGCAAAAAAGGTAGTGTCCTACGGGCCGTATCTGTAATAGATGGTAAAAATTTAGCCGAATATCATCTTGAATCCACTCCCGTATGGGATGGTATGGCCGCAATAAATGGACGTCTTTACCTTTCAATGAAAAATGGTCGGATATTGTGCTTCAGCGGGAAGTAGGTCTTACACATAGTGACTCCGCCCTGACAATAATGCTGTACTCAGATTTGCCTTTACAGAGACAGCACAAATGCAGCTAACTCTTCGATTTCCTTATCGGTCAGCTCCGAAGTGCGCCCGTGCCGGTCATCTTTGTTGAACTTTGTCAAAACGTCTTTGATTGTCACAGCTCTTCCATCATGCAGATATGGGGCCGTTCGCCATACTTCTATGAGCGTAGGTGTGTCATACTCTTGATTGTCGTCTTGTTCCGTACTTGTGCCTATATCATATTTGCTCATATTGGTATAAAGCGGCTGTGAATGACATAGCAAACAACCGGCTTTACTAAAGAGCTTTTTACCTTTCTGAGCTGCTTCGCTCAACTCACCGTTGACAAGATACGGACTGGAAATCGGCTTAAGAGACTTCAGATAAGCATCGATAGCCTGTGCCTTCCTCTCTGTTGTACTCGCAAACTGAATATAGCGAATGCCGCTCCGAACTGCAACTTCGGCATTCTCACGAACGCCGGTAATCATTGCAGGCGGAGTCTTATGTGACAGAAGCATACTTCGGATATTCTTTGGATTGGCTACTCCATCGTTTAACAGGTCCCAATTCAATGCACTTGCACGTCCATCTCCCGTATGGCAGCTCGTGCAGCTGTTCCACATCTGATAGGAAAGAGAAGCATCGTTAAAGAGTACCTCACCCTTGCGGATAAATGTTGCTGATTTGGTTTTTCCAAGAGGTATCGATTTAACTGCTGGCTGAGCAGACGCTCCTATATCCACCACGCCGATGCTGTCTGTGAAATACTCTGCTACATAAGCCTTTGTCCCGATAACTGCCAAACCGCGGGGCCCGATACCCTCAAGTTTAATCCTGCGGCGAATGCCGGCCATAAATGTAAGATCGTTCGGCACATCTCCGGCAGAATACGAACTATCGAAGAGTTTTCTACCTCCTCCTGAATGAATTTCTGAGCTAAACCTCCTGGCCGACTCTGCCGGCAACAAACGTCTATGTAGTCCCTTGCGGTCTATAACACTTAGCTCATAAGAGCCGCCATGAATTATCAGAATGTTCTTGCCGTCGGATGTACAGGCAACGCCATAGGGATTGGCACCGCCGAGGTCAACGTCATCAATCAAAACCGTATTTACAAATTTCAGGCCGGGAACATCTATAATGGTCATTGCGTTTGTGTTTATCCAGCCCTTTTCGAGGTATGTCACCGGAAACTGATAACGTGCAAGCACCTGCGTCACGTAGGCGTTCATGCCGTCCGGCGAAATTGTTATCCCTCGAACATTCGTGCTGCCATCCGGAAGTTCGATATTCTTAATTAACTTCTTAGCAGCCGTATCGATGACCGATATAACTGAAGCACAATAATCGACATTAGCAGGCCCCGCAGGAAGATGATTGACAACCAGCAGTATTTTGCCATCCGAAGTAAGAGCTGCGGCAACAGGTTCACGCACTACGGCAATGACGGCAACTTGCTTTTTTGAAATAAGGTCAACAACACCGACGTTGTTATTGAACTGATTGCAGATATAAAGCGTTTTGCCGTCCGTGCTTTCAACTACCGCAACCGGCGTATGACCCACAGTGATACTGCCAGTCACACTCCCGTCTCGAACATCAATTATCTGCACCTTACCGGCGGGCACTGCAGAAGTAACATAAAGCTTGCTCCCGTCGGCGGAAATATCAAGACCTGCAGGATTTTCACCGACAGATATTACTTTGACAACCTTACTGGTGGCTATATCAAAAACCGCAATCTGATTGGCAGTGGCCTCGGCAATATAAAGCACTTTACCATCGACTCCGGCAACGATAGAAATCGGAGATAGAAAATCACTTGTCTCCGCAAAACTCCGCCCGTCCATGAAAGCTTCCACTGTCAGCAGCACACACACCAGCATCACATATTTTCCATGATATTGTCTCATCGAATTCTCTCTTTCCTTTCCGAAATTTCCCAAATAAGTCATTCAGTAGTATTTCAAAACCTCTTGATATATCATTCTACCAAATTCATGCCAAAATGTCATATATTTACTGGGATTTCCCTGCACCGGGCACGTAGCGGAATCTTCCACTCGAATGAACACTCGCTAATCCACGACCTGACTGGAACTATTGAGATTCGGGCAAATATTCCTTGAGTTCAACCCAGTAGATATCCGCGGCATCACGGCTCGAATTCCCGCCTGTACGGCGGGAGAAAAATAGGTACTTCTTGTCTGGTGAGATATAACATCCGAAGTCATGATACGCAGAATTGACTCTGGGGCCTAAATTTCTCGGTGTGGTCCAGGTTCCATCTGGTTGTCGCAGGCTTAAGTAAAGGTCCGCACCGCCCAGCCCTCCCGGTCGAACGGAGTTAAACACCATAAAAGATTTATCCGGGGCAATGCCCGGACCGGCGTCGTTGTAGCTGGTGTTTAAGGCAGAAAGATGGATAGCCTGTGACCAGGTATTATCAACAAAAGGAGCGTGCCATATATCGTCTCCTCCACGTCCCCCCTTGCGCTTGGAAGAGAAGTAGAAACTGTTATCCGCTGCTAAAGAGAATCCCCATTCAGCGCCCGAAGAACTGAGCGGTGGCCCGAGTTCTTGCGGCTGGGACCATCCGCGGCCGGTTCTGTTACAACGAAACAGATTGAAGCGGTTGAACTGGTTGGACTGATTAAGGTAGGCGAGACTAAAGTAAATACTGTTTGCATCCGGAGACAGGTAGGGCGACCAATTATTGACTGGAATACTTTTTATATGCTTGGGAACTGTCCAGCCCTGGTCCGTATTTTCTGTGATATAAACCTTCTGGCGTTGTTTATAACAAAAGGCATTCCCGTCGGCGGAGAAGGTCCCATTGGATTCCCACTGGCCGTACCCGATCTTGCAGATGAGTCCGGGAGCAAAGACCTGGGCCGTAGAGCCGGGTGGAATCTGTCCCAGGTAAGGTCCCACGGCAAACGGTTCTGCAGGGGATTGCGATTCAGGCCATTGTGTCTTAACTTTGCTTCTCGGATGATCCTGAAAGAATGTCCAGGCAATCTCAGGTAGGTTGCAATTCGACTGGGGAGGTATATGGCCTTGGTTCTTGAGCTTGTAAAGGACAACATCACCTGTCCCCTTTGGTGCTGCCCATAGTCGCACCAAGGCATTAGGATCATCCCTGATGACAATGGGAGTCGATTTACATCGGTTGCGTTTTGCCCATAAACGTATCCCATATTCAACACCGAAGAAGCCCCAGTTTGGTAGCCCATTGTATAAAACGCGTTTATCCTGCGCCCCATGAAAGTGAATCACCGATACAGGCGGACCTGCCACAAAATCGTTATAGGCCAATAGGCCGGCCCACGGAGCAATCGCTGCAAACCGCCCCGGCAATCGGGCCCCCAGGTGATGCGCCATAAATCCCCCACTGGATGTGCCATACACAAAGATTCTATTCGGATCAATCGTATAATCAGCAGAAACGGTATCAATCAGCTTCGCAAAGAAGCTGACATCGTCCACCTGTCCGGCCCACCAGATTTCATAAATACCGCCTCCGTTCCACAGTTGCTTCTGCTTAGGACCAAAGGCTACAGCATTGGGGTAAACCACAATGAATCCTTCACGATCTGCAATACGGCTGAAACCTGACTTTTTCTCAAATATGGCACCCGTGTCCGCGTAACCGTGCAAGGCAAACACCAATGCCATAGGAGAACCTTCCCGATACGAAGGCGGCAGATACACACGGTAGGACCGCGTTCTTCCCCCGTGAACCAGTGTCTTAACTTGGGTATCGCCTAAACCTGTGGTGACCACTCCCAAAACAATCATTAAGCTTACAAATAGTGTTCTCATCGTTGTGCTCCTGAAAAAGGTGTCCCTTAGAGGCTATCTATGGGATTCGGGTAGATATTCCTTGAGTTCTACCCAATAAATGTCAGCCGTATCGGTAGCGCGATTCAGATTCCACCCGGTACTGCGGGTGAAGAACATGTATTTCTTGTCCGCGGAGATCCTCGCTCCGATTTCATGATATCCGGTATTAATTCCAGGACCCATATTCCGGGGTTTGGTCCAGGTACCATCCGGCTGTCGCAGGGTCAGGTACAGGTCCGTTTCCGTTCCGGTCATTGCTCCCGGTCGAATAGAGTAGAATACCAGAAAGGACCCATCCGGGGCAACGCCCGGATGACAGCCTCTTAAGTTGCCCATCTCCATAGGGATCTTTCTGGCTTCAGACCAGGTGTTGCCTACAAAAGGGGCAACCCAAAAACCACCTCGTTTGGATTTAAAATAGATACTGTTATCCGCTGACACAGAAAATCCACCCCGAGCGGAACTGAAGGAGGGGCCTAATTCCTCCGGCAAAGACCACCCCTGGCTCGTGCGCAGGCAGCGATGATAAGTCCAGGGTTTGGAGGCAACGTAGCTGTTCTGTATCGATCTGGTGATATGTTGGTCCATGTAGTAAATACTATTGGCATCCGGAGACAGACAGCACGACCAGGTCCTGTATGGAATGCTTTTTATACGCTCAGGCGTTGTCCAGCCCTGGTCCGTGTTTTCTGTGATATAAATATACCCGAGCCGACGAAAACAAAAGGTGTTGCCATCAGACGAGAAGTGACCATGGATTTCCCACCGGTGCGGCCGGGTATCACTGATAAGTCCCGGGGCAAAAACCTGAGCGATAGGGCCGGGTGGGATCTGACCCAAATAAGGTCCCACGGCAAATGGTTCTGCAAACACATCGATAGTACCAATCCCTAAAAAAGCCACAAGCCAAACAATCGTTTTCATTGTCTGCTTCATAACAGATCTCCTTTTCACTCGCTTGATATTCCTTCAGGCTATCTATAGGATTCGGGCAGGTGCTCCTTGAGTTCAACCCAGTAGATATCACCAGTGTCACATACCTTACGCAGATTCCATCCGGTACTGCGGGTGAAAAACATGTATTTCTTGTCCGGTGAGATTCTGGCTCCGAATTCGAAATACGGAGAATTAATGCGCGGCCCCATATTCTGAGGTTTGGTCCAGGACCCATCCGGCCGTCGCAGGGTGAGGTACAAGTTCGTTTCCGTTCCTAGCGGTGCTCCTGGTTTAACGGAGTAGAATACCAGAAAGGATTTATCCGGGGCGATTCCCGGACTGTGGCCTCTTAAGTTACCCATCTCTATAGGGAGCTTTATGGCCTGAGACCAGGTGTTGCCCACAAAAGGGGCAATCGAAAAACCGTCTTTTCTGGATTGAAAGCAGATACTGTTATCCGCTGCCACCGTGAAATCACCCGACGCGTCATCAAAGGGTGGGCCTAATTCCAGTGGCAAAGACCATCCCTGGTCCGTGCGCGTACAGCGACGCATGCACATTTTGACCCCACGCCTTCGCCTCCGCTTCGCCTTGCTGAACGGGCCGCACCGGATGTAGATACTATTGGCATCCGGAGACAGACCACCCGACCAGGCGTGATATGGAATACTTTCTATGCGCTCAGGTGTTGTCCAGCCCTGGTCTGTGTTTACTGTGATATAAGCATACCTAAGCCGGTTAAAACAAAAGGTGTTACCATCTGCAGAGAAGCTGGGCCAAGATTCCCATTGATACGGCCGTGTATCACAGATAAGTCCCGGGGCAAAGACCTGAGCGATAGGGCCGGGCGGAGTTTGTCCCAAATAGGGCCCCTTGGCAAAAGGTGCGGCGAACACAGGGATAGAACCTATTGCCAAAAAAGCCACAAGCCAAATATTTTTTTTCTTTGTCTGTTTCATAACATATCTCCTTTTCACTCGCTTGATATTCCTTCAAGCTATCTATAGGTTTCGGGCAAATATTCCTTGAGTTCAACCCAATAGATGTCACCCGTGTCGTCATTAGAATTATAACCCCACCCGTTAGCGCGGGTGAAGAAGAGGTACTTCTTGTCGGGTGAAATTCTGGCTCCGTATTCAAGATAGGCAGAGTTGATTCGAGGGCCCAGATTCCGAGCTTCGGGCCAGGTACCATCCGGCCGTCGCAGGGTTAGGTACAGGTCTTGATGCCCATACCCTCCCGGTAGATCCTTGGTGTTGACTATCATAAAGGACTCATCCGGGGCAATGCCCGGTTCCCCTACCCCCTTCGCCTGGACAAACACAGAGAGATTGATGGCCTGGGACCAGGTGTTATCCACAAAAGGGGCACAAAATATACCGCCCTTTTTGTGTGGCCCAAAGGGCCAGGAGACAAAGTAGAAATTGTTATTCGCAGCTAAAGAGAATGTACCTCCAGATCCAGAGTTGATCGATGGTTCTTGTAGTTCCTGTGGCAAAGACCACCCCCGGGACGTGCGCATGCAGCGATGACGACTGTAGCGTTTGGACGGATCGTAGCTGTAATTGAAGTAGATACTATTGGCATCCGGAGATAGACAGCATGACGATGTCTTGAATGGAATGCTCTTTATACGCTTAGGCCTTGTCCAGCCCTGATCTGTGTTTTCAGTGATAAAAACATACCCACCTCGGTTAAAACAAAAGGTGTTGCCATCAGCCGAGAAGCTCACCCAGGCTTCCAACTGGTGTGGCCGTGTATCACAAATCAGTCCCGGGGCAAAGACCTGAGCCGTAGAGCCGGGCGGGGTCTGTCCCAAATAAGGTCCCACGGCATACGGTTTTGCAAACGCATGGATGGATCCTGCCAAAACAAAGGCCATAACCCAATACATCTCATTTTTCTTTTGCTTCATAGAAAATCTCCTAACGGATACTCAAACATATCTCATGGATACTCACACTGTGCATGGCATCTCCTGTTACGGTTAATCGTACATAGCGAACATCAGTGATTGGGAATGTGTCCTGCAAAGGTTTCATTAGGCTCGCGGGCGTTATGTTGGTGCTGTTGTCAACCAGGAGTTGGTAAGGATCGTCGAGGTTTGCCCTGGCTTCAATAATGAATTGACATGACCCGGCCCCTTCAAAGAACAGGGCTGTTTGATCAATTGGATACACATGGCCCAGGTCGATTTCGACCCACTGGGGATAGGTCTGAACCTGCCATGCGGTATCCAGTTTCCCATCTAATGAAGCACCTGCGGGATTGTCTTGGGTTTCGTCTGAGCACACAAGGATTTTATCCAAAGCGATATTACCCCCTGGATTGACAATCTCCAGGGTGTCCATATAGAGGCCTTCTTGGATTGTGTCAGCCTCCGGAACAATCATGAATGTATTAGCACCTAACCGTAAATTCAGATCATAACGGACAATAGACCAGGCATGCTGATCCCCGGTGGGGGGCAGTTCAATAGTGATTTTATTTCTACCTCCACCTTTGTTATTGAATATCGGTACAGCAAAAACGGATTCCGGATTGAGATTCATATATCGCATATATGCGGTCCTGATCCCGGCTTTCGTGACATCGGTTTCCCACTCTACCGAGCAGTCATCACCAGACAGGTGAATATAACCCTGTCCTGAATAGTCGCCTTGAGTGGTCTCTATCGAAGCCCCCTGGAAATCAGCACTTTCTGCTTCCAGGTATTGCGAGGCGGCGATCGTCAACGGGATTTGCACTTTAAAAATATTCGTGTTGTCACCGGTACCCTGGAGACCCGATATGGCATAGGCACCATAAAGACTATCAGCACCGGCTCTCGCACCACAGTAGCCCTCCGGGGAACCGAAAATCGACACCAGGTCCCCGGATTGCGAATAACGCCGCAAAAAGGTCTGACAACCCGTTCCTCCGGACGGTCCCCCTTGACATCCAACGCAAACCATATCGTGTGATCCATCCAGGCAGAGAACAATGGACTTTGTATTAGACCAGCCGTTTTCCTGAAAACGATGCGACCAAACCTCCTGGCCCTTGAGGTTGTATTGAATGACTGTTGACGTCCAACCGCTTTCCCTTCCGACAAGATATACGTGCCCAAGGTCATCGGCACAGGCATTCATAAGACTGTCGAATCGATGCTCCAGGGGATACGTTTCAATGAGGACCCCATTGGCGTCAAAGGTGGCGACGTATCCAGGCATGCCTACCAGAGCAACGGTTCCGTTGGGATCCACGCCCACACCCAGTCCGGTGTTCGCATAAGACTCACTGACCTGATTGTACCAGACCAGTTGGCCGTGTGAATCGAACTTGGCCACAAAGGGACATTCACTCATATACTCCTCTGTGGCGACGCCGCGGTCATTGCTCTCGTCGCTGACTATGCGGCAGGTGGTATTGCCGGCCACATAGCAGTTGCCGTTCCGATCCAGCCGGAGCCCGCAGGCGCCGTCAGACCGTGCATTTCCGAACTGTCGAACCCACACACAGCTGCCCTCAGAAGAGATCTTGGCCACAAAGGCATCCTGTCGCGTATCTCCGGTATCTTCGATCAGGTTCGGAGCGAATGAGCCATTGGTTTGGCCGCCCACGAAACAGTTGCCTTCAGCATCGACTGTTAGGCAGGTACTGTAATCAAAATCCTCTGTTCCAAATAGGTATACCCACATCAGGTCACCGTCCGGGTTGTATTTAATCAGGTAGGCATCTCTTTTTCCGAGATTTGGATATCCCGGGCCAAAATTTTCGGACGTATCGCCCGTAACGAAGGTACACCCGGAAAAATCCCCAACCACAGCAGCAATAGTTGCATCCTGTAAGGACACCTTTTGCATCCAGGCCATTTCTAACTCCTCAGTGGCCTTAACACACGTGCACAAGAACACAAACAAACACACCAAAGCCGGCAGCCCTTCTTTTTTCATAGTCATGATCTGTCTCCTGATAAAATGGAATAAGATGAGTTGTTTTTTTGCCTAATACATAATCTCTCTTCACGAGGGGTAAACATCTGGGTTCTAATATGATTATCCCGCAAAAAAAGATTTGTTTCATAAGAAAGCTAACCGAAATGAATAAAGAGGTTAGATGATAAAAAAGCCGCTTGGTGTGCAGAGCACACATCTACAGAACCGTGTTATGGTTGCAGTGCTCCCTCTCTCTTGATACGTGCTCGGACTGAATAGAATTCAATGCCCCCGACACGACCTCTGTTGGAGTTGCCCATCAAACGTACCGCATGGGGCTCAAAGGGCAGATCCAGTGTGGCCAGGTCGAAATCGATGATGTGTTTATGCCAGCAGACACCCATGCGTAGGCACTGGGGCCTAGGCAGTTCGAAAACCTTGCTCAAGCCATCGGTAACAAACACCCGGGTATAAAAGCGACAGGCCCGGGTGGTTATCAGTAAATCCGGACCGGGCCCGTCATGAAGGGGGCCGTCAAAACCTAGTTCCACCCAATGGTCTTTGGGCAATACGAGTCCCATGTGTGGCTGAGTGAGTAAAACGTCTCCGAGGTTATCTGGTTTCAGGCGTTGAGCCGGTGACTGGGGAGTGTTTAGATTGACAAGCAGAAAACCGTCATTATCGGGATCATTCACGTCAACCACCTGGGATGGGGCCACAAACTCTATGTGATTCAATAGGGGATACAGGTGGCCGTAAAGCTCCTCACTGGTTGGAGGAGTAGAAGAACCTGGTTTAATCATACTAACCGTGAAACCGCCTATGCACAATACACAGGCTGCGGTTATCGCCGTTTTAGTGGTGATTAGACTCGCAAGGCCAATGCCCAATCCCGTTTCCAGGGAGCTGGCCAAAACGACTTCTCCGGCTGCTACCTTTTTCCCGGGTCCCACGGTCAGACCGGCAAAGATGGTCAGGGCGGCAAGCAGGTGGTCACGTTTAAAACCGTGGCGTTCCAGTTGGTTCTTTAGGGAATGTTTAGCCCGCAAGAACAACAATCGGGACCTGAGTTCACTACCACCCAGTATCCCGGCAATCTGACCATAGGACAGGTTCTCGAAGCAGCGCAAGATCAGAATATTGCGGTATTTGATCTTAATGGCCTGCAAGGCACCCAGCACAGTTATCCGGATCTCTTCACTAACCAGAGCGTTCATGGGATTGTTGTCATCGATTGCGTGCGACTCCAGAACGAAGTCGTCTGAAGTCGTTTTCTGGGCCAGACGCCGGGCTCCTTGGAGCCGGAAGTGGTGCTGTACCTTGCCGAGGGCGGTGCGGAAAATCCAGCCCCAGAAACCACTGACATTGTGCACCTCAAGCCCAGGAAGGGCTTTAATCATCTCCAGGACCGTCTCTTGGGTCAGATCCTGGGTTAGATGGTAGTCCAGGGTGAGACGGTAGATATACGTATCGACTTTCTGCCGAACCTGTTCGCCCACTGCAGAAAGACCCTGCATATTCCCGGCCTGCGCCTGATGGATAACTTGGATATTCAGTTCTTTTGCCATTGGCTGCCTAGCTCTATAATCCCAGCCAGGCTGACATGTTTCAATTCTTTTTTAAATTCTATCATTATTCTGCATAAATATCAAACAAATTGAGACCTATAGGAGAATACGTTAAAACTGGTTTCTAATGTGATCATCCCACAAAAAAAAGATTTGTTTCATAAGAAATAACGTAATTTCATCTCAATCTCAGCAACCGCCGTGAGTTAGTCATTCTATATAATAAGACGGTAGCAAACCAGAAGTGTTGCATAATTTAAAAAAATCCGGGGTAAAATAAAAATGGGCTGCAAGCAGATGCCCACAGCCCCAAATAATTAGATATTTGCAAATCATCTTAACGAAGATTAGTAATTTTTTCCTTTGTATTGACTTTTTATGAATCTGCAACGTTTCGATTTGGAATTTCTTTTGTCCGATATCTCCCAGATGAGTTTACAAGAGAAACTTCCGCAAACCACAGTCTCTATAATAGCATTGTATAAAATCTGTCAATTTTTAGTAGCTTTATCCCGTTACTTCTTTTACTGCATCATGACTTGGCTATTGCTTGAAACTTTTATTCTGGAATAAAAGTAATTTATCTGACTTCCGTGTTTTGAAATTTGGAGATATCGACTATTCCTTTTAGGAAAAACATCTTTTCCATATTCTGTGACGCCTCAGCCTGAAGAGCACCCACATCCATATGTCCCATATTTTCATGAAAAACAATATGACCATTTTTAAAGAATGGCATATATTCTTCTATAACACTTTGTGCCGATTCTTTACTGCCATAAACCAGCAATGCCTCATTATCAATATAACGGAATTTTTTATAGTTTTCAGGCAAAGGTTTTACTGGCCAATCCGTATGTTGACGCAATCCCCATCCTAAAAGAGCAAGTGGAGATCCTATAATAGAATCTTTTTTATTCAATTCAGCCTCGAAATCCACAATTTCACCCGTATCCGTACAAAATGTTTTCGACAACATATCGCCCCAGTTGAACCAGTCTACGAGACTATTCCAGTATTGATTCACGAAAGCCAAACCATTATAGTCACCATTTTCAGCCGCGATAAAAGCATCGAAACATTGCGCAGTCATTGCCTGTGTATAAAGACTGAAAAATGTCATGATCCTGATTTTGTCGGGATCAATAATCACTCCATTCCAGTCTCGCGGCAGCGTTTTCAACACATTTTTTATTGTCTCGATAATATCCTTGGAACGACGAAGGTTCTCTGGATTCTCCTTCCACAACTCATTCAGATGATTTAGTTTTTCATCAATGGATGAGGGCTTGGTAAGTGCCATATTAAAGGGAAATGCAGCTTCAGTGAACAAAGCCCGATGAATGCTTGCCGGATACCTGATGCAATAGGTATAGACAACCGCGCCGCCATAACTGCCGCCGGAAAGATTGATCTTATCGTACCCAAATGCTGTACGGGCTTTTTCCATATCATCCACAACATTGATGATATTGTATTCCTTCAAATCAATTCCTTCGTGTTGCAGTTTTTGGGCAATTTGAGTTATCTTGCTCCCCATGGATTTAAGACCTTCATGGGAAAGCATATTGGGCGTTTCTTTTAATATTCGATTAAACTCCGGATTGTTTAATGACACGGAACCATCAACACCGCGGTAACCGACGCGCACAAAATCATGATTTTCCAGCAGTGAGTCCGGCAAATTCTCCAATTTGATGTTGGTTCCGCCTGGTCCGCCTTCAAAGTAAAAAACAGGATAAGCCGGATGCTGACTTTTTGAATGAATTCTTACAACCGGTAATTCGATCTTTTTTGAATCTTTTGCTTCACTCTCGGTTACGATTAGCATCCCGAAATCGGCTTTATAACCTTTTAAAGAATCCGGATTGAGTAGTAATTCTCCAGCTTTGGCCTCTGCAAGCTGTTTTTTTGTTGGAAATGGAAGGTCTTGTGCCAGAGCTGAACGAACAACGAAAACAGAGAAGAAAAGAATCAATACCATTTTACGGAATGAGCATTTCATCAGGGTTCTCCTGTAACAGATGGTTGAAACTGGCTTGAGTGGTCTCCATAGGCTCTATACTGCCAAACCACAGTTCATTTATCACGAACTTCTTGAGAAATCCGGGTTTAAAATATTTTGAGCCTGCACAGCCGGATGGCATGGCGGATCCGTTTTTACAAAATCCACGGGCTGCGCATCGGCCTCTTCACAAGACCTTCTGCCTCGCGATCATCCACAAACCGCCATCCCTTCGGGTCCCACTTCAGGGGACGATTCAAACGTGTAACAATCTCTCCAAGAAGACAAATCGTCACCGAACTGCACCCGATCTCGACATCACAGATGGGACGCTTGCGGCTGCGAACGCAGTCCAGAAAGTCCTGTTTATGATCTCTGCTCTCGTAGAGGTGCTCATCATTGGGCTTCATCCTGAGACTTAACAGGAGGTCGGAAGATGCCCATATCCTGCCGCGGCTCACCCCGACCCAGCCCTTGTCTCCTATAAATTGCACATCACCTTCATGCGGACCGCGCTGCTTGATAAGCCCAATCCCATTAGCATATCGGAAAGTAAGGCCATCGGCATTTTCGCCTGATCCGGGTGTAATCTCAACAGGGCCATTGCCATCCATACCCATACCCCATTGGGCAATATCAAAATGATGGGCCCCCCAGTCACTCATATGACCGGCGGAATACTCTCGCCACGAACGCCACGCAGTACCGAAGCAGTCATAACTGCCGCTTACACGCTTCGGGTGATAGGTTGCTTCCGGAGCCGAACCAAGCCACATATCGAAATCAAAGCCCTCGGGCACGGGCTCACCTCCTAAAGGACACGGACGGGAGATGCCTCTAACTTTCGCATATACCTCTTGAAGCTCTCCAAGATACCCGTTTCTGGCAAGCTCACAGGCATGACGGAAACGCCGGTCCGAACGTTGCTGGCTGCCGGTCTGGAAGATCCGGCTATACCTTCGCACGGCCTTTACCATCTCACGTGCTTCGAAGATCGTTCGAGCCATAGGTTTTTCGCTATACATATCCAGACCTGCTTTCGCTGCCGCAACCGCCGCAAGAGCGTGCCAGTGGTCCGGCAGCGAAATGACGACAGCATCCAGGTCTTTGTGTTGAAGAAATTCACGAAAATCGCTGTACCCCTTGATGCCCTTAACCCGCTCCTTTTTGCTTGGCATACATGTCCTCAATGGCCTTAATAGTAGGTTCACGACCGGCCAGCCGATTTCCAGCATAGTTTGTCCCTCCGGGGTTGACATCACAAACAGCCACGGCTTGAACATCCGATTTACCTGTAAAACCCTTTGCATTACCTGAACCCTGGCTGCCTGTACCCCAGTATCCGACTACAATCTTATCAGACGGGTTCACGCCATCAGCTCCCAATGCCGAGGCCGGTATGAAATAAGGAAAAGCCACAGCTCCCGCCGTAATTGCAGATTTCTTCAGAAAATCACGTCGTGTTAATGAATGATTATTCATTCTCAAAAACCTCCATCATACTATCTACCCGTTAATACCTCGATTATCACAACTAGCTGCTTTTATACAATGGTTTACTTGGCTTTATCCAATATTGCCTTTGCGCGACGAGTTACATTTCTATTATTGGTAGATTTCAATACCTTTCCTATTGCGTCGGCAACCTCGTCGGGCTTTTGCAGGACTATCTTCTCACAAATCGCCACGACCGCGAAGCACGACTCGTTCCTGACCAACGGATCACCCATATACGCCATTGCCATCGACAGTGCCTCAGTCGACGCCACCGTGCCCAGCACACCAAGCAGAAGCTTCTTTTCTTCGTTGCGCTGAATCAACGCACTTGCCTCCCTGCACATCTCAAGTTTCTTCTCGGTTGAAAGACTCTCATCTCGAACCAGGTTGATATAGCCACGTAAAGTCGTTGTCTTTCGAGACGAAAACGGCGATTCCTTGGCCAACGCAAGCAAATGAGGCGCTGCATCCGCTGTTTTCCATGAACAAAGCGCGCTGATAGCGGCTTCACGGACCACTTCATTGGGATTATTGATTTCTGCTCGTACTGCCCCAAGAGAGTCCGCCCCCCCAATGACGCCAAGAACATGCAGCAAGGCAACCTTTTGCATGGGTTGGACCCGGCCCAGCAAACCCGTAAGCTTCGGAGCGTATGATTCGCGATTATCGGCTTTCATACAGATAGCACTCAAAGCCCGCTCAACAGCACTCAGGTCTTGTGAAGTCTTAAACTTAATAAGCAGATCGAGCAGCGCCGGCAATTCGGTAAGGCTGCCCAGCTCGCCCACTTTTCTCAGCGCAGAAGAACGGATTTTCTGGTCGTTGTCAGCGGCGGCTTTCAGCAATGCAGGAACACTTGAGGTCATCCACCGACGACTGACCAGCTCGAGAGCAGTCAGACGTAGGCTTACCTGGCTGCTGTTTACCATCTCTATTACAGCCTGATCGGCCTGGTGACCGGGCACCGAAGCTAAGCTTTCTTGAGCAGCCTCCGAAATCTCACTATCAGTTTCGTTCAGCAGTTCAACAAGCACAGGTACTGCCGCAGCATCGCCAATTTCCGACATAGACTGGATGGACGCAATGCGAACAGATTTGGCACCCCTCTTGGCTAAACTGAACAACGCAGGCAAAGCCTCCGCGTCCGCACGTTTACCGAGTGTCTGGATTACCAGAATTTGATTGTCGGCTGGAAGATTATTTAACTCTTCGGTCAAGGTCTTGGTTACCCCGGTACCTGTCAATTCCTGAGCGGTTTGTACGGCCGCCGAGAACAAAATGTAGTCGTCGCTGCGCATGTGCTCTTGCAGCAATTTCAGGCCGCTGCTGCTGGTCAGGATTGCTCCGCGCAATGCCCCGGCACGAACCTGATGCGGTGAATCCAATTTACGCATTTGGTCGTAAATAGCGACTGCCTCTCTGCGTTTGCCCCGGCTTGCAAGATTTTCGGCGCAGCGGAACAAACCCTCGCACACTGCGAGACGATTTTCGTCGGACGTATGTTCAAGAGCAGTCGTAAGGATTTCAGATGCCGCCGAGTTACCGATTTTGCCTAATGCCCGAACTATCGCCGAAGTCACATCATCATCTAAATCATGCTGCATAAGCATTTCCTTCAACGGTTCGACTGCCTTTGCATCGCGCCGCACACCGATACTGCCTATTACACCAACCAGCGGCCTGCCTTTGAGTTTCCCAAGTGCATTTCGAAAAGCCTCGTCAACTGCCGCCTCGGGAATCGGCTCAAGCCCGTAGCGGGCCATATGAGAGAGTTGCTCGTCACCGAGCAGCGAAGCTAACGGCGAGATGGCATCTTTAGTCCCAACGATACTCAGCAAGCGACAGGCATCCATCTTTTCCTTGATTTCGGCATTCGATTTCAGCACGGCAACAAGTTTGTCCACCTCCTGCTTAGTCGCAGGTACGACCGTCTGTCCGAACGTTTGCACCCCGCAGGCAAGCAGCAGGGCAATGATAAGCATATATTTAATTTTTGACTTTAACATGTCTTGGTCTCCTTCCGGGTTTATATGATCCAGGGCTCACGCATTGCACGGCTGCGCATGCGATTGGCTTCAGGGTCGTTGATGAACTCTTCTTTAACGGGGTCATATTTCAAGTCGCGTTTCAGCCACATGCAGATATTGGCCGCGTGCACCGCAGTCATAGTCCGATGCATCACTACCGGATTGGCCACGGTCTGCCGGCGTGACTTAACGCAGTCTAAGAAATCACGCACATGGCTCATCGGTCGCCCCGTACGGGCTACATAGTCATAGACAACTTTCCTGAAGTCATCCATCATAGCAGGCGAAGAAACATCCGGCTTCGAATAACCGTCAGCCGCTGCTACCCATCCACGGGTTCCCTCATAACGGACGCCGCACGAGCCGCGCCAGTATTTCTTGTCCATATCGCGTTCAAGGATCATCTTTATACCGTTGGCAAACTTGGTCACCATCCCGTCGCCGCTTTCGTTTTCCACATATCCGTATTCGACTGGTGCCGTGTCTGCCGCACCAATGGCCACCTGGCAAGATGCGAATGTATGAGCACCCCATTCCCCAATGCAGCTTGTATGGAAATCGTAATGACCCCGCCAGCCCCCGCGTGTGTATTCGGCGTTATAAGGCCGCCATGGACACGGGCCAAGCCATTGGTCCCAGTCCACCTCTTCCTTCGGCGGCAGGGGTTGGGCTTCCAGCCAATCGTGTCTCATTTCAGCCGCATCCCAGGGAGCAATATGTGCACGAACGGTGTGTATATCCCCGAGACGGCCGATTCGAAGAACCTCGTTGCAAAAAGTGAAATTGCCCTCACTCAGCCGCTGTGTGCCGGTTTGATAAATCCGGCGATAGCGCTTCGCTGTTTCCACCACCCCCTGGCCTTCTGCGATAGTCATGGCCGATGGCTTTTCGGAATAAACATCCTTACCCGCCCGCATCGCCATTATCGAAGCTAATGCATGCCAGCGGTCGCCGGTCGTAACAAGCAGGGCGTCAATGTCGGTACGTTCAGCTAAAAATTCCGGCGTGTTGTGATATATCTTGCAATCCTTGTTACCGTACCGCGTATCCACTATTCCCTTAACTTTCTCGGCACGTGCCCTCTGCGGGTCGCAAACTGCGACAAATTGCACATCCGACTCCGGCAGCATCCAATTCAGGTCATGTGTGCCGCGGTTACCAATGCCGATACCGCCTAAAACAATACGCTCACTGGCCGGAACTTTTCCGTCTCTGCCTAAGGCGGTCGAGCTAATGATCGTCGGAAACGCCATTAGCCCTCCAACCGTTGTCGCGGCACCTCGAATGAACTGGCGCCTGCTTAACTGTTTCTTTTTTACTCGCCTCATGGGTTGCCTCCTACTTCAAATAGTTAAAATATTTCTACATGCAAACACATATAAAACTCAAGGCTTTCAATCGCCGAACCGCATTATCAGCCCCGCGAAATTGCCAATTCGAAATTCTATCAGAACCACCGGCTAATAACAATACATTTCAATATAATTTCAATATAAAAGAAAGCCTGTATGATGGGCTTCAGCACATGCTGTCCCTTGTCATTCCTGTGAAAACTCCGAATCCAGATTTTGATTTTTACACTGTAATTTTGCTTTTTACATTTTGATTTTTAATTTCTCTTCTGTTATCCTCTACACGTAAAGACTTGATGCACAACTGTGGATTTTTCTTAAAATGTGCATACTTTGCCGGCGCTTCACGCTTCACAAGATACGAGATACGAATTTATGTGGGATACGAATCTGTTTGGCGTTTTATACCGAAACCATATATACATAGTGAGACCGTAGAGGATTTGTTTCCATGACAAAGTCACTCGAATCACAGAAACGTGCTCAGTCCCACAGGGAGGAAATCGCCAACAGCGTTAGCCACGGCGTAGCTTTCCTGGCGGCAGTCGCTGTCTCCCCGGTTCTTATTGTTTCCGCCGTTCAGCGTTACAGCCCATCTGCAATTGTAGGCGCGAGCATCTTCGCGTTCACAATGGTCCTGCTGTACATTACATCCGCGCTTTACCACATATTGCCGGGCAGTAAGGCCAAACGGGTATTACGTATTCTTGACCACAGCGCCATCTTCCTGCTGATTGCCGGCACTTATACCCCGTTCACGCTTGGAGTACTTCGAGGTGCATGGGGCTGGACTCTGTTTGGTCTCGTTTGGGGCATAGCTGTTGTGGGTGTCGCCCTTAAGTCTATCGGGGGCGTAAGGTACAAAAAGCTCTCAACGCTTTTATATCTTGCCATGGGCTGGCTTATCATAATTGCCGTAAAGCCCCTGTGGCTCAACATGCCGTCGCAGGGACTCTTTTGGTTGGCGGCGGGAGGAGTCGCCTACACAGCGGGCGTGGGCTTTTACGCGGCCAAACGGATTCCCTATGCCCATTTCGTTTGGCACCTCTTTGTTATCGCCGGCACCGCATGTCACTTCATCGCCGTCCTGAAATACGCCGCCTGACCGGACTATTCCATACGCAATACGATTTGTCATTCTCCCGTAGGGGGCAATCCCATGTGGTTGCCCGGATTTGTCATTCCGCGAAAGCTCCGAATCCTCGTCCATCTTCTCTCGTCCATCTGTTAATTTCCCTGATCTCTAATTCACTAAAATTCCTCTTCCTGTCTCAAGTAGTATTCAAGACCTCTAACAAGATTGGTGCTTCTCTCAGCAGTCATATGTGCGGGGACCTCATGATAAATATCTGTAATATCACCCATTTTATCTCGAATCCGTTCACACAATTCGCGTGCTTTGAGCCGATCACCTTGCTTGATTCCCAATCTCTCACACCATCGTTGATCAATTAAAAGGTTCCACTTATTTTTCGATGATGGTGCTGAAGGGCGGTAGGATGTATCAATTGTATCGTCACAAAAGCCGGCAGCATTGTGGGCACATGGTCTGCAAATATCATCTATGCCTAATTCTATCTTCAAACAAACTTCTCTGTTACTATCAATTATTTCTGAAACGGTATGAACGGCATGCCCGTAGGGATGAGGCGTAAATATCCTGTTGCCGGTACCAAATGAGGTAATAATATCCACAAAATGGTGAGGCTTTATTGAAATAGTTGACTGCATTTCGTCCCTTTCATTCATTGCCTGACAACCGCCATAATAAAATAGTATGCGGCTCGATTCCAGTACAATTATTACTTACTACTTACGAAATCCGGGTCTAAATCCTGATTAGCTTGTCGATATTTATTCTACCTGCTGTAGAAATGCTATATCCCCCTTCATCCTGAGCATAGCCGAACGGGTCTGTATCTTTTTAAAGTACCTCCTGCGAAAGCAGGATTTCTTAAATAATCAATAGTAAATCATCATTAATCATTTGAATGCTGGCCGAAGCACAACTAAAAGCGTGAAAGTAGCCTAAACGAACGTAGTTGTTACGCGCTTTGTTGCACAGTATAATGGCTGGGTTGGCCCTTCAAGTCAATATTCATATGATAATTTTCTGGTTCCTCTGTACAAAAAGTACTTGACATTTTTTGAAAGTCATGTGAAAATATATAGATTAGTTGGAGCCTGGCCAAAGCTGGCAGGTTGGACCGAAGGAGTTGGCGAGCTATGAATAGGCGATATGGTTTTACCCTGATTGAGTTATTGGTTGTCATTGCAATAATTGCTTTGCTTCTGGCCATTCTGTTACCCGCCTTAGGCAGAGTACGGGAGCAAACAAAGAAAGTTGTTTGCTCCTCTCAGCTCAGACAGCAGACGCTGGCAATGGTATGTTACACAGAAAACTATGACGGCAAGGTTATGGGGGTAGGTGGGCCCAGCAACCCATATTGGTTCCACTTGATTGCTCCCTTTATCGGGGACAAGCGATACGAGAAAGATCCACAGGCCGCCTTCGAAGGTATCATGCAAGTGATCATTTGCCCATCCGTGACAGAGCGGGCTGATGGCGAGTCTTTGCAGCGGGGCACCGCTACTCGATCCTGGGCCTTCTGGTGGGGTGGCGTTGGCGAAAGCTATGCTGAGGGCAGCTACACGATCAATTCATGGCTTCAGCCGGCAGGATATTATCAGGTTGAGACGAGCAATCCGGAACACGGCCGTTACTACCAGAGCTTCTCTGATACTCGACCTGATGTTCCTTTGTTTGGCGATGGGATGTGGGTGGACGCCTGGCCTCGAAGCACCGATCCGCCTCCGTCGAACTCATTTGATGGCGATAACGGCCAGATAGCCAGTATGCACAGGTTTTGTATCGCCAGACACCGTCGGGCAATCAATCTCAGTTACGTCGATACTCACATAGCCGCCGTAGAGTTGGAGGATTTGTGGTCGCAGTATTGGCATCGGGGATATGAACCCAGATACGATGTTGTTGTCCCCGATTGAGTCTGTTCAATACCAAATCTTCTCTTCAAACGCATAGTAGTATACACGGCGGCACTCACCAATGGCGTTCGGTTATTCGTTCACTAAATATAAGATCAGGAGACATTTGAACGCGTAGCGATCAAGAAGTGCCCTGGATTGCTTTGTTCGAAATTAATGTTATTTGACAATCCCTCGTCTTTTGCTAGGAGCGATTATCCATGAGAGTTTTCCGATAATCGCAGACCGAGGAACTGGGCCAAAGTGACGGCTATCATGGCTATTCGATGTGTTATCACCGAGTAAGAAGTATTCGTTATCGGCAAGAACGATTTCATCTGTGTCCCTCTTGATAATAGAATTTGGGTGTTTTGTTATATCGGGTAAGAGATAACCTTGATAGCCTTTTTTTCGCTCGCTAATTGTAGCAAATATCTCCGGAGAGTTTAACGGGTCACCATTAATATGGACATACGGAGGGTGGATGCTAATCCTGTCTCCAGGATTTCCAACAACACGTTTTATCCATCGCTTATCTCTGGCAGCTGGTTTAAGCGGTAACTTGGTTGTATCGATGAAGACCACATCTCCTTTTTTAGGTTCTCTGACAAAGTACGACAACTTATTAACAAATACAATATCGTCAATCTTCAGAGATAACTCCATGCTACGACCTGCGATACGAATCGGATGCAACCAAAAAAGTCTACAAAGAACGGTTAGCATTAATAGAGATGCACCAGCAACTACTACAGTTATTAACAATCTATACTTAGTTCTCTTCACTGTCGACGACGCCTAACAATGTATATATGGTTTACGTATAACATCCCGAAATTCTTTTTGTTCAGAGCAATCCCGGCCGCTGTTGCACCCTTTTAGAATACAAACACACTACAATTTGTCAAGTTTTATGAAAAAACGGACTAAATTTGTGGTTGATTTAAAAAATATTGGTGGTAATTTATGTTTTATAGGAGGTTTTGCTACTGATAGGGATAATCTTAGGAATTACGAGTTTTGAACGTTTTTAAGGGAACAGAAGGGCATTTTCTGACATCTGTTGATTAAGTAGTCAAGATTTTCTGT
>JACNGQ010000056.1 GCA_014384025.1 Planctomycetota bacterium | reverse complement strand
CAAAGCGACTTTGACAACGACATCGCTACTGGTGTCACAAACTACAATCCCTGGATGAACTACACCCAGAATGCGTATTTAGGTCCTAAGAACAGTCCGTGTAATCCGCTTGTACACAAGCTAATGAATATCAGGGATCCTGCCAACACATTTACATTCGCCGACGAGGGTCCCTTTGTTGAGACAGGTTTTAACACCCAGGGCCTCAACGACACCGCGCTGTTCCCTATTTGGCCGTCGAGTGAGGCCCCCGTCTGGGTTGAAAAAATGGGCAGTGCATGGAACGTTAAACCCGGACCTGATGGTATAGGCACATTCACTGATATCATTGGGGGCTTCCATAACGCCCCCAGCGGTAATCGTATCGCCGGCAAAGGAAACTGCGCGTTTGCAGATGGCCACGTCGCGCCTGCCTCCAGGATGGATAGCTTTCCTCTGGCTTGGCCAAAGTGATATCCAGGGGTATAGACGGCTGTAATCATAAAACCAAGATGCAAAGGTTCAGCTTGTTCTTACTGATGAGGGCACGCTAATAATATTCTCTTGCTTTTTTGCCTTAATGCGATATGATTTGTTGGGACTTGGCATAGACTGAACTTTCGGTCAAATGCGCTGTTTGTTGACGCTCTGCTGGAAAATCATGCTGCGACCGCAACAAAAGAGGTGACCATGAAAAAGCGAGACGCTTTTACTCTGATCGAATTACTGGTTGTGATTTCCGTCATTGCCCTGTTATTGGCCTTGTTAATCCCGGCTTTGTCCAAGGCTCGCGCCCAGGCCCGGGGCACGGCCTGCCAGACCAACCTCAAGCAGTGGGCAACAATCATAGCCATGTACACGATGGATAACAACAACGAGTACTGGATCGAGTACTGTCAAAGGCAGGATCCCGCCGGCACCTGGATGCGGGCTTTAGAGCTGTTGTATGGTAATATGGGAAAATTCCGCACCTGTCCGGAAGCAACCCAGCCTTGTTTTCTGGAGGATCCGGCAACCGGAGATCCCAACTGGAGGCGTTATGGAAGTGCCAAGCGAGTCTGGGGGCCGGGAATCCCTACAAAATACTTCTTTGAAGATGATTATGGAAGCTACGGAGTCAATCACTGGATCAACACTCTTGAGCCGGGCGATGACGGGTGGCTGAATGCACCGGAGCTGCATTGGAAAACCGACCTCAGCAAGAACACCAGCGGCATTCCCATACTGGGCGATTGTACTTGGTACGGAGGTCAGCCCGCGACTAATCCGGATCCTGCCCACCCCTCGTTTGAGAGTGAGAGCAAGCCCCCTATCATGCGCGATTGGTGGGAGATCAATCCCACGGCAGCCTGGAGCAGCAGTATGTGCCGCTTCGCTATAGACCGGCATAGTCGGGCCATCAACATGTGCTTTATGGACAGTTCGATGCGGAAGGTCGGATTGTACGACTTGTGGACCTTGAAATGGCACCGCAATGCTCAGCCGAACTATGATGTGATTATTCCCTGGCTGTCGAGATGAATTGACCAACCAGCGGTTTTTCTGCCACGTTTTTTGGATTGATATCCCCAAAAGAATTATTTGATTGTTATCTGCTTGATTCGATTCGGTAGAGGTGGGTCTTTGTTCTCAGGAACAGCGATTTTCCGGATACCGCCGCAGAGGCCATGAAGCCGGAGTCGAGTTTATTGGTTGCCAGTAATTCATAGTGACGCGCCGCCCTGAAAACCGTTGTCTTGCCGTCCCAGTCGAAACAATAGATACGTCCATCTGCATAGAGCAGCGATGCTGCATAATTCCCTCTGATGCGTTGCTCCCAGACTTGCCTGCCGGTTAAGGCTTCCAGACACATCGTGATACCCGAATCGTTGATCGTAAAGAGCAGGTCATCGATGAGCAGCGGAGACGGCGTTCGCGGCATGCTCTTTTCAGTTTTCCATACGATGTTAGTATCAGTTACATCTCCCGAGCCATCAACGCGAACGGCCAGCAGCTCCGTCGTGCCGAATCCGGATATAATGTAAGCTGTCCCATGGCCATACACAGGACGGGATGCGCCGGAATAGGCTGGGGTGTGGACTTTCCAAATCTCGCGGCCGTCTGCCGGGTCGTAACCGTACACGGCTTTGGCTCCCACGCTTAGCATCTGCTTGTTGCCGTCAACATCGATAAGAAGCGGCGTGGAATAGGCCTTTCGTAAATCTCCTTCGTCTTTCGGCTTGCCGTCAGCGTCAAGATCATCCCACTCTGCCGTACGGTCGGTTTTCCAAACGGTTTGCCCGGTGGTCTTATCGAGTGCGATTAGATACTGAACGTCCACGCCATCCATAGTCAAAATGAGAAGGTCCTCGAACAGGACCAGAGAAGAGCCGGGGCCTCGCAAGTGCCGGCACGGCAGATCGCTGCGTTTCCACAAGACTTCGAAGGTTTTGGTATTCAGACAGGCCGTTCCATAACTTCCGAAGTGTACATACACGCGGCCGGATTCGATCACCGGCGAAGGCGAAGCATAGCTGTTCAGCGGATTGCCTAAAGGTTCGGGATTGTCGCTATGAAAGAGCTTTTCATTAAGAACGATTGCGCCGGAGTTCGCGTCAACGCAAATCACAAAGAAGTCATGGCCCTTCACAGTCGCAGTGGTTAACCAGATCTGTCCATTCATCACTACAGGCGTGGACCAACCCTTATGTGGGATAGATGTCTTCCATTTGACATTCTCTGTCTCGCTCCAGCTAAGCGGAATGCCGGAGGATTTAACGCTGCCTGAGGCTGATGCACGGCCATTCCCCCACGGTCCGCGAAACTCCGGCCAATCGCCTGCGGCCATGGTCGGAACTAATAATATAAGAAATGCTGTCAGATATTGCTTCGGTATGGTATATGATAATAAAGTACTCTTTTTCAATTTTCACCGCCTCAACAAAAGGATTCTTCCTTAGCCTTGTAAACGGCTGGATGCTTCGTATAAGTATAGCTGAAATAACCTGAAATTGCGACAAGTCTTACAAAATCCCCTGTTGCCTTCCAATCCAGTAAAAATCCTTTTACCTTTTTACTTTTGACTTTTTACTTGTATACTGTTAGCCTCTACCCCTAAAGGCGTGAAACACCCGGGAGCGGAATCAACAAGAGATAAAAAAACTATCCTGAGTCTAATCCAGGAGAGTAAAATATTGGAGAATATAAACAATGAATGATTCACGTGGCTCAATATGGCGAAAATGGGATTTACAAGTTCATACACCTTATTCTTATCTTTGTAATCAGTTTGGGACAGATTTTGATGTTTATTTTCAGAAACTTTTCAGTTTTGCTATAAGTAAGGAAATTGCCGCAATTGGTATAACGGATTATTTTACAATTGAAGGCTATAAGAAAATCAGAAGTTATTTAAGTGATGAGGAAAAATTAAGACAACTATTTCATACAGAAGAGATTGAAAAAATAAAAAAAATTCTTATTTTACCGAATATAGAATTTAGAATTAATAAACTAGTTGGAGGCAAAAGACTAG
>JACNGQ010000427.1 GCA_014384025.1 Planctomycetota bacterium | reverse complement strand
TGTTCCATGGCCCTGCATTACCGCTATCAAAACCACCGTTGGGCAGTAGATTCACACCTTCCTGTGCGTAGCTTGGACCGATTCCTATGAATCCTATCAAAAAAAACACTGCCAACCATACTACTCAAGTTCTCACAATGTTCGCTCCTTTAAATTTACGAAAATAAAGGGATGCTTTGGTTATACACCAAAACACCCGTTTTTGAAAATACGGTCTTTTGAAAGGGCATCTGCCGAATTTTTCGGCAGATGCCCTGAATTGCCACAAATCTGCCCATATTAATCAGGCAGTTTTACTTAAGACCAAATTCACTGTTTACGGTGCCGGCGGGTAAAGACGAATATCATCGAAGTACAACATACCTGCACCTCCGGCAACCGGATTACTCCTTTTACCTACACCAACGGTAATCGAAGCTACATTTGCAAGGTTCACACCCTGGTCCGCAAAAGCCTGCAAGTCAATATTCCATTCGGCCCACTCAGCTCTCGATGCCGCTTCCGGATTGTCATGATTGACTACCGCACTTCCATTGAGAACCACATACATCTGTTCAGGAGAATTCATCCTGTTACCAAGGACCCAAATCGTTAATCTATTGACACCCTTTTCGGTCCAGTCCTTCCGGTCAGTTAATGTCAGCGTCGCCTCGGATTTCCCGACAGCGTTGTCGTATTCAAACGGCATCGATTGATTTCCGCTGTGTACGAGAGTCTGCTCGGCGAATGGGGCATTGGCATTACCAACGACAGAGCCGTTTATGGCCGGATTGTCAAATCCATCCAGCCACGCCAGATATATCCTATTGCTTCCGGCTACACCTTCATTAATATCGTTGTAGTTTTCCATATCATCCACGATAAGGAAGTTGGCCGCTGTAAAGCTCCAGACCATGCCCTTTTGTGTCGCTCCGCCCGTCTTAACTTCATCAACACGCCAGTAGTAGTCGCTATCCCACTCCAATACACCGGGATCATAGCTCTCAGAACCGATGGTTTTACTGCCTTTGTAATCGGGCGAACTTTTATCAGCAGTGCGGACTGCAACTTTATCTGTACCGAAATAGACCTCATAAGAAGCGGAGCTGTCTCCGGCCGCCCATGTGAGAATCTGTGTCTGGTTTACATTTTCTGCGCCATTGGAAGGATTCAGAGTACTGACACCGCCCGGAGTCGAAAAACTCATGACCTCGCTTGGATATGTCGCAACTCCGTGGAATGCATCGACACGCCAGTAATAAACCTTCCCCGATGCAAGCGGGCCGGGCTTATAGGTGTTAGCTCCCCAGGGCATACCTCCGGCGGCATTGCTCACAGTATCAAAATCATCTCCGAAGTAAACATAATGAAGTATCGCACCGAAACCGGGCTTCCAGCTTAGGGTTTCATTCGGATCTACACCTTCGGCGCCATCGGCCGGCTCTGCGTCGTAGATGGTCTTGGGGGCAATCGCAAAGCTCCAGACATCACCCTTATATTTCGTTGTGCCGTCAGCCTCAACCTCGTCAACCCGCCAATAATAAGTTGCGCCCTTAACAAGACCGTCCGGATAAGGAAATCCGGGAAAACCAACAGTAAAATATGTATCTCCCAGGTTGCCTTTGAATGTATCGCCGGTACCGGCATCGACTTCGTCAAAATTGTCGCCTATATACACATCGTGTGAAACAGCATTATCCCCCGGTACCCAGCTAAGGCTCTGCCACGTATCTCTAAGCAGAGTACCATCAGCCGGCGTAGGATTATGTGCGTACGGCCTGTCCCCGCCAACCCATAGATAACCGCTTGGAATAATCTGACGGGGTATTGTCGGGCCCTCCCAGGACAGTTGGCATATTGCGCCGCCGCCGTTCTCATACCACTCTAATAAAATCGGATACCTCTGTCCGCCTTTCAGGTTAATGGTACCGCTGTCATGCGTACTGCCATGGTCTGTCCAGTTGTCAATAATCTGTACGTCGTTCACCCATAACCTGACCCCATCGTCTGTCTGCGTGTGGAAAGTCCAGGTCCCGGTGCTCGGTATCTCGACCTCACCAGTCCAGCGCACCTTAAAACTGTCAATATTGACAACGCCCGGCTCCGGTGAAAAATCACCCCATGTAAAATTAACCGTAGGATCCAATCGCACCATTACCAAATTATCCCAGGCGTCTCCGGCACTTCCATGATAATACTCGCCGATCAGACCTTCTTCAGCACTGGCCATACCTGCCAGGCTTAGCACTACAACAACAGTAAATAAACAAATCAATTTTCTGCACATAACTGTCCTCCTTTATAAAATATATATTAGGTTGTTAATTGAAATGTAAAGTTTCAACTGAAAATCCGTACCACACATACGGACTCCTCCTCGTATTTGAAAAACAACAGATATTGCGCCCGCAGAAAGCCTCAAAAGCCCCAGATGCCATTATCCTGCAGGCACAAGCTTAATTCATACTATCTATACCATATCAGCCGCTCTCACGTCAAGTAAAATCCCCTCAATTAAGTTCATCCCGTCAGATTATGAAGCCTACTCCATCGGGCTTAATTCTAAATTGGGACAATTGGGTTTGAATTGGGTTTGTTTTGGCTTTAATTGGCTTTGTATTGGGTTTAATTGGCTTTGTATTGGGTTTAATTGGGTTTGTTTTGGCTTTGTTTGTCTGAATAACCAATTGTCCAACATGCACGTATTTACTTGTCACAAAAGAGCTTAGGTTGATTTTGGCGTACTTGAAATTGGGTTTGTTTTGCATAATTTGTGTATCTGGAAATATGTTATAATTGGAGTCAGGAGACAGAATGACAGACGATACCCACCTTCGCAGGAAGAAGCTTAAGATAGTCGATTTACGATTCATAATATACTCCAGAGTCAAGACTAAGGGGTAATCCGGGCCGGTTAGCCCTAAGACCTTGCCACGCTGTGGCTGATGACTTGCCCCCGACAGGGAATCAAGGAAGCTGCCATCGAGGGTAAACTCCCTACGATGCATACGTTAGCCTACTGGCTAACAGGTGTGTATTATACCATAGATTTTCAAAAATTCAAGGGAAATCGGTTTAAAATCTACTTGACTCATAACTGTATACCTTATGATCGTAACTCTGAAATGGAAGGAGATAGGAGCAGGCAGGATTTAGAGAACAGAGAATTAGAGATTCGAGAATCGGAGAATTGTGGTTGGTTTTGTTTGGCCGGGGTGGAATAAACAATCGGTGCTTTCGTTCTTGCTATTTTGCGGCTTTTCTGGTTTATTGTGCAGTTATGGAAAGCGAACTATTTAATTTAGAAGGCAAAACGGCGCTGGTAACCGGCGGCAGCATTCCATCTGAGTCACAAATCTGATAATAAAATTTTACGGGTCTTTCGTTTATTGGTATTTTGTACACAATGGTTATGTGTCGTGACATTCCCCCTATCCCAAAAATAGATTTTGAGGTCAGCACAAGACTGCTTTTAGATCCGAGCCATGCATTACTACATGCCCAATATCCAAATGCATATTTTTCTCTTAAATACTCATCATCTTGA
>JACNGQ010000426.1 GCA_014384025.1 Planctomycetota bacterium | reverse complement strand
AACGCCCTCGATCTTGATCGAAACCGCAGTACTCGGCGGGACGTCTATGATGCCGAAGCTTACTTCTTCGCCGATAGTATTGAACTCAAAGCCGGTGTAGTATGTTCCATAATCCCATCTCCGGTCGAAGTCGTCAGAATAGAGATCGTCGGATATTGTATATGTTGGTATTTCGATGTAGCGGGTGCCCGTGAAATCATTCTCGACGACATAATTACGTGTGGTCATACCGGCAGTAGATAAATATTTGACGTAAAATGCTCCACCTTTTCCGTCGCCTGTCATATAGAAGCCGACGCCTCTTTTGCTGCTAAGGTTGGTACTGGCGAAAGAATGACTTGCCGATAATCCGTTGCTATTGTTAGTAGCAGAACCATTTGTCGTGGCAAATGTCCACTCACTGCCGATTTTGGTGACGCTAAGACCACTGTCAATTGTAAAATCACCTGTGTCAGCCGGCAGTAGATTGAAGTTGCTCGCCGAGCTGTAATCGAATGTCGGCAGAACTCTTAACTCGAAGTTAAGCGGCCCTGCGGCATAGGGATTGTTCAGGCTTATGCTCTCGTTTGATCTGCCGTATTTATGTTGAATCTTAGTTGGTGTGATCTGCCAGGTAGGGTCAGCGTAGTCTGAACTTACAAGGTGGAAATTCGTGTCCCATTGCTCCATAGCCGTTCTATGAGAATCGTCAATAACGTATTTGAGTCGGATCGCTTCCCATTTTTTCAACAGTTCCAAAAGCTCATCTTTCTGGCCGTGCGCATCAATATCATTGAGAACGATAAGAAACATAACGCCCATATCATAAGCGCAGCCTTTATTCATGAACCATTCCCATTCATCCGGAGGTGTCGCGAAGTGTTCGTCCTCGTCAAGCCTAAGCTCCACTGCCGTAATGGTGGCATATCTGAAGTCCTCCTCGGCCTGTTTTGCCCGGCTAATGAAAATGCCGAAATATGGCGTAGGGAAGAGGTAAAAAGGCTCACCCACGGTCGTATGGGCCCGAGTTGACCATGTTCCGCTGCCGGTGATGGCGCAATAATGATCGAATCCGAGAGTGGCCTCCCATCCGAACTTATTATCGCCCCATTTGCCGTAGATATCCGACGTGTTAATCATATCATAAGCCATCTGATCGATCTGGCAGTGATTGGCCAGATGTATCTGGGCATCCCGCACTTCGTCAAACAGCGATGAGTAAGGGTCTATCGCAAAACCGGCATCTCTATCGACCAGGTGACCCTTAATAACATCGTTAGCCAAATGTGCAGCGGGACTGCTGGACTGATACCCTCTCTGTGCTACGTTTAGTATCCACGGAACAGAGCTTGTGTTGACAGAGTCAACCAGGATAATTTCATTGCCGATACTGAATACATCAACGCTGAAAACATCGGGGTAAACAGGAGGACGCATAAACGAATCATCATACGAGCCGCCATCGATGGGAAACTCAACGCCCGGATCCGGAGTAAAGAGGATCGTCATGTCGCCGGTTCCTATGCTCGATTGCAATGTACCGGCGCCCCACTGTGCAAATCGCGAATCAATCGTTGGACTGTAATAAGGGGTCTTGCCCCAACCTACATGCGCCGTAGCAGTATGAATACCTATAAATACGTCTTTGTCGTGTGCCATCTGGACAAAGTCTCTCATGGAATCAAAGGAGTTTGCCCCTTCGGGGAATACATCTCTGCAAGGAGTATACATCTCAGGATACCCTTCCCATGCGTTCTGGCTGAACTTCATATGGCTGAGTCCGGCTTGTTCGACATAATCCATACACTTGTCACGGTCGGCTGCATTTTTGTCAAAAATGAATTCCAGCACGCTAAGCCTGCCCAGCAGGTTGTTCGGCTTGGACCAGTTACCGTCGTAATCGATAGGATGAGGCAGACCATGAGCAACCTCGATCATCCCAAGCGTTTCCAGGGTCTCATCTTCCTCACAGGCAAACAATGCAAAACCGCCAATCGGATCGGGGTCTGCCTCACGCAGCCAGATATATCTAAACTTTGCGGTATAGGCAGAGCTGCATTCGGTCAGGTAGTCAAGCTGGAGCATTCCGTGACCAATACCGTCGCCATAGACAGCGGGAATATTATTGGAACGTGTCTGTTTTATATAGTCGTAAAGCGCGTTAAAGTCAAACTTCAGTTGAGCATCGGTACTTGTTGGAATACCAATAAAATCGACGATTCTCATGGCTATATGCCGTGGGTTGCTTACGTCCATATCGCAAATAACTTGCTTGCTGTAATCAGCATTTGTTGCAAACAGTCTGCCGTCTGATGTCTTATAAACATTTGTCAGTCTTTCGTCGGGCCCGTCATTATAAATCGTAAAGCCATTCCCCGGACTGCCGGTATTGAGCAGCTCACGGCCGGTCGGTTTGTAATAGAAGGAAGAAACTTTTCCGGTCGAAGAATTAAACGACAGGATAAAATTATCGCATTCAAAAACAGGTGCGTAAACCATGTCATGGTCAGCGGTAAAGCTCCATACGTAGCCATGGAATATATCAGTCCCATCGAATTCATCTACTCGCCAATAATAAGTCTGGTCTGGTACAAGTTGTCCGGGCGGATCGTAAGAAGCTGCTGGTTGAGTCTGTACGAAAGGCGGAGGGTTGGTAGTGCCAAAGTAAACATCATGCGAGATCGCATTTTGGCCGGGTGTCCAGCTCAACACTACATCAGCATTGGATTCGATAGAGTTGTTTGAAGGGTCAGGATTCCATGCGTATTCACCTGCCTGAGTTGTTACGGTTGTATTTGAACCATTATAAACGACACTCAAAGGGCCTGTGCCGCTATTAGCGATTATCCAGCCGTTTAAAGCATAGGTGTCAATTATATTGCGTTTGTCGCCGTCTATTATTAGCGTGCTGTTGCTAATATTTATATTGCCGCCATTCACATAAATATCGGGTGCTGTGATGGTTCCGCCGTTGAGATTGACATGACCCTGGCCGGTGCCAAAGCGTGAGACATAGAGTTTTTCATCTGTTATAGTGATAGCACCCCCTCTCATATTAATAACGCCATCGCCATCGCTGCCGACTGAGAGCGAACCGACTGTTACTGAACCGCTGCTGATGTTTAATCTGGCATCACTGCCGCTGTTTTCGCCTAATATAAGATGTGAATTGCTATTAAGACTGCCGCCGCTTACCGTCAGGATATCAGTTGTGCCTGTTCCGCCCATCCTTATTGCGCCGGATTGTGCAGCTACCGTTGATTTAATTGACGGGCCAGTGTAACCGTCAGTTATGAAAACATCCTCACCCAGCGAAGGGGGATTGCCATCGCTCCAGTTGCTGCCGGTGCTCCAAAGGTGATCCGGCCCGCCGTCGGTCCAACTGACAGCTGATGCGCTGGCAGCTGTAGTCATTACAATTAACATCACCATTAATACAGAAATTCTTTTTGTTCTCATAACCGCTCCTTACCTTTCGTGTAACTTTATTTAAGACAAGTATTTAAAATGTTTTTTTTGCAACAGGGTCTTCTTTGCTTCAATCCATTCT
>JACNGQ010000424.1 GCA_014384025.1 Planctomycetota bacterium | reverse complement strand
TGCTTCTGGACGCAGGAGCCGACAGAGCCGCTCGGGGAGCGAGCGGCCAGACTGCTCTGGAAAGCGTCACGGGGCCGTGGACGGAAGAGCTCGAGGGTATATACCAATACATCGCGGGCATCTTCCAGATGCAGCTGGATCTTGAACGGATCAAGGCGGCAAGACCGAAGATTGCGGCTCTGTTGAGTAGGTAGACCGATGATAAAAGCGTGAGGTCCGCCTCGGCGGAGGGTCTGTCGACGGTTCAGCTGCCGGCACCGAAGATGTCCGGGGGACGGCCGCTCATGGATGTGCTGAAGGACCGGGTTCATTGCTGATGGATGGCGGATACCATTCCCCCGCATAATGGCTCTCTTTGCCGCGTTTTGGTAAGGATGCCCACTATTGCCTTCGGCCCCTATCGTCCCAGAATGTGAGTGGATTCCTGTTAATTTAGCTCGCAGCTGAAGCAAAGGAACTGGTCAGTGATTCCTCAAAAGTCGGTTTACGAATGGCCTTCTTGATTTTGATTGATGAGTGTATTTGTTTCTTCCGTCTGAGGCCATTGCTCATTTCCCTTATTCTCGTTACGCTTATTGTTGCGAATTTCTCGGCGATGTTATTCTCACCGCCAAAGACTAATCGTAGATAGCTCGGGTTGTTTAGGTTTTCGACAATCGGGAACTGCTCGGGAATGTGTTCTAAATTCCGCCGTACTGAATGATTGCCATGGATTCTTCTGCACCAGTAGTTGAATCGCCTGAAATGGTGCTCCAGTATATTGTTTGTTCGAGAAATGAAGATGACCCTTTTGCTGCCGTTAACTTCAACTACCAGGGGATCAGCAAGGAGGCCTGCCCTGGATTCTCTAAGCTTGTCGATGATCCTATTGAAGCTATTGCAGAGCGGCTTGTCATCAGTGCTTTCTATTTTCTCCTTCAAGTCTGTCTCAAATTGCGCGATGGCCTTCTTCATCATTGCCAGTTCTTTGTGGCCACCACTTTCCTTCATCAGCGAAAGCCCATTGTTCACATTCTCAGGAGCAGTACCCAGGGCCTCACGCAGATCTGAAAAGACGGTAAGTTTTACCTCATATTGCTGTACTTTCTTTTCAAGAGTAGAGTTCTCAACAATCTCTTTGATTAGATGATAGAGCTTCCAGATTGTTTTTCGATTCCTATTTGTTGTCGAGTAGAAAGAACTCACTTGTTTTAGCATTGAATACGCCGTTTTGAGACGATTATGAAAACTCAGATGACTGTGGTCAAAGGGGAATCCATAGCCGTCTCCAACCGAACAGTGATCGAGAATCCACAGAACTAAGTAATATACAGATAGCTCTGATGCAACAAGGGTTTTGCCGTATTCTTCTGCATTGTCCAAGAAACTCTCAATCTTACTAATGGGGATATCCCCAAATCTGTCACCCATTTTTCGGCGGAAAGTCTTGAGTTTTCCGAGGATGCCAGCCTTTGACAGTGCATTTTGAAGCGCTTTACGTTCGTTATCAAAAAGCGCTATACCAATTGCCTTCAGGAAATGGAAGTGGCAAATGTAGTGAGCGGTATCCGGGAACACATTTTTTGCAGCCGATTCTATTCCCTTGCCCATATCAGAGACAACAGCAAGAGGCACTCCCAGCCGTTTCTTGATCTCTCCAAGGAAGGCAATGAGGTCGTCTTTGTTTTCGCTCTTGAGTTTTGCCGAGTATAGAACAAAGCCGGAAATCGGGTCTATGCTTGAAACCAGTTTTGGACTGTCGCCTTCACATGTGGCATCCAAATGCAGAATGTAGCCACCTTGTCTTTCGATATGTTGCCTGATCAGTTCATTACTGTCCTGATGAACTGCGGAAAGATAGAAGATGAAATTGTTGATGTGTGCTTCTATCTGACTGATCGAAATCTCGATGCCATGCCTCTCAAGCAGGATCCATTGGATTTCGGCCACCTGACGGTTTTCCCGGAAGCGCAATCTTCCGACCTCAACAATAACGCTGTAGGCAAAATTGGAGCCGGGCGGTACGATCATAGCAAGCTCAGTGGACTTCCACGAGCCGTTATCCGGATGCTGCGGGCAATACAGAGTAGTCTCGTGAGCGATGAATGTTCCGATGCCCACTGCCTTCACTTTGCGTTTTGCTCTCGTTCTGCGAATGGCAAGTTTGCGTTTACAGATGGGGCATTGTCTCTGATCGGGCTTGAAGGCAATTACTGGTGTTTTCTCGAAAAGGTGCTTTGGCAGGTTCTGGATAACTGATTGATCCCGGTAATACTGTATGAGCTCAATTACTCTGGAGTTTTTTTTAAATCATGATCGTTGAATAGTTGAGCGATCGCGCTTTGTGGTGCCGTTACTCCTCTTTTTCCAACAGCTATAGATAGTTCGAGAAAGGACGCCTCGGGGTTCTTTATGAACTCAACCAACACATAGACAGCTGTCTGAGGAGCCATGCGGTCAATGCTCTTGGGTGAACTGAAGGTTTGAAGCCGCACTAGCTGTAGGCGTTTTCTCTTTTCTATCATCGACAGATAGTGAAAACCCACATGTGTCTTGAAACGATCAATCTTCTTGTTTTTGTACATCTGATTAAGCACCGGATGGCAGGGCACCGAGAGAATCTCAAGCACTTCCTTTGCCGTGATGCCCCTTGTGCTTCTATCTACGAAATGAAGAATTGTCTGGTTCAGATTGCCATGTTTTGAGAACCCGATATCCCGGTGAAACCAGATACCGTTCTTGTTGAACGAAGGTATTGTCTTAAGGGTATACCACTTGCTGTTATGGGTAAAGCTACTATAGTAACCGATCTGTTTGAGAAACCTACGAGTTGAAATTAGCGAGTAGTCCATGGAGCGATAAAGTTGGTCAATAGTATAGCAGTCCCTCCGATCAAACAGGTTTCTCAAATGCTCTTTGGGCTTGTCATCTTGTGGCATAATGCACCCCGCATGATAAAGTATAAAGCACATATCGATTGTTCCGATATACTTTAATACTTTATCACAGATGACAACAATGTCAAGTCCGAGTGATTCTCAGGAGGACAAACCCTATCGTTTGTCATTACAGTAGGTTATGTTAATAGCGAGGATTGCTGTGAACGGGGACGAAACGGATAGGACAACCCGAAATCTGAGCAAGTATTAAACCAAGCACTATCATAACATACTGAAATTACTTGATCCACTCACATTATGTGGCAATAGTTCTCAACACAATACATATATCAAGGATATTGTCCTCTGCAACCTTCTAATGTATCTGTCGAATAAATCCAAAAGAGGAACTCCGCGCAATCTTGCTAGTAGTAATATCAATGGGTTAGAATCCACGGAACTGCGGAGTAGGGCTTTTTCGACAGACTCAGCACGCAACATGAAACTGCACCTATCATGTCTGGAAAACTACCTTCGGCCAGTGGGGTTCTTCGGGTAATTGCATATTTGTCAAATACACTTCCGGAAGAAATATAGAGATTAACCGAGGCCCTTCACTCGAACCCTCGAACCCTGGACCCCTCGGACCCTTAGGCATCATATAGACTTCACTGAGACTGACTTGC
>JACNGQ010000109.1 GCA_014384025.1 Planctomycetota bacterium | reverse complement strand
CAAGATATTCCTGTTCCAGAGAAGATTAGACAAGGTCGATTCCAACGAGCCCTACAGGCAGAACGTCAGGATTCACATCGAGGAACACCGAGACGAATAACCGGTTCTCGTTGTTCGATATTCGACACTCACCAAAATCGAGTACCACGCCTACTGTTCTCCGACCTCTGTCTTCGGCAGCCTTGCCCGCCATTCTTCGGCCTTTTCTGGCTCGTCCCAGGTTTCGTAGAGGTCGATCAGGTTCTTAATAGACTCCTGCACGCGTAGGTGCTGATCTCCAGAGATTGTCTCTCACTCTGGAAAGTTCATTCGTTCCAGCAGGTCGTCAAACCTTGGGTCCGAGCGGAGGGGCTCCCACGACGAAGGTATTCTGAGCAAAAACATGCCGTAATGCCTTTCTTGATAGACTTTTTCGAGCCACCGAAAAGCTTCGTCAGTATTTTCGAGGTCTCCGTAGAGCGCGGCGAAGTATATCGGCAAAACACGTTCACTCTTGCCCTTATCCTTTAATTCTTGAAGCAGGATCTCGGCCTCATCTTTCCTGCCTGAAATAGCATAAGCTCTTCCAAGGGTCGCAATCAAAGGCGGTGTGCAGCCGGCGAGACTCATGGCTTTCTCGACAGATGCGATCGCCTCCGGGTACATGGACATGGATAGATAATCCTCCGCCAGATCAGAGAGTGCTAGCACAAAACCTGGGGCCAGTTCCAGCGTTTTCTCACGTTGTTCAACAGCTCGTTCAAACTGTCCGGAAAACCTATACATATTCGCAAGTTGATTATTGAGCACCTGTGAATGTGGATCAAGTGTCACGGCTGTTTGCATCATGTCGATGGCCTTATCGAAACGCCCGGCTACGACCCAATACCAGGCAAAAGCAAAGTATCCGTAGCTGAGGTTTGGATTAAGGTCGATGGCTCGTTCCAGACTCAGTTTGGCTTTTTGCCAGTCCCAGTCATACATCAGAGCGATCCAGCCTATAGCAGAATGGGCTTCCCCGCATGTCTCATCTAACTTAATCGCCGTATTCGCAGCTATCTTGGCTCTGGAGAAGCTCTTATGCCCTGCGCCGTATCCGTAAATCGAAGGAACCCAATAAGCGGCCGAAAGCCATGCATGGGCTTGCACGTAATTTGGCTCTATCTCGATAGCCTGGTTAAAGTAGTCAGCGGCTGTTCTATAACTTCCTTCAGTCTTCTTCTCGAAGAAGAAGATACCCTTGAGATATGCCTCGTGCGCCTCTGGCTTTATCGGTTCCGTCTGTTTGATTCGCCTCTCTTCTTCACGGGTGACGGCAACCTCGATTTCCCGCGTGATGGCCAGCGTCACCTCGCTTTGTAGCGCAAGGATGTTGGTCAGAGTTCCCGTGTAGTTGTCCGACCAGAGTTGTGTGTCGATCCTTCCATCGATGAGCTGAACTGTGATGCGAACGTCATTTCCCACCTTCAGCACCGAACCCTCAATGATGGCATCGACACCGAGTTCCTTTGCGATTTCCGGCACCTTCTTGTCCGTGCCCTTGAAATGCATGGATGAAGTACGAGAAATGACTCTGAGGGCCTCGATCTTGCCTAATTCGGCGATCAAGGCATCTGTCATGCCATCCACGAAGTATTCCTGCTCCTGGTTGCTGGAAAGATTCTCGAATGGCAGTACGACAATTGCCTTCGTCGGTTGAGTGCGGTCTGCTTCTACGGTTTCCGTTCGCGGCGCCATGTGCTGCAATTCGGTCACTGTGTCTTCGAGCGTGATGGCAATATCACCCATATCGCGCAGACGGCGATGTGGCTCTTTCTCCAAACAGCGACGCAGCAGAATCCGGATGTTCGCCGGTGTAGCCTGGGGCAGCGCGTGCCAGTCAGGCTCGTGCTCGAGAAGCCTAACCAGCGTGTCCGAAACTGTCTCGCCTTCGAAGGGCATCTTGCCAGTCAGCATCTGGTACAGCACACAGCCGAATGACCAGATGTCGCTACGCACATCAGCCGGCTTACCGCGCGCTTGCTCCGGGCTCATGTAGGCTGGCGTGCCTATTATGCGGCCGGGCTGAGTGACAGTGGTTTCCTCGGTTATGGCCTCGCTTGCAGAGGCCTTGGCCAGGCCGAAGTCCAGCACCTTGACTCTGCTATCAGGTGTTATCTTGATATTGCCTGGCTTGAGGTCCCGATGGACAACACCCTTTTCGTGTGCTGCTGAGATAGCCTCGGCGATCTGCCGGCCAATCGAAAGGGCCTCTTCCAATTTGACGGGCTTACGTGCAATCCGCTCTGTCAGCGTCTGGCCCGGGACATATTCGAGAACCAGGTAACCAGAATCATCATCTTGCTCAATGATTTCGTGTATCACGGCGATATTTGGGTGATTCAATGAGGCCAGGAGTTTAGCCTCACGCCGGAATCGCATGCGGGCGGTAGAGTCACCTAACAATTCAGGGGGCATACTTTTGACGGCAACAGCCCGGTCAAGCTTGGTATCACGAGCCAGGTACACTACGCCCATGCCCCCTCGGCCAATTATCTCCATTATTTCAAAGGCACCAACCTTCCGGCCGGTAAGATCATGTGCGCTTGTCGTAGCGTCAAAATCGCTCGCTTCCGCCTGCATAAGGGAATCGAATAGTGAGAAAAGAAATAAGGGAAGCACGCCCCCGATCTTTCCGAAGACCTCCGGGATCAGTTGGTCTCTTTTATTCAGCAGGTCAGAAAGCTTGATCTAAAAAAACTTCCATCTATAAGCGAGACCATTGACTGGGCTAAAGTCCTGGTGCTTCTCAATTCCTCAAACCTGGAGCCTGACCTGATCATGGACACCCTCAATATCTTTTTGAAATTCGAGGACGACATAGAAATAGTCAAAGAAAACCTCTATGACATAGCCAAGAAAGCCAGAAGGGTGGTTTAAGGCCGACGAGATGGAGCAGGCCCTACAAAATCTGTTTACGGCCCTTCGGAACTCTGGAGTGCGTATATCAGTATCGGAAAGTATCGATGCCATGCATGCTGCCAAGCTTACGGGTTTTGACAATAGGCTAATTCTGAAAGCTTCCCTCTCAGCTACCCTGGCAAAGTCCTTACGCGAAACGGAAATCTTTGAGGACTGTTTTGATCGTTTTTTTTCACTTGACGGCTTTTCATCCCCTGAAACAAATTTTTCAGGAAAACAGGCGATCAGCCCGGATGAAGAAGACTCCCCACTTACCCATACGCTACTATCCGGAGACAATATGGGTTTATCCATGTCAATGAGAAAGGTCGTACAGGAAGCAAATATCAGCGGAATACGGTTTTACCAGAAGAATCTTTTCATTCACCGGGTTCTTAGAGGTATGGGAATAGAGGGTCTTGATCGGGATATTCAAAGGCTTTCGAAGGAAGATTCTGTTCCATTGAGACAGAAGGCCGACAAATTGAAATATGCAAAAGAACTCCTCTTTGAGAATGTCAGAAATTTTGTAGAAAAACAATTTCCCCTATTCGCGGAATCTGCAAAGGATGAGGTCATAGAAAAGTATCTTCGAAATGTCCGGCTGTCCAATTTGGAGCAGCATGACTTTCACCGG
>JACNGQ010000127.1 GCA_014384025.1 Planctomycetota bacterium | reverse complement strand
AAGGAGATAAAAATTTTGGAAATATTTTATTTTTGTTTTTGAGAGTGAGCGTTTTTGACTGAAAACAAGTTAAGACTAAAGACTACAGACACAACAAGACTAAAGAAGGATGGCAACCCCCATTAGAGTAAAAGACACTTTAACGGGGCAAGTTTGTGGTTGATTTTGGTGGTTTTTTTAGTTTTTTTAGGGTTTTTTGTCGAAAATTGCGAGATTTTTCGAGATGTGGATGATGAATATCAGATTTCAGATTGAGGGGATGGGGGATTTAACATTTCTACTCCCCGGCTGGAAAGCCAGTACGCACACACCGAGGACAAGCTCCGGCCAGCAAGAGGTGCCTTATAGGCACGTAGATATACGCAGGCACGAAGTGATAAAAATTAGTGCGAACCGCAGGTAGAAATGCGGTTAGCGTAGAGCGTATAGAGCGGGCAAGCGATACTCGATGCTGGATTATGCGTACACCTTTAATTCCACCCCGATATCCTTAATAATATTTTTCTTTAACTTCCCCAATGATGTTTGAACTATTAAAAACCATAATTTGGGGAGCAAGAGGAGATTTATCCGCTGCAAGCTCTGAAAGTTTTGCAAGATTACCAAGGACCATGCTTGCGTAATCCAGTCCATCAATCATAGAAATATCACCCTTTGCTACTTTGGCAAAAACATTGAATTGGTTGTCAAAGTCTACAAAATGGTCACCAGTAGAGCGTGAAGATAAAATTTGTGCTGGATTGTCTGGAATCGGACAGCGGATTATGGGCAAACTTCCATTTTCATCAATGGCAAGTTTATCACATACTGAAAATAATTTTCTTTCCGCTTGAGCCAATGGCGCTGAATGCACTATTAGATCTCTATAATTACCTAATAACGTAATCCATCCACTTTTGCTTGTTTCTTGTCTTAGCTCCTGTGTAAAATCATCATTGTCTATAATTTTGTTTAGTATTTTTTTCTTTAAAGGACCCATAGCAGTAATTTTACAATTACCCATGTCAACAATATCTTTATAAACAAATCCTGATGCAAATTCTGCCAAATAATCCCTCAAAATACATGCATCAACTAGAAAAGACTGAATAGATAAATAAGTCAACCAAGTGAAGCCATCTTCGAAGCTTTGACCAACATCAAAGTCATTCAATTTGACTCTTGCGTTAAGTTGATTGCTGTACGCTTCGGATATTTCTCTTAACCTCCAATCACAAACTCTGAGTTGATGCCCAATTCTGCTTCCAATATCCCATAGTTGTCCGTTTTTATTCTTAAATGCTGCATGGCCAATATTACTCCATTTCTGGGAGACTTCTTCAACAGGCCATGAAGTATTTTTTGTCCGATGAAAAGACCTCCAATTTGGAGGAACGCTTCCTTCGACCTCTAAAATATGAGAATAAAAATCAACACCGATAATACCGATATTCAACGATTTAAGACTTTTATAAATTGCTCCATACGAACCTATTTTGAATTGTCCTATCTTTCCCTCAAGTGTATCTGGTGCAAATTCGACTATCGGGCCAAAATTATTTATTGCACGACATCCACCAACCAAATGAATAATTCGGGCGCCTGGCCATTGTTTCTTTTCTTGTGTCATTTAACAGCCTAATTATTGAAAAACATCTCCTATTTCTCCCATTTAGGACAGCCACTGTTTTCTCATTCAGTTCTTCTACTTTTGTTTATTTGCTGCTTCGGTCTACTTTTTCTTTGCATGTCTTAACAGTTATGAACAAATTGAAATAATAAACGGCTCTAATTTAGCCAGAAGAAGCATCTTTATTCCTTGTATTTCTTCTTTTCAGCTTGTTCCTGCATTTCAGAGAATTTTCGTTTAAACGCAATAGGGTCAACTATACCAGGAATAGGGGTTTGAGTATTTCCTCCCCCAGACACCAATATTGACCCATAATTTAGCATCCTCCCAAATACAGATTGGCTTACTTGGACACCTTCAGCCTTATGGAGAAGCAACTCAATTGTATAACGTCTGATGAATCCAAACTTTGCAATTATCTTTTTGTTTGTAATTGCAAGCTCTGTTGTTGCATACCGCATAATTGCTGCGATCCAAAAAAACACACCTATTCCCACACATCCTAAAAGCAGCAATCCAAGAATGAAAAGGGGCAGCATGGACCAAAAGCTTACCTTGGCTTTATACACAACTTCTTCTCCACTGCTTAATACGCTCTCAACATAAGATGACATCTCCAATCTCCTTTCATTTTGGTTGATCAGACATTTCTCATATCAAACCGTTGGTTACGCAACCAACTTTTTCAATCCGATAATAATACAAAAATCTTCTCCACATTTCATAAGTCTTAAAGGTAATTTCCAATTTGCCATCAATTTTACTTCATTTCTCAATATTCATTGTCCCACAATAACAGAATACTTTTAGTATTCAGTAATTTTCAGGACAGACACCGTTTTCTGTGCACTGTCCCAAAGCCATTATTAAGCAACATAAATCTCAGATGTCTCGCTTCGTTGCTCGCCTGTGTGGAATTTACATTAGTACAGAGGGATTTGCAAGAGAATTTTAGCGAATTAGAGAATTAGCGGATTTACTACCCTTGATCAAGAATTCAACAGTGCTCATTTGAACTCAAACTCGGTGGACGGGGTCAGGAAATATAGCCATTTGTCGGGATTGTTGAATATCAGGCAGCATCATAGGCTTTTTTGACTTCTTCGGCTATTATTTTAATACCGGCGGTAACAGTTTGGGCATCCTGGGAGTAGTTTACGCGGATACATTCGTTTTGTCGAAACTGGGCAGATTCAACATTTTTTATACCTCTTTAGGAACACGCGGCGTCAAGAAATAGAGCCATTTTGTGATGGATTCGGAGTTGAGGATGGCTGAAGCGGCCCGGCTGTAAAGAGACAACTGGGAGCGATAAAGCTCGGCGCGTTCTGTAACCTGGCCGGCGGTTATGCGGTCCGTTTTGAAATCTATAATGACCAAGCCCTTCGGCGTTCGAACCAGCATATCTATTATGCCCTGAATGATAATCGTATCTCGTATCTCGTATCTCGTATCTCGGCTTCGGCCATCCCCAAAGCCTTCGGCCCTTCGGCTTCGCTCAGAGCAGGCTTTGAGGCTGCCACCCGACGCATCAGCAGGGAACTCGGAGGCAGGCAGGGCGAAAGTGAAAGGCCATTCACGAAACACAGTATTCTCGGCATCGAATACTAACCTGCCCGGTTCACTTTGGAAAAAGGCCAGAATCGATTCTGTATCGATATGTCCTGCTACGGAAGGGCTAATAGCGTTTTCGGCTATAAGTTTGTCCTTTGTTTTTTCGACGGTTTCTTCGGTTACGGTCCCGGTTAAGTCAAGCTGCGATATTACAAGGTGTGCGGCCGTACCGAGGAGTCGCGGTTCAACAGGTTTGTGCAAAACAGTCTCTTGTTCTATCAGAGTTATTGGTTTACGGTCTAAAGCCAGAGAATAATTTAATTTTACGTATTCATCGCTGCTATGAGTCAATTGCGTTACCGAATTTTTGGCAGGTAATTTGTACGTGTGGCCAAAATGATACCGCCAGTCCAATGATTTTTTCACCTTTGCAAGTCTTGGGCCCGCGGCCGCAGGAGCATGGGCGGTTCGCGAATCGCCCCTACTTCTGTCTTCCTTTAATTTGATGACGAACTCGGAGAGTTGTCTTATTTCCCACTGGTCGTATAGTGTGAAGCTGAATAAATCGTCGTCCACATCGCCGGCGGCCAGGCCGGTTTGAAAAACGCCGTGTAAAGTTTTATTCTGCGAAAGCGCATAGAGAATCCATTCCAGAGGATTCGGCGCCGAGCGAAGCTGCCAGTCGGGGATGGGGCCGTCGCCGAAGAAATAACCGTTCGAGATAATACGAGTGCAGGTCTTGTGTTTTTGCGAAGCGACTAAAATAAGCCGTTCTCTGGCGCGTGTTGCAGCGACATAGAGAATGCGCATTTCCTCGGCCAAGGCGATCGAGATTTTCTGCTCGGCGATGACTTCATGTGCAAGCGAACGCAGCTTGCTTTTCGAGTTTTGGTCAATAACCTGCAGGCCAAGAGTGTAATCGGTATCGGTGAGAATATCGGCGTGGATGTCTTTTTTATTGAAAGAGCTGTCCAGCTCAGCTAAAAAGACAACCGGAAATTCGAGCCCCTTGCTTTTATGCACGCTTAAAATACGAACCGAATTACCCGCCGAGGCCTGCGGCTCGGCAGGCGCCCAATCCTGCCCCGTCTCCTGGAGCTTTTCTATAAATTCGACAAAACGAGTCAGTGACGGTATGCCGGCACTGCTGGCGAAGCCCTCGAACTGAATCGCCCTGTCATGGAGTTTAAGAAGATTGGCCCTTCGCGCCTGTCCGTTGGGCAGCGCCGAAACAAAAGACAAATAGCCGGTCTCGCGATAGACCTGCCAGAGAACATCAGCGATATTGCCCCTCCTGCCGATTGAGCGCCACTGCTTTATTTTTTCATCTATAGCTTCGAGCTTACCAGCGAGTTTTTTGTCTGTGCCGGAATTGCAGTACCTAAGCATACAATCATAAAAATTCCCATGCTGCTGAGACGCTCTATTGTGTATTTTTATCTTCGCCAGCTCACTGTCACTGACGTTGAAAAACGGGCTTCGCAATACCGCAGCCAGCTCGATGTCACGCTGCGGATTGTCCATCACCTTAAGCAGGCACAACACATCACTTATTTCGGTCGCCTGGAAATATCCTGCCGTTGCCTGGCAACTGACGGGCACTCCCGCCAGACGGAATATTTCAACATAATCGTTGGCCTTTTTAGCCAACGAACGCATCAACACGACAATGTCACGATAATCGACATAGCGAAAGACATCCTGCTGTTTGTCGTATATCTGAAACTCAGGCTTACCGGTGTCGGCGCCGACCATCTGCCTGATACGCCGGGCTATCATCGCGGCCTGGCATTGGCGGGAAGTAACCAGGCTGGGATTTTCCTCATCATTTGACTCATTGCTCTTTTGGTCGTCCGAACCGTAGTCTTTTTCGATTTCATCAAGTATGTGAAACTCAACATTAACAGTTTTGAGTGTTGAGTTTTGAGTTTTGAGTTTCATTTGTGGTTCATCTTCGAGTGCCGGCTTTAATTGATGTGACTCGTCGTAGTCAATCTTTGCAAAAGAGTCAGTCATTATTCGTGAAAATATCCTGTTTACAAAATCAAGGATTCCTTTGGCCGAGCGAAAATTGAGGTTGAGGTCAACACGTAAACCACCTGGCGTTTTTTTAGTTTCGCGCGAAGCCTGCTTTAGCTGTTCGAGGAAAATATCCGGCTGCGCCCCTCGAAAGGCATAAATACTTTGTTTGACGTCGCCGACTTCGAGGACATTGCCGCCGGGACTGAGCATTTCGAGTATCTGCTGCTGGACGGAATTGATATCCTGATATTCGTCAACAAATACGTGCTTGTATTTTTCCCGAAGCATCAGCGCCGTCTCAGATGGTTTAATCCGGTCTTGTGAGGTATCTTCGGTCGTTAAAAGCTTCAACGCGTAATGCTCAAGGTCGGCAAAATCCAGACAATTAAGTGTTGTTTTGGAATGGCCGTATAACTGGACAAACTTCTTAACAAGCTCGACAAGCACCCTCGTCTGCAAACCAACCGAACCGCTGAGTTTTTCAAGATAATCTGGATTTAGAATTGCGAGGTCAAATAGTTCGTCAAAAGATTTTTTAGCTTCCTCAGCGACACTTTTGATAATCTCTGCAACCGGGCCTGATAATCCCCTCGGTTTGTACTCATACCTCGATGGTTTTTGGTAGTTTCTTATCTCTTCGCTGAACTTTTCCCAACAACCGGATTTTATTAGCTCGATGTATGTGGTAACAGGCTCGACAAATGTTTCTTTCCACTTTATCGCCCACTTGCCGGCGGGATTCTGGCTTTCATAAAGCTCTATAGCATACTGAATCCGAGCGAGCGTGTGCCGCAACTTATCTGCCACAATTTGTTTTTGTTTTTCGCCGATATCGGTTGTAAATGGATTAACGGCCTCGGCAAGCTGGGCCGCTCTTTCGTACCAGTCATGGCGTGAGACAACACCGTCGAGAAAATCGCTGATGTATATTATCTTAGTAAGAAAACCGTCATTCGCCCGAAGGTCCCGCCGATATAAAAGCCGCTCAAGAGCAGTCCGGAGATTGCTTTGCTTCCAAACCCAATCTATGGTTTTTTCGAGTGCCTCTGTTTTGAGCAGTTTCTGCTCGTCGCCGTCAATTACACCGAAAGTGGGGTCCAGACCGAGCTTATAAAAATACTCCGTGATAAGCCGTTTGCAAAACGAATGTATCGTGCTGATATCGGCGCCCTGGAGCAGCATAAGCTGGCGGCGAATGTGATTGTCCGGCTTTTCACGGAATATATTTGTTAATTGCCCGGTGATTCGCGAGCGCATTTCTTCGGCTGCGGCTTCGGTAAAGGTCAATACGAGTATGTTGCGGACATCCGGGCATAACGATTTGTCGGAAACAATTTCAACGCATCGACCTGAAAGAACGGCGGTCTTGCCGGTACCGGCTGAGGCGGTAACGAGAATGTCACTGCCGCGAGCCTTAATAGCCCGTTTCTGCTGGTCGGTCCATTTAATCTTTTTTTCAGCCATCAACAACATCCATCATTTCAAGGACTCGACTTTTTCCAAGCGATATTAGAGGCTTGTAGTCATTTATCTGCCAATCGAACCGGCAGACAGAAATATATTTACAATAACTGCACGGTGATTTCCCGCCCAAACGATACGGCCTGACATCGATACTGCCAGACAGTATCTGTCCCGCCGATTCTATTATCTTTTTTTCGGCAAATTTCAGCACCTTTTCAAAATCAGCAGGTTTTAATACCCCCCTATTATGATAAAGACCATACGGCTGGTCATCTTTAGTAACATAAAAATTATAAAATTTACTATCTTTTGAAGCTTTACCATCAATCTGCTGAGCAAATTTTCCGCTGAATATACCTTTTGCCTTATAGGGAAATTTTTCTGATGTCTTCGGCATTTCATCAAGGGTGGTTTTTTCGGGGCTTACCTCGACCGGCATATAAAACGCTCCCGCGATGTTTTTTATTTTCGAGCCGGCCGCATTGCGAACAGCCAACATATAGAGCGGCAATTGTATCTCCAGACCATAGCAAAATTCCGACCAGCTAAATGACTTTGCTTTACGTTTATAGTCGAAAACAAGTGCTATATTTTCACCGTCAACATTAGCAATATCAAGCCGGTCGATTTTGCCGTTCAAAGACACTGTGCGGTTATCCGGCAGTGCAAGCTCATATTTGCCAAGTGTTTCAAGGGCATCTTTGGCCCGGCCAAACGAAACTTCCGAGATGCTCGGCCTGAAAGCCCCGGCCCGTACCATCTGCCCAACCGCCATAACAAAATCCTCAAGAACATCAGAGGCGGAACTGATAATATAAGCGTTATGAGGCGAGCGGCTTCTGAAGTTCGAAATAAATGACTTCGCCTTAATAACCTGCTCTGTTTGTTCTTTGAGCACCTTGAGCAGCTCTTCGTTTTCAATCGTGGCAAAATCTTTCTTTTGTTCATTTAGAGTTTTTAACAAAGCATCCAGAACGCTATGATAAAAATCTCCCAAATCTAAAGGCTCAAACTTAAATTCTTTTCGCTGCTCCAAATGCAAAGTGTATCGGGCAAAATATTGATATGGACAGGCGGCAAAAGTGGTCAGTCTCGTTGCTGAGCTTCTTATCTGCCTGCCGAACAGCTCTCCGACAACATCGCTGTCCAATCGTGCATGATTGTCATAATTTATCGCAGAAAGGACATTCGAGCCTAAATCTGCAAACTTCTCATCCGAACAAATATCTCCTAATAATTCACCAAGACTTTCATTATCGCCCGTTTGAAGGCTGAAAGTATCCCTTCCGAGCCGAGCACACAGCAAATCCGTAAGCTCCGTTTTACTGTGAACCTGTTCAATATTTATTTTCTCATTTGCGATTGATTCGGCATTAAGATTTTCAAACAGCGATTCAAGATTGTCTATGAATTGTGAGCGAGGTACGGCGCCGCCCTTATCGTCAACGGAAGGATATGTAATGCACAGAAATTCGGATGGACGCGTAAAAGCAATATAGGCCAAGTACTGGCGTTCGGTACGCGTCTGACTTAGACTTAAAGCCGGGGCCAATTGGAAACCCGCCGACTCTGCTTGGCCGCGGTCGTCCTCGGTCAATATACTGTCCGAAACCAGCGGAACGGGAAACTGCCTTTGCGTAGCGCCAATTAAAAAGACCGCCTTTAAATCGGGATGCCGGCTGCGCTCAATAGAGCCGACAAGGACCTGGTCCAGCTTCGGCGGAATGAAAGCCAAAGTCAACTGCGAAAAAGCGGAATTGATAATCGCAAAGAAATCCTCGGCCATCATATTTTGGCCGGCAAATATCTCAACAAGCTCGTCGAAAATATCCACAAGCTTGTTATAAAACTGTTGATGCTCATCAGCAACACTTTCTACGTTCCTGTCTGCTTGCTCAATCCAACTGCCGATTGTTTCGGTCACCTTTAGCTCATCAAGAAAAGTAAAAATGAATTGTGTGAATTCTTTAGCAATAAGCATCTTTGCCGGATTGTCAACCGGACAAAGACCATCTCGAAGCTTTAGTAAAGGGGCGATTGCTTTTAGCCGAATCTGATTTATCCGCTGTTCGTTAAAGCCTTCTTTATCCTTACCTGCAAAGTTCCATTGTCTACACTGAAGCCAGTCGCCGCCGGTTATGCCAAAGGCAACACAGTAATTTTCAAGCAGGTCGATATCATACCGGTCCACCGGCACAAGGTCGGTTTTAAGACAGGCGAAAATATCGAAGTGAGAAAAGCCGCCCGTAACCGCCTGAAGGGCCGAGCAAATAAGCTGAACAACAGGATGCTGGTTCAATGGTTTTCGTTTATCAATAAAAAACGGGATTCCATAATCCTCAAAATACGCCCTTATATAATGTTGATAATTATCAATGTCCGAGGCGATAACGGCAATATCGCGATAACGATAGCTTTTTTCTTTGACTAATTCGAGTATCTGCCTTGCAACGAAGCCGACTTCAGCCCGTTCGTTCGGCGCCGATATAATGCGAACATTATCCGCCGAGTCAAGACTGGACGGTTTAATTTCAAATATATTACGCTCGATATGAGCAAGCCGGTCACTGGTGGAAAATCTCAACGCCTGCTCAAGAATTATCGGCCCGGTCAATTTAAGTTTACACTTGCTGACTCTGCCGATAAGCTCGGCGTACGTGCGATGTGTCGGATAAAACAAATCAACCGGGTCAATTTCCTGAGCTGAAGGATTAGCTAAATCAATCTTCGCAGGGTCCAGGCAAAAGGCAATTTGTGCATCTGCGACCACCTTGAGCAGCTCGGTAAGAACTTCAAGCTCGGCACCGGTAAAACCTGCAAAACCATCAACCCACAACTTCGCACCTCTTGCCAAAGTTGACGACGAGACCGCCTTGCAGGCACGAATCAGTTGAGCATCCGGATCAAGATAATCAGTTTCAATGAACTTTAAGTATTCTTCTAAAATCAGGCCTATATCGGTGAATTTCAGGATTGCCAAATTATTACGCTCGTCTTTCGCCAGGACGCTGAGCAATTGGCTAATATCATCCGGTGTCTTTGCATACTGGTGCAGCTCTGAAATAGTTTGGGCCATTTGCTGAGCCAGGCCGGGATGGGACGCCGACGAGTCGAAGATTTTCAATTTGCTTTTGTTGTCCCGTAACAACCGATGGACTATCATCTGCCGGCCGATGCGCGAAAGGGCCGGCCTGGCTGTATTTTTGCCTGACAACAAAAACTGCAAACGGTCGAATGAAAGCACATGTAATCTGTGGTAACCGGCTATTCTTTCATCGCCTAAAATAGCACGCTCAGCCTGATAGGTGGCCTGCTCGGGAACCAACAGAATCAACTGCTGCTCGCCCGGCTCCAGCAATTCATTAACAATAGATTTAATGCAATAGCTGGTTTTACCTGTACCGCTTCTGCCGAGAATAAACTGAACCGCCATAAGAACAATCCCTGATTCGAAAGTTACCTTATCAGTAATCTTTTACCACAATCAGCGATTGTTTTCAATTGTCATTGAAAGACTAATTTTTTCTTTCTGTCGGGTCTTAATTGGGTTGCGTGCCTATATATCCCGGATCACGGGGCTGGAGTGCGGCCGGACCGAACTCGTTGTGAATGATAGCCCGTATTTCGTTCTCACTGGGATATGTAACCACAGAATATTTTCCAAACCGATATTTCTCTTGCGACATGAAATCGGTTTTGATTTTATCATAATACTCTAATCTTTTAGGCAAGTAAGTAAAAGGATCTACAAAATAACGCCATTTAATAAATCTAATCCCGGTACCTTTTGTACTTTTTTGAGGGTATGTAAGGTCATAGACTTCGGTACCGGGAACAACAGCCGAGACATTTGGATCTTCTACTTTGTTCCATTGAGAGCCTTCGGGGAGATCGTTTATATCTGTAATAGGTATCAGGCCCGGGGTGAATGTTAGTATTTTTTCCTTACGAGCATAGTCATCCGCAGAAATATCTTTTGTCGTAACTAAACCTGAAGATACAAACATTGTTCTTCTATTCGGAAAATCCCATAAAGCATATTCCGTTTTCCCTTCTTTTCTACCTTTGAACAGTTTTATATTCATAGTCAGTGATGACCATCTCACCTGAGTTGGTTCAGGCCTATCGATTCTAAAACTTGAAACACAGACATTTCTCACTTTTCCCAAGGCTTGAATAACCTCCCCAAAGGTAACAGCTTCTGCGGCCGGTGTGCCAAAGAACAGAGTAAAAATCACAAGAATAACAGCAGCAACGGCAGCCAGCTCGGCAATTCTGATTCTGAGAGTATTTGGCCGGGAGCTGCGGGCGACGTGGGGTGCCTGTTCTTGAGCAGATTTTTCAAGTGCAACAAAAGCATCATCAAGAATGTGTTTGTCCGTCTCGGGGCGGGTGGTTATATGCAATTGTTCGATTGTGTGTTCTATATTGTCCGCGGGATTCATTTTTTCATCTCTCCATTCAAGATTGTCCGCAGTTTATCAAGCCCATAGCGATATCTGCCCTGAACCGTATTCATAGGGACATGCTGCACTTCAGCTATCTCCTTAAATGTCATCCCTCCATTGAGGTGCAGGATTATCGCCTCCCGCTGCTCCAGAGGAATCTTGAGTAATGCATCGGCCGATAGATGCGATTGTTCGGCGAATACAGCCAACTGCTCAGGATTTTTCGAACCCGAGCTGATTTGCCCTGCTTTGTCGAGTTCAACCGTGTGGTGCTTTTTCTTACGGAACCTGTCCCGCACACGATTAACAACACTGCTTATCAGGTAGCTCTTAAGACTTACCCTTAGCTCAAGTTTTCCAGCGCTGGCGGCAAAAGAAACAAAAACGTCATGCAGAACATCTTCGGCAGCATAAGTATCGTGCAGTAATGAAGCTGCTATTGTAAGCAGTGTATCTTTGTACTCCATGTATATTTGGCGCAGGGCATCCTTATTGCCTTGCTTGAGTTCCCATATAAGACGCTTATCTTCCAGCATCTAAAACCAATCCAAAAAGGTTGATAATCAACCTTCACTATACATATGACGTTCCGGTTAGTATTTTAATATAAAATTTTATCTTTTTCTGCCAGTTTTTTTTTCAAAACACGGGATAAGCCCCCTAAACCCGGAGTTCTCAATTGGTTCTATAAATAATCAGAACTTTGGCTGTATAGAGCTTATGGAGACTATACAGAAGACAACAGACCGTCTGCCGGTCCGGATATAGCCCTGTTCCGGTGTGAACTATGGGGAGTTTACAAGCTGGGCGTCAATCCAGGCAGTTCGTCTTGCCAGCCAATCCTTAAGATGGTCTATCTCCCCCTGGAAACCGCCAAAGCGAGGCGCGGCGCCGGGCCATTTATCAAAGTTCCGGACCTGTGCCTCATTAAGCTCGTTGGCCATCGAGTCTATGAGGAAGTTGATATTTTCTGTGCTAAAGGGCCCTTGCCTCAATTCAAACCACCGATCGATATACTTCTGCCAGAAATCCGGGTCCTCAAAAAGCCGGTCCCACCAGATGTAATTCAGATAATCGGTCCCATCTCCTGTTCCATGCCAACTCTGGGGATTATTGTCGCGACCATCGGTAGAATCGAGTGAACGATCAAAGTCCCAGAGCGGCCCCATTTCGAATTTGCCGTTACGCGTTTTATGCAGGTGCGTACTCAGGCGAAGGGCGTCCACATTCATGGCAAGCATATTCAGCAGGTTGTGGTCTATGAAAGAAGCTACATCGATGAATCGGGCATAACCAATCCGGGGATCCTTAAAACTTGTCCCGTAGAGAGCATCTTCAAAATCGTCCAGATAGCCTCTGATCCAAGCTGACTGTGCTGACGTGATTTCATCCTCTTTGGGATCCACGTAACACATTGTTCCATCACCATATGTTGGATTTCCTCTGGAAGTACGAAAGCCTGAGTCACCCGAGTCAGGCCTGTCGATTTTCAGCATGTACCCGCCTGTGATCTTAGGCTCGGTACTGTCCCATGTCTCGAGCTTTTGAACATTAACGCGTTCATCGCCCCGCTTGATCTTCTCCATGAATATATATATCCCGACATAATCATCCGACGATACCTTACCGCTCCCTGTGTTAAGGTACATCTCGACAAATCGGGTGCGAACCGCATACCTTCCAATCTGATTACTTAATTCAAACATAAAGGCATTATTAATGAGGACACGATCAAAGTTGTAAGGAGCATATAATATCCAATCGGAATCGGCAGGTAAGCCGAAAATTGAAACATCTTTATCCTGCTCATCTTCATCCCATACTTCGAAACCGTACGAATGCTTGGGCGCCCCGGCCGTACTTCTGCCACGAGTCTTGATCCCGCCGTGCCCGGCAAAATCAGCCGGACCGGTAATGTGCGCGCGACCACCCACATCAATATCAATGAAAACTGAAGAGGCCCTTTTGTAAACTCCATAGATTATGCTCTGGCGATTCGTATCAACTATGACAATCGGCAGGTCGGAACTGAAGCTCTGAACATCATCAGCCAACGCGATGTAAGTATGGCCGACCACAGGGCCTGGCGCCTTTCCAGGCTCAAACGTACGGGCCCGTACCTCGACCGTATTGCTGATTGAGACAGGTCCAATATATCGTCTTGACGTTTCAGTTGGTTCGGAGCCGTCAAGCGTGTAGCGTATTTGGGCACCGGCAGCATGGCTGGTTAATCCCAGGGAGAAAGAATTTGTGAACGTACCGGCCGGATGGGAAAACTGCGGCCTCTCAGAAATGCCGGAGTAACCTTGCTTATTAGCATTACCCGGCGTGGAATTAGTGAAAAACTGCTTTTGGTTCGCATAGAAACCGTAGGATATGTCATCCTCCTGCGGTGGGTAACCATATTTGTCTTTATCGTACATATACTCTGTAAATTCGTGCGCTATCCGGCCATTGGGATTCACCAGAGCCAGATATTCCCCATCTCCGGCCAGTTTGAAGTTAGTGTGATAACGGCCGTAGAAATCCTGATATGGAAAATTTTCAGGGTGATCAATATCTTCAATACCCGAGGCATAGACGACCAGGTAGCTATCAGGTTCCAGAAATACATCGGGAAGAGGCCACTTGGTCAAGTCACTATCTTCATCCGTCAGGCTCCAGCCTTTCAGATTTATCGATAACAGAGAAGTATTATAAATCTCAATCCAGTCCGAAAAGACTTCTTTACCTTCGATCTTAGTTGGATGTGTACTTTCGTTGGTCGCCATGATCTCGTTAATCAGTAGAGCAGAGTCCGGAAGCTGGGCATACGTTCCACCATTTGTCACTATGCGGTTTTTATGAATTTGGACCATCTTACCCGGGGGTCTGATCCAGTTATCTACAATATTAAACTCCACTGTATGAATCCCCGGGATAAGGTTTTTCACTAAGTCGCCACTGTCTTGCCAGGCGCCACTATCCAGCCGCCACTGTGCGCCGTTAGCGACGGCCTGCGGTGGAGAGATAATTACACGAAGGAAACCGGACCAGTCCTCTTGCCAGCTCTCTGCCAACAGGGCAAAATCGGCCAGATTGACACCATCATTATCCATCAGATCGGCACATCCGAGGGGATAATCCGAGCAGCCCGGCGGATCTAACCATTGCTCTATAAAAGCCGCCAGGTCAGAAAAATCGACTTTGCAGTCCCCGGACAAATCACTTAGCGGACAATCCGGCTCAACAACCATAATGGTTATGAAATCACTACCCTCCTGGCCACGTTCATCCCAGACCTGAAGCTGTAGTTCATAAATACCGGGCCCGGGGAATAAAACCTGTGCGTTGGATTTTGTTTGGGTACCCATAAAATCCGCACTCGGCTGTCCCAGGGATGACCAGAGAATTGTTAAATAATCAGGATTGGTTTGGCTTATATTACATGGGTCATCATCATAGATGGTAGGATATAACGGCATGATAGTATTCCCTACACCCTTCCAGGTGATTGTCTGATCATCACCGGCATCAACTTCGGGAGGCAATCCGCCTGGCGGGCTTCCCAATAGCTCAACTTCGGCAATCTGCATACTATTTACAGATCCGCCTACCGGGCCTCGAATGGCTGTGAATAAGAGTTGATAGTGGACATACGCCGTTTTATTTGCGAACGTAATCGGGGTTGCGTTCATGGTGAATCGGGGCCACGCGGTCCCCTGCATGAAATCGACGATATTGCCAAGGGCAATTAATGTGTACGGCCCATTTATGCTCTTATTAGAACCGGAAAGCTCAAATGCAATAGGATCACGGCCGGGAACGTCATTCGCTGTTGTGAAAGTCAAGCCGGTGACGATACTACCGCCTATAGAGGGTGTAACCTGAAAACCCGTGGGACCCACGTCGGGATTAAAATCTCCCTTGAAATGCAGATATTTCGTCCTCGTGTCATCATCAATTGCCAGAGGAGGCGCTTCAGCGCCAGGCCAATCGCCATCGTTTGGAACGCCTCGGACGGTATCACCCGGTGCGGTAATGTCGGCTTGTGCCGTTATTTGTCCCAAAAGCAGAACAGTCACTAATATAAAACAAACTCTTGCTATTCAATCACCCACTTCTAAAGTCTTACCTTTGTTTCAAATATACAGCCCATAAATCTCCAAATAGAGCTATGATCTTAGATGTCTAAAGTGACCCTTACTCAGCAATGCAAGAGCCTTATTTTAATATGATACTAAATCCTTCATGAAAAAGGAAGCTTTTTCCCCTAATCAGCAGGGAACTCCGTGTGTTCGATTGAATTTTGTTGAATCGCTCGTAACGCTGCGGATAAGCAACCTTTAGGCCATCCGGTTTGATCCGCTTGTTATCCAATTCTATTCTATACGATTTCCCCGAAGGTCTTCCTTCCATGATGTCCCAGTTGATTCATCTTCAACTACCCAGTAGCCAGCATTCTGCGCAACATCAGGGCGTTTTCTACCGCCCTTGATTTGTTTATGGTATGCTGCCCAGCCTTTCCGCGTGGCTCGGAAATGCATCCTTCTACGAAAGTCAACCTTATTTACTTCAATGTATGAGATATCAAACAGATTGGGATCACTTTTTGTTGGAGTGTAGTGATCGATGAATGCTTTTATGTGTTGCCTCTCTACAGATAGAAGCAAAGGTTTATACCATAATCGCCGGGCATTATTTGTCTGTTCGCCGCCAATCCATTCATAGTGCAGGCTTGGTATGTTGAAATACCATGGATTTTCTCCACATGCTGTACACAAGATCATCCATTGCATGTCTTCAGTATTGTTCATATCGTCTATCCGGTGCTGGATAACAATGTATATGGTTTCCGTTTAAAGTTTCTTGCCTTTTGGAGTGTTAGTATAATAATCGGTTGCCTAAAGTCCACACTCCTTATGGTTTCATATGAGTTCCCTAACATGAAAGCTTAGCTGCTTGGCGAGTCGCATTGTGGCGAGCTAAATGGCGTTTCAAGTCCACCTGGCCGATTTGTCAGCAATTTATATTTATTTAACAAAATTATTGAAACAATTGAAAATACATTTAATGCAAAATAGGTAGTACCAATTTTCGCACCGTAATGTATTTTAAAACTTGCACTAACATTAACATCAATCCCCAGCTTCATATCTCCCATATACAGATATATTCCAAAAGGGAGAATATACTGATAAATAAATCCATTCATTTGGATATGAAATAGTTGCAGGAATTGATTAACAACTGACAAATAAATCCCAATCCTTTTAGCTCTTAGCAATATATATCCTGCTATAATAGAATAAATGGGGATTAATAAAGCTGGAAGAAGTACTAAATTTTTGAGATCAGAAAGATTTTTTAGCACTAGCCATAGAATTAAACCGAATAATATAAATCCCCCAACCATCTGCATCCAAGATAATAATTTTATAAAGAAAATTAATCTTTTCTTTCTTTTTTCTGTTTTGTTCTTTCTCTTCTCAGATATGAGTGATTTTCTACTTATGATTTCTTTTTCCCGCTTCTTCAGCTCTGTCATTAGATTTTGATAATTCTCAGGTGCTTCTTCAGGATCTATATGACGTTTTACATCCAACAATTCATCAAGGGAATATTCTGAATAATCAATATTATTTATCATTATTTTTTGCGAACAATGTATATATGGTTTCCGTTTAATATCTCTAACTTTTTGTTGTTCTGAGCAATCTCAGCCGCTGTTGTTCTCTCATAAAATACGAACACACTTTAATCTTTCAAGAAAATAATGACAAATAAATACGTCACTTGTTTAGCTTAAGCCTCAATGCCCTAAAATTTTCACAGACACAAAAGCCAAAAGGTTTCTAATGCAAAATATCTCCTTGCTTTTTGGTAAAAGAAGCAGGATAATCCCAACCAAAAGAATTATTTTGAAAACAAAGAATAAGCAGGGAATTAAATGACCATGGCGGCTATATTGATAGGTCCACAGGAAGTGCTGGTAATCGTGATTATTACTGCAATCGTGGTCTTTGTTGTCATGGTCCGCCGCCGAAAGCACCGTTAACCCCCCATTGCCGTTTACTACTTTAATCCGCGAAATCCCCTGCCACATTTCTTTTAGCTCTGCGCTGTTTTAGAAGACTTCGCTGTCTCTTTTGCTCTAATCGGCGTTTTTTGGCCGCATACGAAATTTTGGTCTTTTTTCGTACCGGTGTGGTCTTCAGTGCATCAGCAAGTAACTGCTGTAATCGCTCGACTGCGGCCCTGCGGTTTGCGCTCTGAGTTCGAAACCTCTGCGAGACAACTCTTAGAAGCCCATTCTTGTCGGCCCGCGTTGCCAGGCGAGAGAGTATTCTGTGTTTTTGCATATCGGAAAAACTCTCACAGTTAGCCACATCAAAAAGCAGCGTAATCCGTGTGTTCACCTTGTTGACATTTTGCCCACCCGGCCCGGCGCTTCGTGAGGCCTTGAAAATAAGCTCATCATCCCGAATCGATATTTTATCCGTTATTTCTATCATCGCACCACTGCTTTTGAATCGGTCGGTTTTGTCTGTAACTTCAATCTATCAGAGACAAAATAATAATCAACAACTTCCTGACTCCTTTTGCCTTGAATCACAATAAAAAAAAGCCTATAGTATTGAAACATATGTTCGAGATTTTCTTAAAATTCAGGAGGTGAAACATGCAAACTGTAAAAACAAAGACAACCGTAGCAGTAACCGCAGTGGTTTTAACAGGTCTATTGGCTCTCTCAATGCTTGTTATTATCACTTATTCTGCGCCGGCATTAGCACAGCAGAACAGCGGTTCGAGCGTCGAAGAATTAAGGGCGGGTAAAAATTTCATCCCGACCAGGGTTTACACAGCCAAAGAAGACGAGCAAATCCTTAAGCTCTTCGATGGGCTCCGCGTCGCCGACGTTTCCGACGGTATGGACAAGGTCGGTCTGACCAACACAGGCCTGATGTCGCCGGAAATCCACGCCCTTTGGAAAGACACCATACATTACAACCACCGATTTATAGGCATCGCATTAACCGTCCGCTACGTTCCAACGAACAAACCGCCGGCGCCACGTATGGACACCAGTGCGTTCGACCGCTGGGTCGGCCAGTGGTATAATAAACTTTCGAGCGAGCCGTTCGTTCCGCTTATCCGTAAGGGAACCGCACTGGTTATTGACGATGCCCCGGATTCCGACGTAGGCTCAATAGGCTCAAATAATATCATGGGCTGGAAAGTCAAAGGATGCGTCGGAGTGGTTACCAATGCCACCGCTCGTGATACCGATGAAATAGCTACTGAACAGATACCACTGTATTTCAGAAAACCGGGCAGGGGTATTCGGCCG
>JACNGQ010000246.1 GCA_014384025.1 Planctomycetota bacterium | reverse complement strand
TAACTGGATAACAAAACAGGATTTGACTCAGTTGCACTTGGGAGTTGAATCCGCCTATCTATTAAAGTTGGTCTTATCGAGAATACCTTGTACAACATTTGGTTTATTGTGAAAAAATGGCAGATTACAGAAAAAAAGTGGACTCTTTTTGGCCCACCTTATATACTGAACTGGAAGTTACTACAAAGTAGGATTTATTCTCCGTAAGGAGTCCTTAAGACTATGAATAATGTTTAAGCAGTGCTTTAACTGTGGAGGTAACTAATGAAACGTCGTACATTTCTTAAACAAAGCACAATCGCCGGAGCAGGGCTGGTAATTCTAAAATCCGGCATCTTAAAGGCAGGCAACTCGACGAATGAAAAGCTCAATATCGCCGTTATCGGCGTTGCCGGTCGGGGTGGTGCAAACTTGGACAACGTTAAGAGCGAGAATATCGTCGCCCTGTGCGATGTAAACTCAAAGAATCTTGCAGCGGCAGCAGAAAAGTTCCCCAGGGCCAAAACATATGTTGACTGGAGACGATGTCTCGACCAGAAGGACATTGACGCCGTCGTTTGCTCGACGACCGATCATACTCATGCCTTCGTCAATGTCTGGGCTATGAATCGCGGCAAACACGTTTACTGTGAAAAACCGTTAGCCAACTCAGTAGAAGAAGCACGCATGGTTCGCAAGACATACCTTAAGAACAAAAACAAAATAGCAACGCAGATGGGTACTCAGATACACGCCTCGGACAATTATCGTCGTATGGTCGAGCTTATAAGGAACGGCGCAATTGGAACCGTAAAAGAAGCCCGCGTCTGGTGCAGCCGGATGCCTATAGGAGGCAGCTATCTGCCGGGCGGCACACCCGTTCCTGACCACATCAACTGGGACCTATGGATTGGCCCGTCAAAGATGCATCCCTATAATCCGGACTATTTCGGCGGATGCCTTGGATGGAATCCCTACTGGGACTTCGGCAGCGGACAGATTGGGGATATGGGCAGCCATATGATGGATATGGCATGCTGGGCGCTTGACCTTAAACTTGCCACGACCTGCGAAGCAACCGGAACCCCAGTCAACACCGATACATGTCCACAGTGGCTCACAACCGAATGGGACCATCCGGCCAATGATTGGCGCCCCGCTCTTAAGATTTACTGGTATGACGGCGGCAAAAAGCCCGGTATGCCGTCAGAGGCTTTTGACCGTGAAAAATTGTTTAAGGGTGTACTGTTCAAGGGTGACAAGGGATGGCTTCTGGCCGATTACGGCTACAGGATTCTTATGCCCAAAACTGACAGCGATATGACACAGTACAGTTCGCCGAAGCCAAAAGATTTAATTCCACCATCGCCCGGTCACCATAATGAGTGGATAATCGCTTGTAAAACGGGCAAGCCTACGCTGTGCAATTTCGATTATTCCGGTATGCTAATCGAAAATAATATGCTTGCACTGGTCGCTTACCGTGTAGGCAAGAAACTTCAGTGGGATGCCGAAAACTTAAAAGCCACCAACTGCCCTGAAGCTGATCAGTATATCCGTAAAACTTATAGGAGAGGATGGGTACTGAACGGATAGGTGACGTATTCTTCTGGAAATACAAAAGAAAAGACGACCCATAATCAAAAAAAATTGACCTTTAAAACCTGTGCAGAGTTTTTATCTATTGACATAAATAAGTCTGACTACATAAATGGTTATAATTTTTGCATGCTTTTCATTGTGAGTAATTGACAGAAACTAACCTTTTTTTTAGTTCAGTGGGGTAGAAATATGGAATGACCGGCATTAAGATTTGGAATCTGTTATATGCTGGTAGCAAGGATGTGCAACAAAGTGCAAAGATTATTTTCAATTCCATTCAATTGGCAACTGACCATTGACTATGAGTCGTCGTCTATTTATTATTAAAAGGGGCCTATAATGATTAGTCGTGGAATTTGTCCGTATATCTGGTTTTGGAGCAAAATACCATGATTGGAATAGTGGGAGCTAAAGCAATAAGCGGTGTTGGCAATATGGGTCGGTTTTCTAGGTTTATCTGGCAATCGATGGTTGCATCTTTACGGAGTTGCAGCAAAACTCATACCTACTCATTAATATGGACACAAATGTATTTCATTGGTGTCCACAGTGTCCCGGTTGTTATGATAACCGGAGCGTTTGTGGGAATGACATTGGCAGTTCAGACTTATGGCCAGCTTGCAGGTATGGGATTAGAAGAGTACCTGGGCTCTCTGATTAACATTGCCGTCGTAAAAGAGCTGGGGCCTGTACTCACTGCAGTTATGTTGGCTGGGCGCATCGGAGGTGCTTTGACGGCTGAACTGGGAACAATGAATGTGACCGAGCAAATTGATGCAATCAGAAGCATGGGGACCGACCCGGTAAAATATCTGGTGGCACCGCGGATTCTGGCCTGTCTGCTGCTTACCCCGGTTCTGATTATTTTCGCCGATTTGTTGGGTATTCTCGGCGGGTATCTCGTAAGCGTTGTACATTTGGGGATTAACAGCCGGGCGTATTGGCTCCATAGTGCCAACGCCGTAGAAAAGTGGGATGTATTTATAGGAATTATAAAGGGTTTGTTCTTTGGCGTAGCTATTGCAGTTATTAGCTGTTATAAGGGCTTTACATGCAAAGAAGGTGCACAGGGCGTAGGCAAAGCATGCACAGAAGCATTTGTGGCCAGTTTTATTTCCATATTAGCGCTGGATTTCGCGCTGGTAGTGATTTTTAAGGCAATTTATGACACGTTTTGGCCGCTCAGAAGTATGGTTTAATGATATCATTAGGCAAATAAAAAGAACAGCAGGTGAAAAAGAAATACGAAAATAATCTTGATACCGAGAAATCTTCAAACGGCGTTCTTAGTGTGAAGAACCTTACTAAAAGGTTTGGTACCAATGTTGTCCTGGATAATATTTCCCTGACGATCGAGGATGGCAAAACGACTGTTATCATCGGACCGAGTGGATGCGGCAAAACCGTTTTAGTAAAACATTTGATAGCTTTATTGAGGCCGAATTCCGGCGAGGTTTATTTTAAAAAGCACCGAATCGATAATCTCAGTGAGAATGAATTAAACAATATCCGTACACATTACGGTTTTCTTTTCCAGGGAGGGGCGCTGTTCGACAGTCTAAACGTTACTGAGAACATCATATTTCCGATAAGACAGCATTGTAAGATAACTGATTGGAAAGAGGTCGAAGAGCTTGTAAAATCCAAATTAGCTATGGTGGGTCTTGATGGTTTTCAGCAATTTTATCCGTCTAATCTTTCAGGAGGCCAGCAAAAGAGAGTGGCGCTTGCAAGAGCGATTGCGCTCAATCCGGAGATAATTTTATATGATGAGCCGACTACGGGGCTGGATCCTATCCGTTCAGATGTTATCAACGAGCTTGTCTTAAAACTACAAAAAGAGCTTGGCGTAACATCCGTTGTTGTTACCCATGATATGAATAGCGCTTATAAAATAGCCGACCGTATCATCATGCTGCATAATGGAAAAATTATTGCCGACGGCAATGCAGACCATATCCGTAACCATCCCCATCCTGTCGTTCAGCAGTTCATCAGCGGACAGGTCAGCGAAGAAGACCTCGCAGTCCTGCGGATGCGCGGAAACATTTCCCATACCCAGTTCCTGCCTCGTGATTTCGAGTAATATTCAGGAAAAACATAAGTGCTTAAGGACATAAAAGAAGTGATGAAAGCAGGGCCAGAGCAAATTGCATCCGATTTGGCTGAAGTTGTACAAGGAGACGTTTTTACCGATATACTGCACAGGGCCGCTTACAGCACCGATGCGAGCATTTACAGGATTGTTCCCAAATGTGTTGTTGCCCCGCGTGACCCCGGTGATGTGGTTACCGTTGTAAAATATGCACGCTCCAATGCTATACCGGTAGTCGCTCGCGGAGCAGGCAGCGGATTGGCGGGCGAGTCGCTGTGCAGCGGTATAGTCTTCGATATGACCCGGTATATGAACAGGATTATTGATGTCAAAGACGAAGGACAAACGGTAGTTTGTGAACCGGGCGTTGTGCTGGACGATTTAAATAAGGTTCTGGCCAGGTACGGCAGGAAAATCGGCCCTGATCCGTCCAGCGCTAATCGTGCGGTAATAGGCGGAGTAGTCGCAAATAATTCCACAGGCTCCCATTCCCTTGAATATGGTTTTATCGCCGACCACGTAGAAAGCATCGAAGCGGTCCTTGCCGACGGCAGTGTGGCCGAATTCAAAAATAATTTTAACCCGGAAAAAGCAAAGCAGGATAAAGCAGCCTTGATTGCAAAAGAATGTCTGTCTGTTCTCTGCGACAAGGATGAAATCATTAAGAACGCACTGCCTAAAACAAAGCGAAATCGAAGCGGTTATAACATTGCCGGGATATGTCATAACGGCAGGATTGATTTAGCCAGATTGTTAACAGGCTCCGAAGGAACGCTGGCGATTTTTACAAAAATAACGCTAAAGACCGTCGCATTGCCGAAAGCGAAAGGACTGCTGCAGCTTGAGTTCGACTGTCTTGAGAAAATGGCACAGGCGGTACCGATTATCATTGATAATGATGCGTCGGTATGTGAGCTGATGGATAAGACATTAATCGATATGGCATTCGATGCTTTGCCGGAATATCGCGATCTTTTACCCGCCGGAGCGGCCGCTGTTCTTTTAGTCGAGCATACGGGCGAAACACAAGAGCAGGTAAAAGAAAAAATAGCAAAAACCGATTCGGCCGTCGGAAAAATAGCGAGCGGACGGAGCATCATTTTTGACCTGAAGGCACAACAGCGGTTGTGGAAGTCGCGGAAAGACGCCGGGCCGTTGATTTACAGAAAAAGATCCAATAAGCATCCGGCTGAATTTATGGAAGACATTTCGGTAGATTATAATCGGCTCGGAGAATATATTTCCGGGCTGTTAGAGATTGGCAAGCGTTATGATATCACGATGTCTTTCTTTGGTCACGCCGGCGACGGCCTGCTGCATATCCGACCATTCCTGGATTTGAGCGACCCGGCGGACATTAAAACGATGCGGTCAATGGCGGATGAGGTTGTATCGCTCGCATGGTCGTTAGGAGGCACGATAAGCGGTGAACACGCAGAGGGTCTGGTAAGGGCGGCCTTCGTGAGAGGCCAATACGGTGATGAATATTATGAGCTGCTTTGCAAAATCAAAAACATATTCGACCCTGACGGCCTGATGAATCCCGGCAAAATCCTAAACCCAGATGCCGACATTATGGTTAAAAACCTGAGAGCCGAGCATAAGGTTTTGGCGGAAAGAGTTAAGACGGATTTGCTTTTCGAGAAAGATGAGCTTGCAGTCGAACTCGACCAGTGCTACGGGTGCGGAGTTTGCCGAAACCGCGAACCGGATATGCGAATGTGCCCGGTATTTCGGGCGATGGGCGACGAAATGGGCAGCTCGCGGGCAAAGGTTAATATCCTGCACTTCTGGGCTACCGGGCAGTTGGAAAAAGAAGATTTCGAGTCGCCGGAGTTCAGGAAATTTCTGGATTTGTGCGTTAATTGCAAGGCCTGCCTGCAGCAATGTCCATCCGGCGTAGATATTTCCAAGCTGATGGTGGCGGCCAGAGCACGGTACGTTAAACTTCAAGGGCTCCGGCGTACGGAGCTGATTCTCAGTCATAATCGCTACCTTAGTATATTAGGAAGCGTTTTTGCGCCGATATCGAATTTTCTGATGAGACTACCGATATCCAAATGGCTGTTAGAGAAATTAGCCGGTATAGATAAACACAGAAGCATGCCCAGGTTCGGTCGCAGCTCATTCTTAAAAGCCGGAAGAAAATATTTAGAAGCCTGTGAGCCGATTGAAAAGCCGGTCGATAAGGTCGCGTATTTCGTGGATACGTATGCAAATTATAACGACCACGAATTAGGCTTTGCCGTTGTCGATGTTCTAAGAGCAAACTCCATCGAAGTAATTTTACCAAAACAGTTGCCCGCCCCGCTGCCAGCGATTGTCTATGGTAACGTCAAGGCCGCTCGTAACGATTTGGCATATAGTGTAAAATATCTGGCTGCGGCGGTGCGCGACGGCTACAAGATAATTTGCTCCGAGCCGAGTGCTGCACTTTGTTTGAAGCAGGAGCTTCGGCATTTTATTACTGGGCCGGAGGCAACGCTCGTTTCTGAAAATACTTATGAACTTATGGATTATCTTCTGAGCCTGCATTCGCAGAACAAGCTGCAAAAACCAACGAAATCTATAACTGAAGAGTTTGTTTATCATTTGCCTTGCCATTTGTGCGCGGTTGGTCTCGAAGGGGCAAGTATCAAGCTGCTGCAGGAGCATTGCGGCGTTAAAGTCGTTGATCTTAAGGCCGGGTGCTGCGGTATAGCCGGGACGTTCGGGATGCAAAAGAAAAATTTCGAGCTGTCTTCGAAGATTTCCGAGAGCTTAAAAGAAGCATTGGAAAAATCGCCCACGAAAAACGTCCTTACCGAATGCGCCGCCTGTAAAATGCAGATAGAACACATCAGCGGCTGCACTGTTCGCCATCCCATTAAAATTCTGGCCGATTGTATTTCAGCTTGAAATTGGGTTTGAATTGGCTTTGTTTTGGCTTTGCCAGGCCTTAAAATTGGCTTAAATTGGCTTTGATTGGGTTTGAATTGGCTTTGAATTGGGTTTGTTTTTTGGCCTGAGCCAGCGGAAAAAATCATGTATATGCTTGTCATGTCTATATTTATGTTCATTTTGCCATTTCTGAAATTGGGTTTGTTTTGCATAATTTGCTTATAAATTCGTACGTAAGAATTCGTAGAATTTATATAGCATAAACTCGAAATCCGAATCCTTCGACCCTGCTCAGGACAGGTCCCGAAATCCGAAACAATATCAAAATCCAAATGACTCAAATTCAAAACTCCTAATTCGAGGCAGAAAAACCCCATTAGAGTATAAGGCACTCTAACGGGGCAAGGCACTGCCTCTATAATTAGACGAGTGTGCAGTTTTGAGTCGAAAATTTGGTCGTATTCCGGGGCCCGGAGTCCGTAAGTCGTTATATTGGAAGGAGATAAAAAATTTTGAAAATTCAGATTTTTGTTTTTAAGAGTGAGCGTTTTTGACTGAAAAATGGGTATCTATTTACGTTTTTTGCTGATTTTTCGGGAAATTTAAGATAAAACAATCAATATTTGCAGGCTCAGAAACGCCATTATTAATAGAAGCGCTTAGTGTTTGCGCTGTTTTCTCTGTGTTAGGCAACATATTCGATTGGTATATATGACTGCCAACATGGCAGTAAATATAGCATTGACAAATGATTGAAAAAACGAAGAATGCTTGTAAGTTTTGTATAGAAAAAGAGTTGCAAGAGCATCGTCCCATAACAATGTAATTGGCACGATATTTGCGTATATTAAATGATTACATTTAAAACAAGGGCTGCTGACATGGATGGTCGGCGTTGCCTAAGAAATTAGACACACCGCTTTTCATTTCAGAACTGATTCCACAATTTTAAGGTTTTTATATGAATTACTTTAATTTTTTAGGAGAAATATTATGGCGACTATCACTTTTTATCCACTTGGAAACGCAGATTGTAGCCTAATAGAGTTTGCTGATGAAAGACTTATGTTAATAGACTACTTTAAAGGCAAAGAAAATGATGATGAAGAAGACAAGAGAGTAAAGTTACCAGAAGAGCTTAGCGCTGTTTTAGAGGATAAAGGGCGTGATTATTTTGATGTGTTAGCTTTTACCCACCGAGACAGCGACCATGTCTTAGGTGCAGAAGAATTCTTCTGGTTGGATCATGCTGAAGAATATCAAGGAGAAGATCGGATAAAGATAAAAGAGATATGGGTCCCAGCATGCTACATTTTAGAGGAACGACTAAAGGATTCTGCACGAATAATTCGTCAGGAAGCAAGGCATAGACTAATAGAGGGCAAAGGGATTAGGGTATTTAGTCAGCCAAATGCCCTTGATGACTGGTTAAAAAGCAAAAATATCAAACCAAAGGAAAGGAAACATTTGATCACAACAGCGGGAAATTGTGTACCCGGTTTTACAAAGGAAAATGATCAAGCAGAAATTTTTATTCATGCACCATTTTCCTTTCAAGTGGACAACGAAGAGATTGATCAAAACAAGGCAAGCCTTGTTTTCCATATTACGTTTTTCGAAGGAGATACGTGCTCAAGAGCTTTTTTCAGTGCGGACACGACATACGATGTATGGGAAAAAATCGTCTACAAGACAAAGCAGAAAAATAGGATAGAGCGTCTAATATGGGATATTTTCAGCATATCACACCATTGTAGTTATAAGGCACTTTCAAATGAAAAGGGGAAAGATAAGACAGAGCCTACTGATGATGTAAAGTACCTTTTTGAGCAGGGACAAGACGATTGCTATCTAATTTCTTCAAGTAAAAAAATACCTGAAGAAGATACTGACCTTCCACCTCATAAGCAAGCAGCCGCTTATTATGAAGATGTTGCAAGAGATAAGTCAGGTGAATTCCTTGTAACAATGAGTACGCCGACGAGTGATAAACCAAAACCAATAGTGATTGTGGTGGACGAATCAGGCCCTGGCTTTGAAGACGATGGGAAGGGGAGTAAGCTGAGTCCGGGGGGGTACACAAAAAGAAGAGAGCTATCGCGGATTGGAGGGGCTACGTTTGCTTGATGAAAGGAGGGCAGTCGAAAACCAGAGTATTGATTGATGGCGAGCGCGCATTATATAGCCTGTCGCGCGTAACCATTGTACGGAATCTCAAGTGGAACGATTTCAAGAAGAAATGGACGGTTTGTTGTTGCCTGCGAATTGACTCTTCAAATCCCGAGCTTGTTCCTAATGAGACATTTTGGTATGTCCTTATAGACGGGGCATATCCTCTGGGAGACATAAAATTCTATCCGGCTAAAAAAGGGGGATTGACAAGAACATTTCAACACCAGATACATAATGGGAATATCAAAGATGATTTACCGTGGAGAAACGGTAATATCTGTGTAAATACAAGCCTATACAAGACTGGAAGAAGCGCATATAGCGAGGAGCCATATGAAGCTAGTAAGCGACTGAAGTGGCATTTTATGAGGGCTCTTGAATGGTTGGAACACGCTGCAAACGGAACGCTTGTCGAAATTGGGAATTATTTCGAGGTCCCAGATTACCCTACAGGACCGGAACCGATTACAATAGTTTTTTCAGAATCGAGAGATACCTTTGCAAAAGTTTGGGCGAATGTAAATACTAATAGTGGAATCTTGGAGCTAACTTCACTTGAAAAACCTATCGCAAAACTTATTGTTCAGAGGATTATGAATTTAAAAAATGAGGAATTACTGCATTCAGAATGGGGAGACTTTGTTAATGCCTCGATAAAGGACAAAGTGATAGGAATATGGATGATTTTCGAAAGGCCGATTGTTCTTCCTCCCTGGCAGGCACCCAGAACTTGGAAAGAATTGATTGATGCTGCCAAAACTCAAGGAAAAGATATCCGTCGTCTAATTGGAAACGTATCTAGAAAGATAAGAGATGGAACACAACACATCGCTTTACTGGGTTTTCCAATCCCAGATAAGATTGGATCGAAACCATTGCAGTTATATTGGCAAGCATTACTATTGCCGGTATTATCCCATAAAAATTTTAGCGCGCCTGGTTTTAGGGCGAACGAGATAGGATATCAAATGCGAGACAGAAAATTATTAAGCGGAAGTGAGCCTGTGGATTGGCAAAAATGTGAAAACTGGAACTCTGAAGAAATAGCATGTAGGGGTCGATACTCGAGTGAGCTTACAACTTCGCGAGTAGTCATAATAGGAGCCGGTTCACTTGGCTCTATGATGTCTGAATTGCTTGTAAGAGGGAGTGTACATCAACTTACAATTGTGGACAAAGAAATTCTTGAAGCTGGCAATCTAGTACGGCATACACTTGGACTTGAAGATGTTGGTTTGGCAAAGGCGACGTGCCTAAAAAAACATCTTTTGAAAATATTACCTTACGCAAAAGTGAGAGAAATTGCGAATAACTTAGAAGACATTGATGATAATGATAAGGAAAAATTGAGAGAAGCAGATATAATTATTGATTGCACAGCGAATGATGAAGTTATACACTATTGTGGAGGCTTTGTGTGGGGTGGAGAAAAATTATTCTGTTCCGTGTCTGTAGGATTCAAAGCCAAGAGATTATATTTATTTATAGCGAGGAAGAAAGCATTTCCTAATGTAATCTTTCTAGATTTGATGAAGGAATGGCTAGAGAAGGAAATTGACGACATGTGTGGCATGGAATTACCTAGAGCAGGAACAGGATGTTGGCACCCAGCTTTTCCTGCAAGAGTCGATGATATGTGGCTGGCAGCTAGTACTGCATTGAAATATTTAGATGAGCACATGAAAATACAACACGATAGAACGAAATTCGCCGTTTTCGAGCAGATTAAGGAAAATGAGAAATTTTGTGGAATTAAACTGATTTTCGAAAAATGACATGATCCAAAATTACGAAGCATGGTCACCTTGTGGTAGATATGGAGTTAGAATCTCTGCTCAAGTGTTACAAAAGGCAATAACGTTCTGCAAAAACAATTGTGCATTTGAGACAGGTGGAATTATGGTTGGTTACTACAACCGACGTCAAAATTGTGCCATTGTAACAGACTGTTCCGGACCTCCAAGAGACTCTACTTGCAAGAGAACATTTTTCCGACGAGGAATTAAAGGGCTCCAACAATGGATCAACAGTTTATGGTATGTAAAAGAGCGTAGGTACTATCTTGGAGAATGGCATTTTCATCCATTTGCAAAACCAAATCCCAGTTCCACTGATATCTGCCAGATCAAGAGTAATGCGGAAGATAGGTCATATAAATCCCCAGAGGTTATCATGTTCATAATTGGAGGTGATCCAAAGACCAAGTGGTCTTGTAGCTCTTTTGTCTATTCACGACAAGTCGGTCTGATTGAATTAGTAAAAGGATGGGAACGTAATAGTTTTAAGAACTAAAATGAAAGGAACTTTAAAATGATTAAGATTATTACATATTTGTGTTTGGCTCTATTTATCATGGTGTTTCTCTCAATAAGCCACCATCTTATTGACATGCCCTCTTGGTATGTAGAAAATATACTTTTAATTAAATGCACTTTAGTTGGAATTATGGGGGGGATTTTATATTGCCTTAGGGCTGTTTATTTGAACAAATGCGTTCGAAAAGAGTGGGACAAAGATTGGGAAGTTTGGTATTATCTTAGACCTATTGCAAGCGGGATAAGTGGTTTTATAAGTTACATTTTCTTAAAAGCAGGGTTACTCGTTCTTGAAGCTGATGCAAAGCCTGATGCTATAGCTTTCGGATACTTAGCTATTGCTTTTATCGCTGGATACAATGTTGACAATTTCATGAAGAAGTTAGAATCGATAGCGTCTTCTGTATGGGGTATCAAGAAATCTCGTGCGTCTGATGATATTAACACAGACTAAAGCCACAATTCCCGCCAAACAATTTCATATCTCATATTTTGTGTTGATTCCGCTCCCGGTTGTTTCACGCCTTTGGGGGTGAGAATAACGGAAAAGAAGTAAAAAGGCAAAAGGAAAATTATGGAGGCCCTTCGGGCGGCTACTTGAATAGATCCCTCCACTTCGGTCGGGATGACAGAAACGAGATGCGTATTGTGTGAAGTTAAATGATCCCTTGCTTTCAGGGCAACCACATGGGATTGCCCCTACATTTCGGTTGATAACTGGGCTTGAACCCAGCCGCTACATTTAACAATGCAATGGTACAGATACGTCTTGAGGGCGGTTCACGAACCGCCCCTACAATGATAACGGCAACAATGCATCGGGATAATATCGCATATCAGGGCAAGCACATTGAAATGATTATTGATGAATGATGAATGATTATTGGGATTGACCCATGCTTCGCCAAGGCTACGCAGGGCAGAGGATTTAGTCCGCCTAAAACCGGAAAGACATTGTGGTTGATTTATGACAACCAAGCAATGATTTAATGAAGATTGCCGTAATTTAGTTTTGAGTGTTTAGTTTTTAGTTTTGAGTTGTGGAGGCCCTTCGGGCGAATATCCAAATAGATCCCTCCACTCGGCTACGCCTCGGTCGGGATGACCCCGTTAGAGTATAAAGCACTCTAACGGGGCAAGCAAATCAGGGCAACCACACGGGGTTGCCCCTACATTTCGATTGACTATTGACGATTAAAGCTGGGTCCCCGCTAAAGACATGCGAGGATGACAATATTATTGGGGTTGAGGAGTGGATTTCATCTTTGTGTTCTACAATTGCCAAAACATGACCGATGAATATGTGAGAGAGGATTAATTATTTCAGGTGTGTTTTGTGAGATATTATCGGTTGGTTTAAGACTGCGTTTGATATATTTCTCTATCGTATCACTGCAGCGTAGCCGGAGAGAAAAAGCGAGCAGGATATTCCTAAGTATCAGGTTCGAAATGCCTGTTAATGGATTAGCAATAAGATAAAGTAGCTGTCTGAATAAGTCGATGGATTGTAAGAACAGCTATGTTTATTTGCTTGAGGGAGATTGTGTAAAGCGGATAGATTTATTTTTTCTTTCATAACTTAGCTCAAAATTTGGCTTTAAAACATCTGAAAGTTACGTGGCAATCCGCCTTTGACGGGATTTTTTACTTTGACGACGAAAATTCCGTGGTCATGTCAAGTTTGTATAAAGGAACCCGGCAGGCGGCAGATGCACTCTGAATTCAGGGGCTAACAGACGAACATAACATGTAAATACAGGAGAAAAACCGATGGGCGACAAAAAACAGTTCGATGACCTATTGCCGATTAAGAACCGGAACTTTTATACAACTCATGCGATGACCACTTCTCACGAGTGGATGAAAATCGAGCAGGTTATGAAAAAAGAAGTCATCACCATTTCACCCGATGAGACGGTGGCTACTGCAGCGGTAGTAATGTCTGAGAACAACGTTTCCTGCATCATTGTTGTTCAGAACGGGAACGTGAAAGGCATTCTTACCGAAACAGATCTCCTCAAAAAAGCCGTAGTCGAGGCCAGGGATGTACATAGAATGGCAGTTGCTGTAATAATGTCGTCACCGGTGGAGACTGTACCTTCTGATTTTTCGGTCCTTGAAGCCAGCAATATCATGGAGGCCAAGCACATCAAGTGCCTACCTGTCCTGTCTGAGAATAAACTGGTGGGAATTGTAGTACAGCCTGATCTGGCCCTGGCCCTGACATACTATGGCACATGGAGAGATATTTCAGAGATAATGAATAAGAACGTATATGGAATAGAGAGGAAAGCAAGCGTAGCGGAAGCGGCAACTATCATGTCTTCCCGTCATATTTCATCCATCACAGTAATGGAAGGTGAGCAGATCGTTGGCATCCTCACCGAGAAAAACATTCTCGGAAGAGTAATTGCACTGCAAAAAAATCCACGCGATGTCAAAACAGAAGAGGTAATGTCTTCTCCAGTGATAAGTGTTCCCCCCAGCTATTCTGTCTTCAGTGCCAGCAAGACTATGGAAAATATGAATATTCACAGGCTGGTTATCATGGAGGGCAAGAAGTTATGCGGGATTGTAACTCAAACAGACATCTTCATGGCGATTAAGAATAAACTACAAGCTGATGAAGACAAGAACCACAGATTATTGGAGGAATCCAAAAGCGCCATCTATACTACCGACCTGGATTACGTGATAACCTATGCTAATCATGCATTTACGGAACTATTCGAGGTTTCTGAACCACAAGAATTCATTAATCAACCATTTCTGCCGGAACGGTTTTGGTTTGATCCGAAAGAGAGAGAACAGTTCCTGGCCGAGCTAAAAGAGGGTTGTTTTGAAAGCAAGGAACTAACTCTCAAAACTTCCAAAGGCAAAAAGATATACGTGACCGTATTTTCCACCTTTATTAAAGACCTCCACGGAGAAACGAATGGATCTCAGGGAATAGTTTATGACATAACAGCGAAAAAGGAGCTAGCGGCACTAAGAGAAGCAGAGGAAGCCCTGCGCCAGAGTGAGCAGAAATGGCGATCACTGGCAGAGAACATTCCTGATGTTATCTTCGCTGTGGGCAAAGACGGCAGGATTCAGTTCCTCAATCACATTAAGGCAGGGACTGCTCCGGAGAATGTGATTGGAACCAGTATTTATGAATATATGCCGCCCGACCAACAAGAGATAATGAGAGAATCTATCGAAAGTGTTTTCCTAACCGGGAAAGTAGGCAACTTCGAGATTAATTGGGATGGCGAGCAAGAATCAGAGACCATATGGAAAACACGCGTCGTACCTGTTATGCATGGTGAGCAGGTTGTAGCAGTGAATCTAATCTCGACAGACATCACCGAGCGCAGGAAGGCCGAGAGAAGACAGCTGGAGCTTCTTGCTACAGGTATAGCCGAGCGCAGGAAGGCCGAGAGAAGACAGATGGAGCTTCTCAATCAATTAGAGAGTATCAACACTGAGCTAAAAGACTTCGCAAACATAGTCTCACACGATTTGAAGGATCCATTGCGAACGATCCAGAGATTATCGCAATTGGTATCAGATGATTACGCCGACAAGCTCGATGAAAAAGGAAAGAAGCAGTTGGATTTGATCTTGAACCACGTGAATCGAATGCACAACTTGATCGATAGTATCCTACAGTATTCGAGAGTAGGATATCTGGCTGAACAAAAGGTGCAGGTCAATCTTAATGATCTTATTCCGCAGATTATCGATATGGTCTCTGCACCGGAAAACATTACCCTCGTGGTTGAGAATGAATTGCCTTTCATCGAATCAGAACAAACTCGCATTACCTGGGTCTTTCAGATTCTACTGAGCAATGCCGTAAAATGTATGGATCAATCACAAGGCCAAGTAAGAATCAGCTGTATTGATGAAGATGTTTGTTGGAAGTTCAGCATCGCCGACAACGGCCCAGGAATTGAAGAAGAACTCTTCGATAAAATCTTCCGAATGTTCCAAACAACTGAGCCGCAAGACCAGTTCGAAAGCACTGGTATTGGACTTTCACTCGTGAAGAAAATCGTTGAGACCTATGGAGGTAAAATCTGGTCTGAATCAAAGCTCGGGCAGGGAACTACTTTCTTATTCACTTTACCGAAGCATAATTGCATGGTGATGGATGCAAAACTCGAAGCCAGTACTATAGACTGAAGATGACTATCAAGCTGATAGCATCGTACATTGTATTGCCTAACAAGAAAGAGTATTCATCGAAAATACAAAATTTAATGACTAATATAAATGAGCACTCAAAGAATTATCTATACTATTTTTTTATAGAGTTGTGAAGTTAACATAGTGTTGTTGAAAAAAGCTCACGGGAGACATAATAATGTCACTACATGCCGTTTTCAGAACGAATAAAGAGGATGGCGATAGGGGCTACGGTATGATTATGGTACGCGGGAGAAAGTATCACATATTCAGAACAAGTCCATTGTTCGGTGATATGGGCCATGGTACTGTTAAAGTAAACGATAAAACATATACAGTATATAGAACGAAGAAAGAGGATGGTGATATCGGTTACGGGGTAGTTAATATTCAATACAAATCCCAAAAGAAACAGGGCAACAATGACACTGAAAAACTACCGGACGACCTTGTTGAAATCGTCCGTGTTTGGCCGGAACTGCCGGAGCATATCAAATCGAAAATCGAGGCATTGGTTCAAACTCATAGCAAGGAGGCTATTTGAATAACGCAGACAGCAACCATGAATGACGTTTATCCTTGAAAGACAGCTGATTTTCGCTGTCTTTCAAAATTGACTATTTTTTAATTACCGCGACCCCCGGCTCCCTGTGTAGGCCAAGAGCGTGGTTCGGGTATATATGGTTTGGTTGAGGGCGGTTCGCGAAGAAGCCCGTACTTTAGGGGACAAACTCTTTTAATTGATTATTGGGATTGAGGAGAGGATGAAGTGAAGGGATACTGAATATCAAACAAGGAATGTCGAATATTGAACAAGGACTTCTGAATTATGAAGTGAAGAAAAAGATTATGGTGGGCACTAAATTTAGTTTTGAGTTTTGAGTTTTTAGTTTTGAGTTTTGAGTTTTTAGTTTTTAGTTTGTTGGATTAAGGCGGGCATTTTGCGCAGATTGATCGGAAGAGTGTTGTGGAGAGGTAGCGGTCGCCACGGTCGGGTAGGATAACTACGATTGTGCCGGATTTCATCCGCCCTGCTATCCGCAAGGCCCCTGCTACGGCGGCGCCGCTTGACATTCCTACGAAGATTCCTTCGGCAGCGGCGAGAAGCCGGGTTGTTTCGAAGGCCTCGCCATCATCAACAGTAATCTTTTCGTCCATCATCTGCGGATTATAGATTTCAGGGACAATGGCTTCTTTCATATTCTTTAGTCCCTGGATTGCGTGTCCTTCCGGCGGCTCGACTCCAATCACTTTGACCTCTGGCTTTTTTTCCTTTAGGAATTTATAAACTCCCATCAACGTTCCCGTGGTTCCCATGCCGGCGACGAAACAATCAATTTCGCCGCCGGTTTGTGCAAGTATTTCGGGGCCGGTCGATTCGTAATGGGCGAGGATGTTATTTTTATTCACAAATTGGTTTGGCATATAATATTTTTCTGGTTCGGCATCGTGAAGCTCATGCGCTTTTCTGATAGAGCCGTCGGTGCCCTCTTTTGCATGGGTAAGGACGACCTCGGCATTTAATGCCTGAAGGATATGCTGTCTTTCGGTACTGACACACTCGGGCATGCAAAGCTTTACTTTGTATCCTTTGGCCGCACCTATCATAGCCAGGGCAATACCGGTATTTCCCGAGGTTGGCTCGAGTATTATTTTGCTTTTTGTAAGTTCGCCTGATTCCTCGGCTTTTTTTATCATCCAGTAAGCGGTTCTGTCTTTAATTGAGCCGCCGGGGTTGGTGCCTTCGAGCTTTCCAAAAATTCTCACTTCAGGCTTCTTATGATTCAGACTGGTGAGTTCAACAAGCGGCGTATTCCCGATAGCAGATAATATGCTCATACTTTGTTTATCTCCGGATACTAAGTAGAATATATATTCGAATCAAGCCTATTCGGATAACTTGAATAGTTGCTTTTACCTAAAATATTATATATATTAGGCCGTGAAAAAGAAAGTAAATTTTAATTGGTAACGGCATTGGAAAAGGAAGAGCTTAAGCAGGCGGTATTATGTGAGCCATCCCCGGATGGGGCCGGGAAGGTCCGGTGTAAATTGTGCAGCCATCGCTGTGTGATTGATGAAGGTAAGCTTGGCCGGTGTTGTGTGCGAAAGAATATTGACGGGGTAGTGTATTCGCTTACTTATGATAAGGTGTGCTCGGCCAATCCTGATCCAATCGAGAAAAAGCCACTGTTTCATTTTCAGCCGGGCACTCAAAGTTTCTCAATTGCCACGATGGGTTGTAATTTTCGCTGTGAGTTCTGTCAGAACTGGCAGATAAGTCAGGCGGCAATAGAAAGAGGGAAAATCAACGGAGAGCCGATAGCGCCGGAGCAGATTGTCGAGGGGGCTTTTCGCAGCGGGTGCAAGAGTATCGCTTATACCTATACGGAGCCGACGGTTTTTATGGAGCTGTGTAACGACTGCGGGAGATTAGGTAAAGAGCGCGGGCTGGCAAATGTTTTTGTCAGTAACGGATATATGACACGAGAGGCAATTGACTTTGCGGGGGAGTGGCTGGATGGAATTAATGTTGACCTTAAAGCGTTCAGCGATGACTATTATAAAAGATTATGCCATGCGAGATTGCAGCCGGTGCTTGATACGATTAGCTATATCGCCAAGGAAACGAATATCTGGCTTGAGATTACGACCCTGCTGATACCTGGTAAAAATGATTCCGAGGATGAGCTGAAAAAGCTTGCCGATTTTATTGTTTCGAACGCCAGCCCCGATGTCCCCTGGCATATCAGTAAATTCCATCCACAGTATAAATATATGAATTCGCTACCAACTTCTATTGAAAGTCTGGAGCGGGCTTACGAGATGGGCCAATCGGCGGGACTTCATTATATTTACCTGGGTAATGTGCCGGGGTCGAAATCCGAAAGCACTTTCTGTTATAATTGCGGGCGAATGTTAATTGAGCGTATCGGCTACAGGATTGCTGGAAATAATATCCAAGACTCAAAATGCCCCGATTGCGGAACAGAGGTTGCAGGATTCGGACTGTAAGAACCTATCCCAATAACCCGCTGAGATTTCCCTTATGTTTTATCTTTCAGTAACTTCTGAAGTATTTCCAACTCGCCGGACTTCATGTGGTAACTATGTTCGGCGTCGGGGTATTTATTTGACTGCACTTCTTTGGCATAGGTGTTGAATGCTTCTATAGTTTGTTTGGCCAGATTGCCATAGCTTTTAGCAAACTTCGGACCCGGGCCCTGCGTAAGGCCTAAAATATCAGGGGCGATCAATATCTGCCCGTCACAGCCTTTGCCCGAACCAATACCAATCACCGGCACTTCGCAGCGTTTAGTTATGATTTCCGCTACCTCTTCAGCAGCACCCTCAATAAGCAGCGAACCGGCACCATGCGCAATCATTTGATCAGCCAGGCTTATCAGCTCAGCAGCCATTTGGGCAGTGGTCGCCTCAGCCTTGAATCGTCCAATCTTACTGATGCTTTGCGGCCTAATGCCGATATGGGCCATAACGGCTATACCGGCATCGCTGACTGTTTTTATTATGTCAAGATATGCCCCGGTCGCTTCGATTTTTACCATTTGTACGCCCGCTTCTGCTACGAAACGGCCGGCGTTTTTGAGAGCCTCAGTTTTTCCAAGCTGATATGACAGAAACGGCATATCTGCGACCAGAAATATATTCGGGGCCCCCCGCCTGACAGCAGATGTTATTGTAACCATAAAATCCATGGTTGCCGGCAGAGTCGAATCGAAACCGAGTACAACCTGTGCGGCCGAATCTCCCACTAATATCATTTGCACATCAGTCTGTGAGATAAGCCGAGCCGTGGTATAATCATAGCAGCTAATGGCCGCAATTTTTTGATTTTTTCTCCTGGCATCAAGCAAATCCGCTATCGTAATTTTGGTTTCCATATCAGTCTTTCTGAAAAAGAAATAACAGTCTTTTAGTGAAAAATTTAAGAACAAAATCTATTTACAAAGCGTAAAGTATTCGTGTTTAGGGGCCAAATCGGGCTATTTTCTAAAAAAACTAAATACTTTTTATCTATTTATAATTAAAAAGCTTGATTACTTAAAAAGAAAAGTGTAAGTTTTCAACAATATTCTCCCTTTTCTTTAAAGAAATTCATACCATTTAATCGATTATTATTATAAGGAGTAGTTGGGTCGGGTAAAATTAAATTTTGAAAGTTATTATCAGCTTTTCATCACCCTCCTCCGAAGCCAGATTCTGTTGTATAGGAATCTGGCTTTATTTTTCTTTCATTTGATTGTTAGAATAGGCAATTTCGCAAGCACTATTTATGTCAAAACAGGCAAGCACGCAGTTAACACAGCACTTGCCCAATAAGCTTCAAAAAAATAATGTTCTAACTTTGTTAGTGCTTTTATTTATGTAAGTGACATGCTGCTGTCTGCACACAAGCAATCAACTTCCTTTATCTTCAATATGGAAGAATTGATTTCTTAGAATCCTTTTGTAGTAAGAAACATATTATAAAAAATAACATAAATAGTACAAAGCCGTAACAAAACCGTAACATTTGTTCAGCATAATTGCTATCGCTAAATAGTCTTTCTTCGTTTTTCTATATAAAAAGGCGTTTTTAAAGAAATAATTGTAACAAATCGACAAGTTAAGCGTTATATTTGTATAGACTACAACTTAATCCTGTAATCGGTAATGGTTTTTTTGAAGGAAAGGTTTGAGAGTGAAGAAGTCCCGCATAATTATTATTACTGTTATCGTGACGCTGGTGATTGTTTCCGTGATTGGAATAGTGTATAAAGTCAAAACCAGCGCATCCCGTAAACCAACGATTGTTCGCATGGACAAGGCTCAGCGCGGAGAATTGATAGAGTTTGTCAGTGCCCCCGGTGAAATCGAGCCCAGAATAAATGTGGAAATGAGCGCAAAAGTTTCTGCACGGATTACAGAGCTTCCCTACGAAGAAGGAGACATAGTTACCAAGGGTAATCCGAAAGCGAATCCACCGATACCGGCTTCCGTACTGGTACGCCTGGATGATAATGATCTGCAAAGCCGGCTGCTTTCAGCCGAAGCAAGCTACGCCGCCCAGGAAGCGCAGATCGAAGTTGAAAAAGCAAGGATTTCCAGCCAGCAAGCCAGTCTTGTCGGCCTGGATGCCTCGTTACAACAAGCGCAGCGAGATCTGGAGCGTCAAAAAGGATTACTCGAATCCCAGGATATCAGCCAGGCCACTTACGACCAGAGCAAATTAAGATTCGATGAGCTAAAGTCACAATATAACTCCACTAAGCATACGCTTAATGCGGCAAATTTGAATTTATTAGTAATGCAACACAACCTCGAAGCAGCAGGCGCCGGAGTTACCCAGGCGAAGGAAGCCCTTAGCTATACTACAATAACCTCACCTATTGACGGTGTGATAACCCGTATTAATGCGGAAGTCGGGGAGGTCGTGATTTTTGGAACAATGAATAATCCGGGCACCGTAATTTTGGAGGTGGCGGACCTGTCAACGATGCTGCTTGTTGCGCAGGTAGATGAAGCCGACGTAGGCAAACTGGCAGTCGGACAGAAGGCCAAGGTTTTCGTCCAGACCTTTCCGGATAAGGAATTCAAAGGGGTGGTAGATTTGATTGCTTTGACACACAGGATATCTCAAAGCACCGCTACGAAATATTTCAGGACCGAGATATTACTTGAGGGTGACGTGAAAAAATTGTTTTCGGGGCTGACGGCGCATGTGGATATCGAGACCATCAAGCACGAAAATGTTCTGAACGTTCCAAGCCATGCCGTATTAGGACGGCCTATCGATGACCTGCCTTTGAAGATTCGGGAGGACAACCCGGAGGTCGATAAAGAGAAAACATTCACACCCGTAGTCTATCGCCATATCGACGGCAAAGCAGTAGTAACGCCCGTCAAGATAGGCCCCAGTAATCTGACGCATACGGTGATACTATCCGGGATTACCGAAGACGACACGATAATAGTTGGACCGTATAAAGAACTCGAGAGTTTAAGTCACGACAAGAAGGTTCGCGACGAGCGTGAAGTTGAGGCTGAGAAAGAGAAGAAGAAAAAGAAGACGGACGGCCCGAAAGCCGGAGCCGATACAAACGATACCGGTGATGCAAACAGTGTCAAATAAAAATAGAAAACTAATAATTCGTCTTCAGGACGTTGAGCGGATTTACAAAGTCGGCGTGGAAAGTATCCATGCGCTTGGCGGAATCAACCTGGAATTATACGAAAACGAATATGTTGCCGTGATGGGACCTTCCGGCTCGGGTAAGAGCACACTGATGAATGTCTTAGGCTGTCTTGACAGAGCGACTTCAGGAAGTTATGAGCTGGATGGAGAGAACACAACTAAAATGACCGACGCATCATTAGCTCGTGTTCGTAATGAGCGAATCGGATTTGTTTTTCAGTCATTCGAGCTGCTCGGACAGGTAAGTGCGCTTAAGAATGTAGAAATGCCGTTGATATACTCAAAAAACGGCTGGTGGACACGTCGCAAACGTGCTCTAAGCGTCCTTGAGCGGGTTGGGCTTGGAGACCGGGTAAAACATAAACCCAATCAGCTTTCCGGAGGTGAGAAACAACGAGTAGCTATCGCCCGGGCGCTAGTCTGCAATCCAAGTATCTTGCTGGCCGATGAACCTACGGGCAATCTCGACAGCAAAACCAGCGACGGCATTCTGCAGCTTTTTGACCAGCTTCATCAGGAAGGCCAGACCATTATTCTGGTAACCCATGAAGATTATGTCTCGCATCACGCAAAACGAATTATTCATATGAAAGACGGACACATTTGTAGTGATCTGTCGAATAACAGAGACCCGCGAAATAATGCAGTAACACAAGATCGCAAGCCGGAGGAGAAGGTATGAAATTCGTGATTCAAGCACCTATAGCTTTCATTCGGCTTACTTATCAGAGTGTGTATCTTGCGCTGAGTCAAATCTGGGCCAATAAGACCAGGTCGATACTGACAACTATCGGTATTGTAATCGGCGTCGCTTCGGTAACGGCCGTTATTGCCGCCCTTACCGGTCTGAAGGCCAAAGTGCTGACACAGGTAGAAACTTTAGGAACAAACAGCATATTTATTCAACCAAGAACACCTAAAACAGGGCCTCTGCAACATGCCTCATGGTGGACTATTCGGTTTAAGCCTGAACATTTTGATAACCTGCTCGAACACTGCCCCTCGGTCTCACAATTCGGCCGTATGACCTGGGTCGGAAACTACACCGTCAGCCACCGTGAAAAGTCGGTTGAAAATGTTACTGTCCGGGGAACCGAGCCTGCCGTTCATAAAATCGACAGCCGTCCGGTTACAATCGGAAGACCACTTTCGGTTATTGATGAAATGCAAGTGAGACAGGTTTGCCTGATCGACCCCAAGCTGCGTAACGACCTTCGCCTTGACCGTGACTGTATAGGCCAGTCAATTCTTATAAGTCACAACACATTCTATATTATAGGCGTGCTCGAACCCCGCCCTGAAAACGCATTTGGCGGAGGTAACCAGGAGCAATCCGAGATATTTATTCCCTATAAGACCAGCCTCAAGATGCAGCGCTATCCGTTCATAATGGCTATTGCCGAAAGTGAATCCGCCGAGGTATCGGATGATGCCCTGGCCGAGATAAGTTTCTTCCTTCGCAAGACACGGAATATAAAACCCGGCGAACCAGATACATTCGAAGTTATGTCGCTCCAAAACGCACTGGAGACATTTAATAAAATAGCTCTTATGGTTACGATGGTGGCAGGCGGCATCGTTGGCATTTCTCTTCTTGTCGGCGGCGTAGGTATAATGAATATCATGCTTGTTTCGGTGTCGGAGCGTACCAGGGAAATCGGGCTTCGCAAAGCAGTAGGAGCTAAAAAAACTGCGATTCTGACCCAGTTTTTGATTGAAGCTATAGTTTTGTGCTTTTTCGGGGGGCTTGTGGGAGTTGGTTTTGGTCATCTTCTGACCAAGGCATTATCCAGTATCCCAAAAATTCAACTTGATATGGCATATATTCCCTTGTGGGCAATAGGCCTTTCTTTTGCGTTCGCCGGTACGGTAGGAATCTTTTTCGGGATGTTTCCGGCGATTAAGGCAGCCAAGCTCGACCCTATTGAGGCACTTAGACATGAATAATCAAATTTCAACTTTCAAATTTCAGATTTCAAATTTTTGCCGCGGCCTTGCTCTCTTGTGCATTTGTGCAGTAATGCTCTTGTGTACTTTTTTGACCGGCTGTGAGAGTTTTCCCGGTGACGAGGATTTTTACGAAGTCACGGTTGCACCTGAGAAGCTGCGAGAAGTAGAAACTCTTGCACTTCAGGAATCAGAGATTGAAGAAAATGACCGGACAGATTCGAACGCCCCCCCACCCAAAGAACTTGAGCTTAACCTGGAGCAATGCAGGGCCTTGACATTAGAGAACAACCTCGAGCTTAAGGTACAGCTTATCAGTCCGGCCATTGCCGCAGAGATGGTCGGCGAAGCAGAAGCTGTGTTTGAGGCGGCATTTACTTCAAATATGGTTTATTCTATAGGAGACACCCCCACTGTTACCACTCTTGATGCAATATCAGGCTCAAAGGTAAAGAATTTATACAATGATCTTGGTGTTCAAGTTCCTCTGCGAACCGGCGGAACTGTAAGATTTGACATGGTTGGCAATCGTACTAGAACGGATGCACCAACGGCATTTAATCCTTTCTATAGCTCGGACCTTGGTGTTTCAATTAGCCAGCCGCTTCTTAGAGGGGCCGGCAATCGAGCCAATACCCACGCCATTCGTATCGCAGAATATGAAAGGCAGATAACCGATGCCAGAACGAAGCTCGAGGTCATAAGAGTTATTGCCGCTGTGGACCGTGTGTACTGGCGGCTTTATGCGACCAGAAAAGAACTGGAAGTACGGGAAAAACAATATGACCTGGCCAAAACTCTGAATGATCAGGCCCGCCGTTTTGTCGAGGCCGGGGATAAATCACAAGTGGAGATTATCCGAACCGAGGCCGGTGTCGCACAGCAGCTTGAGGCGATTATTGTTGCTGAAAATAATCTAAGAGACCGGGAACGTGAGCTTAAGCGAACTCTTAATAAAACCGACCTTGATATGTCGACACCAACGGTTTTGATACCAATGACCGAGCCTGCCCCTGTACGTTATGAACTGGATAAGACACAGTTATTGGCAATAGCTTTTGAAAATCGGATGGAAATGCTCGAACTGGAGCTTCAAATCGCCGAGGATATCAGCTCTATCGATTACATGCACAACCAGACACTGCCTTTGGTAATAATGGATTATAGATATAATGTCAACGGCCTGGGAGATTCGAGAGACGACTCGTTTGATTTGCTTTTCAATAAAAGGTTTGAGGACCACCGCGTTGGCCTGTCGCTTCTGGTGCCGTTGGGAAATGAGGCCGCCAAGAGCCGGCTGCGCCAGGCGTTTTATCAACGCAGGCTGCGATTAGCTTCGCGTAACAATCGACAGGCACTGATCGAACTTGAGGTACTGAATGCTATCGACCAGCTTGAGGCAAACTGGCAGCGTATATTGGCCAGCAGGCAAAGTGCAATTCTGGACGGCCGTTTGTTTGAAGCTGAGAAACGCCAGTTCGAACTCGGTTTGAGAACATCTACAGACGTACTTCAGGCCCAGACGAACTTTGCCAATTCCCAGAGCGCAGAAATCCTGGCGCTGGCCGAGTATCAGATAGCACTTGTAGATTTGTCGTATGCAACCGGAACTCTTTTGGGCGCTGCAAAAGTACGTTGGGAACCGATTGTGCCGCAAAGTAGCATTAAATAATACTATCGAGAGCTAATCGACAAATCAAAGATTTGAAGCTGCGGTGCTCAAAAAGCCGACGGTTTATTCTTCAACTTCCGGACATAACAAAAGATAGTCTATGCAATCACTGAATTTAGCAGTTGCAACAGCCACAGATGAATCAGCCGCACCATAATAAAGACAAAGCTGGTCGATTTCTTTATGAACAACAGCGCCGCTGGGAAATACTACATCACCGACGTCCCCGATACGTTCATAAATCGCACTTGGTCCCAGTACCCACTCATCACTTCGCCGCAGGACCTTCCAGGGTGAATTCAAATCCAAAAGCGCCATTCCGACACGGTATATCTGTCCTGCAGTAGTACCACGAACGCCATGGTAGAACAACATCCAGCCGTGAGGTGTCTCAATGGGCTGGCAGGCCAGACCAACTCTTTGGCCGTCCCAATATGCGTGCCTTGTCATAATCAAGGCCCTGTGGTCACCCCAGTGCTTCAGATCAGGTGAGAAACTTATCCACATATGAGCTTCACCGCGGACAATAGGACGGTGTATCAGTGCAAATCTTCCGTTAAATCTGCGGGGAAACAAACATGCATCTTTGTCTTCCGGCGGCAGCAAAGCACCCAGCCTGGCAAACGCCTTGAAGTTCTTTGTTATCGCCAGCGAAACCACGGGACCACCTTCACTAAATGAGACATAGGTAACTGCGAACTGTTTCTGCTCTTCGAGCCAGACAATACGCGGGTCTTCCAGCCCCCATCTTTCTTCTCGCGAGCTTTGGTCGGCTTCGAGAGTTGGTGTGGAATCAATTTCCCAGTTAGTGAATCCATCGGCACTGCGGGCAACCGTCAAATGCGAAAAGCCCCGCATATCCTCTACTCGCACTAAAAGTAATACCTCGGAATTCAATTTAGCTGCTGCGGCATTAAAGACCGCATTTGTGGGATAGGGCCAATCATCCGCCGTCATTATCGGATTTCCCTCGTATCTCGTAAAAAGCTCATGTGCTTTTTGTTGCCTTGAAAGCTCGGGCATAGTTTCGACCTTTACATATACAATAATTTTTCTATATAAAAATCCCGGAGCGAGTAACTTTAATTTTAGCTTCAGTTTCAAGCCCACGGGAAACCTTACCTAACTTAATCGGCAAGATAACATATTTTCTGTAAGCCAAAGTGTGAATTTTAGACACAACGATATAAAATTTCCGGCCCAGGGGACAATCCTGAGTATCTTTCGAGGCATATCGCAGGTTGTTATCAGTACCTTTAAGTACCAAACACAATTCAATATTAACTTTTTAACTATACTTTTTTTACTAACTGTGTTTCGTACAAGCTTTGGTACAATGGGCAGGTCTTTATAAGCTCATCATGCTGGCCCTGAGCAATAATCCGGCCGTTATCCATTACAACTATTACATCCGCCGAGATAACGGTGCTGAACCTGTGGGCTATTATGAAGCTTGTCCTGTCCTGCATGATCTCCTCGATAGCCTTGTGAATTTTTGCTTCACTGTCGGCGTCAATTTGACTTGTCGCCTCGTCGAAAATCAAGATGGCGGGATTTCTCAAAATCGCCCTGGCAATGACAATTCTCTGCAACTGTCCGCCACTTAGGCCGGAACCCTGCTCACCTATGACTGAGTCATAGCCGTCGGGTAAAGGAGAAATAAATTCGTGCGCGAAAGCGCGCTTGGCCGCCGAAATGATTTCTTCTCTGGTTGCACCTTGTTTACCATAAGCAATATTTGCCGCTACTGTATCATTGAAAGTTACAACATTTTGTGTAACCATTCCAATCTGGCTTCGCAGACTAAATAATGTCGCGGCGCGAATATCTTTACCGTCAATCAATATCCGGCCTGCATCCGGGTCATAAAAGCGCGGTATCAGATTTGCCAGGGTGGTTTTGCCCGAGCCGTTTGGGCCCACTATAGCGACATTATACCCGGCTTGCACTGACAGGTTGATTCCTCTTAATACCGGGGTTTCAGAACACGGATATGTAAATTCGATGTCTATGAAATCGATTTTGCTTTTTAATGGCTCAAGCTGAAAAGCATCCGGGCTTTCGACTTCCGTTTTTTCGTCGATTATTGCATATACCCGCTCAGCAGCAGCGTTTGCCTGTTGAATCCTGTTCCAAACATCGCTCATTCTGCGTATTGAATCGGCCGTAGCACCCAGCGCAATAAGCAGTGCAAAGAAATCGGCCGGCTGCACCGTTCCCTTATAAACCCAGTGCGCACCGAAAATCAAACACACAGAACCGGCCATCATTCCGAGTGTCTCCATTAAAGGGTCTGTTGCTGAATCCACCTTTGCAATTCTTAACTGCCGCTTTAACAGCTTATGGTTAATTAATGTAAAACTTTCACTTTCATATTCCTGCTGGTTATAGACCTTTATAACCTTTATGGCCCCCAGCACTTCTTTCAACTTTCCAAGCATTTCCGCCCAGGTTGCGAGCGATTTTTTAGTTGCCCGTTTTATTTTCCGTCCGAGCTTGCTGATAACATAAAGTGAAACAGGCGCTCCACATAGAAATACCAATGTTAAATTGCGGTCTATATACATTGCCCATGTAATCAACCCGATTGCTTTCAAAGGCTCGCGTAGAGTTTTGCCCAACAATGTCTTAATCCCGATGCCGACTATCATTACATCTCCATACAACTTGCTGGCAGTCTCGCTCGAACCTTCATCGGCAAAATAACCCACGGGAATATTCAGAGAATGCCTGAAAGCATCTCTTCGCAAATGGATCAGTGAAGTATGCATAAGCTTTTGTACAGTGTAATCCTGGTAGAACCTGGCCATACATCGCACTGTTGTAACGACCATCATCATAAGTATGATAAATACCACAGCTTTTCTTTTACTTTCTCTGGTTCGTTCTTTAGGTAAGTGCCTGAGAAGCCTTTGGGCGAAATCGGCATAGAAAGGCCTTTTGCCGCACTTAAGCACCGTTGTTTCAAGCCCTGGTATCAACTGTCCGTATTCGTTAAACCTTCGGTATTGAACTGCTATGGATTTGACATTCGAGATGGTGGCCAGCTCCTCAAGGAGCGTGTTGGATAGTATTCTTTCGCTTCCGCTGATGATACTGCCTGCCGCTCCGACAATCTGGTCTGTTGGTTTGAGCCCTGCCTGTTCGGCAAAGCTCTTTTTCTTAACGCCGGCAATTCTCAAATAATACGCGACATCAGAATTGTTAGGGTCAGAAAGCTCAAAGCTGTCGGGCACAAAAAAACTAAATCCATAACGACTCTCACTAATTTCCCTGTTGATCCAGCCGTGCAGCCCCTCTTCGCCCATCATAACTTTCAGGATCGGCAAAATCGTCGCGAAGCTGAGTGAAAAAAGTATGCCGATAAGCAGCGCACTGCATACAATAGTCACGAGTCTGTGCCATTGCGGCCAGATATACTGAAATACCCGATTAAAAGCCTTCATTCGATAGATTACTCCAATATAGCGTACAGTTTCCTTCTATACGTTTCATCTTCCTTTGTTTATAACGATGGCACAGTAACAAACTTAAACCTGTCGGTCAAGCCCAAAGACTGTTGACTTGCGGAGCAATTTTTATTAGCTTACCGTGTTTTCAGGAGAATATTTGAATGAAAATCGACCGTTTAATCTTAGGTGCGTATGAAACCAACTGTTATGTCCTTCGCAGCAGTGAAGCCGTTCAAGACTGCTTGATTATTGATGCAGGCCCTGGGGCGGATAAGTTAATCAAGTTCCTTCAGGAACATAACTTAAATCCTGTCGCGTTAGTCCTTACTCACGGGCATATCGACCATATTGAAGGGGTGGCCGCACTGCGAGCTGAGTTTCCGGATATAAAAGTGTATATTCATAAGCTCGACGCCGAAATGCTCACAGAGCCTCATACAAATCTTTCCGCCATGACCGGAGCCGCCTTCAGCGTCGAACCGGCGGATTTCTTCCTGGAAGAGCAAAGTGTTATCGAACAGGCCGAGATAAAGCTAAGTGTACTCCATACGCCCGGCCATACGCCTGGCGGTATCTGTCTGTACTGCGAAGATGAAGGAATTGTCTTTACGGATGATGCGTTGTTCGCGGACTCAATCGGGCGGACAGACTTCCCGAATGGGAATACGGAACATTTATTACAAAGCATAAGAGAAAAACTTTTCACCCTGCCTGATGAAACAAAAGTCTATCCCGGCCATGGCCCTGTTACCACAATAGCCCATGAAAGAGAATATAATCCATTCCTTCGATAATCACTTTTTGTATTATCTCGATATCGGCAAAGCTTTTATACCGAAAACGGGCGTAACTATCTCAATTTTGTTAGTTTTACTCCTATATCATTTGCTTTTCACTTGACGGCAAGGCAGTTAATTTGGTATATAATAAATAGCAAAAAAGTCGGTATATGTCTATTTCGGGCACAATAAGCCTGAAATCTGTGTAGTTTTCTAAATAGAGGAGGTGTTATTTGGTATTATGCGAAGCACAGAGTGTTAATGTGAATTTTATGCTCCGCAGGTCAAGATACTTTACATTTCAATTATCACTTTATATTACAAACTTTTAGAAGAGGGATTATCATGTGTAAACAATTGATTAATTTGATTTCATTCGTTTTAGTGCTTGGCTTGGCAACAGGCGTCACCTTCGCAGACCCGCTCAACCAGGATACCGGCCCCGACGGGATTGTGTCGGTTGAAGCCGAGCACTTTGATGCCAATATTGAAGTAGGCGGCCATAAATGGGTAGAGACCGGGCCGACGGACGGCTTCACCGGTATCGCCGGTATGCACGCACCCAACGGCCAAGGCGGACATGGCAACACCAACTATGCTGAAAATAGTGAGCGTCTGGAGTATGAGATTAACTTTGTCAAGACCGGCACGCACTATGTTTGGATTTTGGCATGGGGTGCTGATGGTACCGACGACTCCTGCCATGTAGGTCTGGACGGGGTGGAAACGCCCCTTTCCGACCGAATGACAGGCTGGAGCGGTGCTTATGAATGGAACAACGGCAGAATGGACATGCCTGAACCATCCCAGATCGAGATAACTTCGTCCGGGCCACACACATTGAACATCTGGGTACGTGAAGATGGGCTTATTATCGATAAAATCGTTCTGACCACTAATCCCGATTTCACTCTTACAGGGGCAGAGGAAGGCCCCCCTGAAAGCCGCCGCGGTCCAATCCTGAATGCTTACAATCCCAATCCGGCTGAAGATGAGATATATCTGGATACATGGGCAAATCTAAGCTGGACAGCCGGAGCTACAGCGTCTTCTCACGATGTATATTTCGGTGAGAATTTTGACAATGTGAACGACGGTACAGGTGATACATTCCAAGGAAATCAGGAGAACACGTTCCTCGTCGTCGGCTTTCCGGGATTTGCTTATCCGGCGGGTCTTGTTCCCGGAACAACATATTACTGGCGAGTCGATGAAATTGAGGCTGACGGTACAACAAAATATAAAGCTTCAGTCTGGAGCTTTACGATTCCCCCCAAGAAGGCCTATGATCCTGTTCCGGTTGATGTTATCCCATTCATAGACCTTAATCCGAGCCTTAGCTGGACTCCAGGTTTCGGTACTAAGCTGCACTATGTATATTTCGGTGATAACTTCGAGGATGTGAATAGTGGTGTTGTGGGTATTCCTCAGGGAACTACAAGCTATAATCCCGGGACTCTTGAAGCCAACAAGGTTTACTACTGGCGTGTCGATGAGTTCGACAGCTTTACCACATACAAAGGCGATGTCTGGAGCTTTAAGACTGCAAAAGCCGGCGGAGGTCTTCGAGGCGATTACTATAGAGGTACGAATTTCCAGAATCTCATGCTGACTCGAATAGATCCTCAGCTCAACTTTAACTGGGGTGATCCGGGTTCACCCAATGCATTAATCAGCGATAATAACTTTTCGGTCAGATGGGCAGGTGAAGTAGAGGCTCCATTTACAGAGACCTATACCTTCTACACTAATAGCGACGATGGTGCACGTTTATGGGTGGATGGTCAACAACTCGTTGACGACTGGACAGACCAAGGGGTCGGCGAGAACTACGACACAATTGACCTTGTTGCCGGTAATGTTTACACCCTTGTAATGGAGTATAATGACAGCAGCGGTGGTGCCGTTGCAGAACTGCGATGGTCAAGTCCATCCACACCAAAGCAGCTTATTCCGCAAGCCGCATTGTCCCCGCCTGTAAGAGCCGGCAGCCAGAATCCGTCTAACGGAGCTACAGATGTGACAATAACACCTGTTCTTACATGGAGGGCTGGAGATTATGCCTCTTCGCACGATGTGTACTTCGGTTCAGATGAAGATGCGGTTAACAACGCCACCACAGCTTCACCTGAGTATCAAGGCAGCAGAGAATTCGGTTCTGAGAGCTTTGTTTCCGGAGAACTTCTCTCGAATTCGATTTACTACTGGCGGATAGACGAAGTTAATGACGCGAATCCTGAAAGCCCATGGAAGGGCAATGTACTTAGCTTTACAACCGGCGATTTCCTTATCGTAGATGATTTCGAATCATACAATGATCTTGATGAAGGTGAACCCGGGAGCAATAGGATATATCTTACCTGGCTGGATGGATTCGATAACCCGGCAGTCAACGGTTCCATCGTTGGCTATGCTACTGCTCCTTTTGCCGAGCAAGGCATCGTCCGCACCGGCTCGCAATCGATGCCGTATTTCTATGACAACAACATGAAGTATTCAGAAGCACAGCTTACACTCAGCCCGGCACAGAACTGGACGCGACTGGGTGTAACGGTACTGTCACTGAGCTTCCTTGGCAATACCGGTAATTCTATTGAGCCGATGTATGTGAAGATTAACGGCAAAAAGGTACTATATAACGGTGACGCATCTGACATAACACTACCACGATGGAACCTTTGGAATATCGATCTTGCATCGCTTGGTGTAAATCTGCAAAATATCACGAGCTTAATCATTGGCTTCGGTAACGATACGAATCCGACAGCCGGTGGTTCAGGTACGGTTTACTTTGATGACATTCGGCTGCATCAGGCAATCCCTGCGGTCGCAGTTGCTTCTGAAGAAATATGGATTGAGGCGGAAGATGCCGATACGATAACCGCACCCATGGAGATTTATACTGACAAGGCTGATGCTTCAGGCGGTAAGTATATCGGCACAACGGATGATGTCGGTGACAGCGGCGGCAATCCACCGTCTCCGGACGGCACTGCAAGCTATACTTTCACAGTAGAAGGCGGAACATATATGCTCAGTTGCCGCATAATTATTCCAAACGGTGATTCGTTCTGGTTCCGTATCCAGGGCGCTACCACTCAGACAACCAATCACCCCAGCGGCTGGGTAAGATGGAGCGACCCTCCGAACTCAGACTCATGGTACTGGGAGGATGTCTTCAGCGCCGAAGACAACGGTGAAACAGTACTCTTTACGATGGATCCAGGGACTTATACCCTTGAGGTCGGCTACCGAGAAGACGGCGCGCTAATGGACACCATCCTGATTTCCAAGGTTGAATAAACAATGTTGATCGCCGGATTTTTTATGATGTAAAGGTTTTTCAAAGATAATGAATATTTGGCTTATCAGCCAAATCATAATTTATGTTACTTAAATTCTTTTAAGGAGGATTATTATGTCTGAGAAACTAACGTATTTACTTGCTTTTGTTTTGGTCATAGGATTAGTCGGTGGGGCAGTAAACGCAGATCCGCTCCGACAGGATACCGGCCCGAATGGGATTGTGTCGGTGGAAGCCGAGGACTATGATGCCAATGTCGAAGTAGGCGGCCATGCATGGGTGGAGACCGGGCCAACGGAAGGTTTTATCGGTGAAGCCGGTATGCACGCACCCAATGGTCAAGGCGGACACAGCACCGACTATGCCGCCAATAGCGAGCGTTTGGAGTATGAGATTGATTTTGTCAAAACCGGCACGCACTATGTGTGGATTTTAGCATGGGGTTTCGATGGGACCGATGACTCCTGCCATGTAGGTCTGGACGGGGAGGCAACCCCCCTTTCCAATCAAATGAGCGGCGGCTGGAGCGGCGGTTACACATGGAACAACAGCAGATATCAAATGCCGGAACCATCACAAATCGATATAATTACAGCCGGTCTTCACACCCTGAATATCTGGGTGCGTGAGGACGGACTTATTATCGACAAGATCGTTCTGACGACCAATCCCGATTACAGACCGTCAGGTGCAGGTCCTCAACTAAGTCATCGCGGCGCCAGGTTGAAAGCCTACAATCCCATCCCGGGAGATGGCGCCACACATGAGGACAACTGGGTAAGTCTTAACTGGACGGCAGGAGAGACTTCGGTATCACATGATGTGTATTTCGGTGACAACTTTAACGAAGTAAATGACGGCACGGCAGATACATTCAGAGGCAACCAAACCACAGCATTTTATGTCGCCGGTTTTCCCGGATTCGCTTTTCCTGATGGTCTTCCTACAGGAAAAACATACTACTGGCGGATAGATGAGGTTGAAGCGGATGGTACTATAAACAAAGGCGATGTCTGGAGTTTTGTCGTTCCCCCCAGAAAAGCCCACAATCCAATTCCTGGAGAAGACACTGAATTCATCGACCCGGATACGAAAATTAGCTGGACCCCCGGCTTAGGCGCGAAATTACATCATTTGTATTTTGGCGAAAGTTTTGACGACGTAAATGCCGGTTCTCCCAATACCTACAAAGGCCCTATTGCAGAAGCTACTTATTCTCCGGGTACACTTGGCATAGATAAGGATTATTACTGGCGTGTCGATGAATTTGCTCTTACCGGCACATACACAGGTGATGTCTGGAGTTTCAGAACGATAGGGGAGATACCTGTTACTAATCCCAATCTTATTAGCTGGTGGAAGATAGATGAGGGTAAAGGCTCAAGGGTTGTTGACTGGTCCGGTCATAGCAATCATGGCACTCTGGAAAATAATCCACAATGGTCTGAAGGATTTGACGGCGTTGGGCTCGAATTTGACGGTACTAACTCCGTTGCATTGTCAGCGACAGATATGATAGGCTCGGCCATAGGCTCTGTATGCCTGTGGGTCAAAACCACTCAGGCAGGGGTAGGTATGATTTTTTATGGAACAGCAAGCAACGGTGATGGTTTCGGTGACCAGGATGAGTTACACATCAATATGATGGACAACGGCGGGGTTGAATTCTACATCGAAGGCGGTGACAATGACGTCAATCCCGAGGCATCAGCAGTGAATGATGATGCCTGGCATCATATTACAGCCACATGGGACATTAACGCTGATGCGAAGCTTTATGTTGACGGCAGTAATCCGATATCAGTTCCTCATACAGCCAATGAGTTCACCTTGTCCGGTACAATCCGACTCGGGCAGCCTGCTTCTCGTCAGCGTTTCTATACCGGCCTGATTGACGATGTGCGGGTGTACAACTACGTATTATCACCTGATGAGATTGCTCTTATTATGAGAGGTGACGTAACACTTGCCTGGAATCCAAAACCGGCCAGTGGATCAACATCGAATATCGATGATGTAACATCTGTTAGCTGGTCGGCCGGTGATAATGCAGGTCAGCACGATGTTTACTTCGGCTTTGATAAGGATGCAGTAGCCGGCGCTGATGCTTCCGATACTTCCGGTATATATAGAGGTCAACAGGGAGCGACCAATTATATCCCACCTGAAGGTATTGAATGGGGCCAGACCTCCTACTGGCGAATAGATGAGAATAACACCGATGGAACTGTAAGTAAGGGTAGAGTGTGGAGTTTTGCGATTGCAGACCACATCGTTGTTGACGACTTTGAGAGCTATAATGACCTTGATGAAAGTGAACCCGGTAGCAACAGGATATATTTTGCCTGGGTAGATGGATTTGATAACCCGGCAACAAACGGTTCTATCGTTGGTTATGCTGCTGCTCCTTTTGCCGAGCAAACGATCATTCACGGCGGTTCTCAGTCGATGCCGTTTGCCTATGACAACGCTGTCGGGAAATCAGAGGCGACTTTGACATTGACTTACCCGCGTGACTGGAGCAGACACGGAATCGGCATTTTGTCGCTTTGGTTTAGAGGCAATCCGACAGGTTTCTTAGAAGACCCGGCCGGCACCTTCACGATGAGCGCAGGAGGCGCAGACATCTGGAACACAGCCGACCAGTTCCGTTATGCATGGAAGCAATTATCCGGCGTTGGATCGATTACGGCTCAGGTGCTCAGCGTTGATAATACTGACCCATGGGCCAAAGCAGGTGTGATGATTCGCCAGACACTTGACGCAGGCTCGAAATTCGCCGCCGTGTATATCTCGCCCGGTAACGGTTGTAGATTCCAGGCCAGAAAGACTCCGGGCTCTGCCGCAACGAGTGACACTGCCGATAATGCGTTTACACCTGAACAAACAGCAATCAAGGCCCCCTACTGGATTAGAATAGAGCGTGACGCAGCCGATAACTTTAATGGCTACTACTCCAGCAACGGCGTTAGCTGGCAGGCAATGCCATGGAATCCACAGAAAATATCAATGCCTCCGAGTGTTTATATAGGCCTGGCATTTACCAGCCATAACCCCGCAGTGATCGGTGAGGCACAATTCTCCAGTGTGACGACAACCGGTTCAGTCAGTCCGTTGACATGGACACACGAAGCCATAGGTGTTGATATGGCCAGTAATGATCCTGAGCCGATGTATCTTGCTCTCAACGGCAATGCAGTTGTACAACATGAGAATCCCAATGCAGCATTGATAAGTGACTGGACCCAATGGAATATCGACCTTCAGGCATTTGCAGAACAGGGTGTGAATCTTGCTAATGTTAATACGATTACCATTGGCTTTGGCGATAAGAAGAATCCGCAGGCCGGTGGCGGTTCGGGAAGTGCATACTTTGATGATATTCGGTTGAATCGGCCGTAGCGGGAACAACAACCATAAATGGAAGATTTAGCCGGCAGTTAAAATTGTAAGGCCGGCATAAAAAGATTGGATTAAATTCGGGGCCTATACTGATGATGCGGTATGGGTCCCTTTTTTATTTGTACACAATCAAAAGTCCTCTACTGCTCAGTGATAATCGGCAGGTAATAAAATCTTTCCGCTTACCAGGAAGATTGTGTAGAATGGTTTAGTGAATTCAGAAAGTGTGGATAATCTTTGAGGTGCACTGAGCGTGTTTATCCCTTATCGCGTTGACGTTCCGTTTAATTATCGACCAGTCATGAACTGGATAGTGGTTGCTTTGGTCATATTCATCTTTGCAATTCAAATTGTCGAGGCCAATCAAGTCAGAAACCGCCAAATGAGTCTTGTCGAGTACAAGGAAAACTCTATAACAACACAGTACCTGCTGGATGGCTGGTCTATCAAGGGGCTTTTCGGACATATGTGGCTGCATGGAGGGCTACTGCACCTTGTTGGCAACTTAATTTTTCTTTGGCTTTTCGGAAACGCGGTGTGCTCTAAGATAGGCAATTTGTATTATCTGCCTGTATATGTATTCCTCGGTCTTGTAGCCGGGATTAGCCATTTGCTTTTTTCCGATATTCCAATACTTGGAGCGAGCGGAGCGATAAACGGTGTTGTGGGGATGTATCTGGTATTTTTCCCGGAGAATTCGATAAGCTGTTTTTTCTTCTTACTATTTCGTCCGGTGTGGTTCTCAGTCAGAAGTTTCTGGATGATTTTAATGTGGTTTGCATTTGACATACTTGGTGCAATGCACGGCGGAGGAGGAGTGGCTTACCTTGCCCACATTGGCGGCTTTGTGGCCGGTGTCGGACTGGCGATATTGATGCTTAGGACCAAAATGATTGTTATGGAAAGGGATGAGACATCGATCCTGAAATTACTGGGATTAGAGACAAAGGATAAATCTACGGAGCGCCGAGGGGATTTCGCACCGTGGCAGTCGGAATGGGATAATAATGACAGCAAAGAAACTAAGCAGAAGACTATAACGATTGAACCGGAAGAAACACAGGAACAATATATTCACCTGCGGTGCCGGTGTGGACAACGAATTAAAATACTAAGTCAATATGCGGGTAAAATCGGGCGATGTCCGAAGTGTTCTGCAAAATGGAGGATACCTGAAATGTAGAGAAAAAAATGCAGAATATCGAGCAGTAAATATTGTACAGAGACAGGCAATATCCTCACAAGACTGGAGTGATTATGGGGCGTTAAAAAATTTGGAAAATAATTTGAAGAAAATGAGCGTTAGAAGTGTATATTACCGTAGAAACAGAGTTTTTGGGCTAAGTTGAGAGAACCTTGAATTGGAGCCTGAAAAAGTGACAAGCGTGTGTCAGGAAGAAATAACAGCAATGCGGCGCTGCCGCCGGGGTTCTCCCGCGGCGTTTGAAGTTCTTGTGAACAGATATATGAAAGACGCTTATTTTATCGCACTGGGACTTGTAGGTAATCGCGAAGACGCAATGGACCTGTCCCAGGAGGCTTTTATCCGAGCCTACCGGAATATCAAGCACCTCAAACCGGAACGAAAGTTTTTCCCATGGTTTTATCAAATACTGAAAAATCTTTGTATCAGCCATTTAAGAAAACGAAGATATAGAAAGGCAAATTCTCTTGACTGCGAAAACTGCCCGGAAATACCGGCCGCCACGGATTGCTTTTCACCGGAAGTTGTGGCCGGAAGAAATGAACTCAAAAACAAAGTCTGGCAGGCAATCGGCAAGCTGGATGATAAACATCGAGAAGTGATTATATTACGGCATTTTCAAAATATGTCATACGAACAAATCGCTGAGGCCCTTTATTGCAATAAAGGTACGATTACGAGCAGGTTGTACTACGCACGTAAAAGGCTGGAAGAATTATTGAGTACTGGGAAAGGAGGTAGCATAAATGACATGCCATGATTATAAAGATTTAATGATGGGCTACCTGGACAATGAATTGAGTAACGAACAGAGACGTCAATTCGAAGAGCATCTGACCGGATGCTCTGAATGTAAAGCTGAGCTGAAAGAGTTCAGGAAACTTAAAGCTATTACCGATGAGGTAACGCTGGTCGAGCCTGAGGACAAAATATGGCAGGACTACTGGAGCGGCATTTATAACCGAATCGAGCGCAGGGTCGGCTGGATTGTCTTTTCTGCAGCAGCTATTCTGCTGGCAATCTATGGCGGATTCAAGCTGATAGAAGATATAATAACAGATCCTTCAGTAGGCATACTCTTGAAAGCCGCCCTGCTGGTACTTATAGCCGGCCTGGCTATTCTGCTGGTCTCGGTGTCGCGGGAGAGGCTTCACATCTGGCAAAAAGACCGTTATAGAAACGTAAGGAGGTAAGACAATGCTTTTATCTACAACAGATACAATCGTGGGGAAGAAGATTACCAAGCAACTGGGACTTGCCAAAGGCAATACCATTCGAGCCCGGCACATTGGCAGAGACATTGTGGCAATACTGCGGCACATAATAGGAGGCGAGATAACCGATTATACCAAGATGATGGCCGAGTCACGCGAACAGGCCCTTGACAGAATGATAGAAGACGCTCAAATCTTAGGCGCCAATGCGATTGTGCATGTGAGCTTTACTACCCAGATGGTAATGGCAGGGGCATCTGAGATTCTGGCCTACGGCACGGCAGTAGTGGTCGAGTAACATTAGTCCAGCTATTTATGTAGGCAATAAAGTGATATGAGAAATCAATGCACATTTAGAACAGCGATTTCTGTTGCCCTGATATTGACTATTGGGCCATCAGCCCTCAGCAGAGACGCAACAACAGAATACATCGAAGGTGTTTGGATGGGGACTCTGAAGGTCTCCACAGTAGAATTGAGGATAGTGTTCAAGATTAGCGCAAACGCAGATGGGACACTTGCTGCTACGATGGACAGTCCTGACCAGGGAGCAGAGACTATAGCGTTGAGCAAAGTTACATTCGAGAATGACAGATTATATCTTGAGTCGAAAGTCGTCCAAGGCAGCTACGAAGGTCAGCTACAAAAAGACGGTTCTATCGAAGGGAAATGGCAACAAGGTGGAATTTCTATCCCGCTCCAACTTAAACATACTGATGAAGTTCCCAAACTGCATCGTCCCCAGGAACCGAAGAAACCGTATCCCTATATTGAAGAAGAAGTAACTTACGAAAATGAAAAAGCCGGTATAAAGCTTGCCGGCACACTTACACTTCCTCGTTCTGAGGGACCATTCCCGGCAGTTATACTTATCACGGGTTCAGGCCCCCAGGACCGGAATGAAACAGTCTTTGGTCATCATCCCTTTTTGGTTTTAGCTGATCATCTCACTCGCAAGGGGATAGCTGTTTTGCGTGTTGATGACCGTGGTGTAGGAGGCTCAACAGGAAACCTTTCACAAGCAACAATTGAGGATTTCGCAGGTGATGTGCTTATCGGAGTAAAATATCTTAAGAGTCGTAACGAGATTAATCACAACAAGATAGGTCTCATCGGCCATAGTGAGGGAGGGGACATCGCCCCACTAGTGGCCGCTCGATCATCTGATGTCGCTTTTATTGTATTGATGGCTGGGACAGGTTTGGCCGCAGAGGAAAGTTTCTATTTACAGAGTGACCTTTTACTAAAGGCCGCCGGTGCAAGTGAAAATGTATTGGCTCTGCAGCGTACTACTTCAAAACAGATTTTCAAGATACTCAAACAAGAGAAGGATAATTCAATCGCAAAAAAGAAAATCCAAAAATTTATGGTTGATTTTCTTACTAAACTCAGCAAAGAGGAAAAAGAAACGCTGGGTGTATCTGAGGCGACCATGGAAATTCAGCTTAAAACTATACTATCCCGTTGGTTCCGCTTCTTTCTGACATATGACCCAAAATCAACTCTAATGAAAGTCAAATGTCCGGTGCTTGCGATAAACGGTCAGTTAGATCTTCAGGTTCCTCCAAAAGAAAACTTATCTGCCATTGAAGAGGCACTAAAGGCCGGGGGCAATACCAACTACACCATCCGGGAGCTACCGAAGCATAATCATCTATTCCAGAGGGCTCAGTTTGGGACAATCTCAGAATATGCTAAGATAGAAGAGACCATATCACCGATTGCCCTTAAGGCAATAACGCAGTGGATTTTAAAGCAAACTACCGGATTTAATAAATAAGTTACCAAGATAAGTTAAATGAAAGGAAGACAAAATGGATACGATTAAAGATTTTCTAAGGCCGGAAATAATCTGGTTTCTGACAGGGCTTGTACTGCTGATTTTAGAATTTGCATTGCCCGGTCTAATCATTGCTTTCTTCGGCGTCGGGGCCTGGATAGTCGCTCTTGTCTGCCTCATTACAGACATCGGTATCAATACTCAATTGATAATATTTATAATTTGTTCGGTGCTGTCACTGTTATGCCTGCGGAAATGGCTTAAAGGAATATTCCTGGGGCACACCGGCTCTAAACAGAACCTGAAAGAGAACCTTGATGAATTCGTCGGGCAGAAAGCAGTTGTGAAGGAAAAAATCGTACCGAAAGCCGGCGGAAAGGTGGAATTTCACGGGACCAACTGGCTCGCCCAGGCAGATGAGGAAATCGCAGAGGGAGTTATGGTTCAAATTATCAGCAAGGACAACATTACACTTAAGGTCAAAAGCCTGTAAAAAGAAAGGAGCAAGTCATGTTAGCAGAAGTAAATCCAGCAGTGTTGACAATTATTCTCGTAGGCATACTACTATTTGCGTTGATTGTCTTTTTCAAGACTATAAGGATTGTGCCCCAGAAAATGGCATTTATAGTCGAACGGCTCGGCAAATACTCGACTACTCTCGAAGCAGGTTTTCATATACTTGTGCCGTTTCTCGATAAAGTTTCATACAAACACACCTTAAAAGAGCAGGCAGTCGATGTTGCGCCGCAACAGTGTATCACAAAGGACAACATCACGGTTGAGGTTGACGGTATCTTGTATATGCAGGTTGTGGACCCAAAGAAGGCCTCTTACGGAATAAATAATTACCAGTTCGCATCGGCACAATTAGCTCAGACCACTATGAGGAGCGTAATGGGTAAGCTCGAACTGGACAAGACCTTCGAAGAGAGAGAGACGATAAACAGCGCGATTGTCGATGCTGTGGACAAAGCATCTGACCCATGGGGAGTAAAGGTAACACGATATGAAGTTAAGAACATCCTGCCGCCACAAAGCATCAAAGATGCGATGGAAAAGCAGATGCGGGCTGAGCGGGAGAAACGGGCGACTATCGCCGAGTCGGAAGGCGACAGGCAGGCAAAGATAAACCGGGCCGAGGGCGAAAAACAACAAATGATTGCTCAGTCCGAGGGCGAGAAACAAAAGCGTATAAACGAGGCTGAAGGACGAGCTATCGAAATCTTAAAAGTCGCCGAAGCAACGGCTAACGGTATAAGGGAAATCGCTTCTGCGATAAATGAAAAAGGCGGAATTAACGCCGTAAACCTGCGCATCGCCGAACAATACCTGAACGAATTCGGTAAGCTGGCAAAAACCAACAACTCGATAATAATACCTTCGAACCTTTCTGATATTGCAGGGATGATTAAATCGGCGGCCACGGTAATTAAAGACCAGACCGAAGTTAAGAGCAAAACAGAATGAACTACCGGATATGCTAATGAGTCTTGATAACTCATTTTGGAGAGCATTTGAATGACAATCCAGACTTCTCTTTTCCTGCATGAAGAGGTAATGCTTTTAGCTTTGCGTGACGAAGAAGGTACTATCGCATCGGGTACTATGTACCAGTACGCAATCGGGGCGGCAATACTGGCCGAGCTATTGTTAAACCAGCGCATTGCTTTAGATGAAACCAGAAAGAAAAAGCTTGTCAACCTTATTAGCTCAACACCTCTGGGTGAACCCTTAATTGACCAATGCCTTGAAAAAATCGGCAATGCGAAAAGACGTGCATCGCTTCAGACCTGGGTATCACGGTTTGCCGGGGTAAAGAACCTTAAACATCGTGTAGCCCAGCAACTGTGCGACCGCGGTATTCTCAGGGCCACGGAAGATAAAATTTTGCTGCTTTTCACACGAAAGATATATCCCGAACTCAATCCGGTACCAGAAAGGAGATTGATTGAAAGGCTAAAGCAGGCCATATTCACGGACAGTCGGGATGTTGATGCCCGAACCGTTGTTCTGGTATCACTGGCCGATAGTACCGGTCTTCTGAAAGAAGCCTTCGATAAAAAGAAACTAAAAGGTCGTAAAGCCCGGATTAAAGAAATCAGCAACGGCGAAATAACGGGAAAAGCCGCGAAAGAAGCTATTGCAGCTATGCAGGCGGCTGTTATGGTGGCCGTTATCATGCCGGCTGTTATGACTGCCACCATGAGTCATCATTAAGGATATCATCACCATGGTTAAGCCTTGTGATGAAAACGGAAGGAAAATGAGTGTTGAGTGAATGATGTAGATTATTGAACCGCAAAATAGACCTCCAGTATTGAGGTTAAGGCATTCGAAACAAGATGCAAAAGGAAGCACATGATGCACATAGTTTGGGGAAGTATGATCATGGCAGCCGGCCTATTCATGCTGGTCTGCGGAAGTCTAAAGAGTAAGTTTATCATCTATCGGCTTATGGTTGCTCGCTCGAAAATACTGTGGGGTGAGAATGTGCATCGCTTCTACCAGATCACAGGGGCTATCGTCATTGTTTTCGGAGCATTGGTGGCGCTTGGGTACATCTAACCGTTGAAGAATGATGCAAGTGGACGGGCGCTTCTTGCGGAGTTCAACACAAAAGCGTTCGAGAGCGATGCGATTAAAAAAAGATGAGGATTGATTGACAGCGATCATAAGACATTAAACTTTGTTCGAAATTATATGAATATGGTAGTTGTTTACAAGGCTAATCCCGAGTCGGTACAGACCGTGCTCGGGCTTCTTCGCAAAAAAGGATTCAATCCATCCACACTGGAGAATCCGAGTTCAGCGGCAGTTCTAAGTGGAGCCGGACATGCAACATACTTAATCAGTATTACGGTGCCAAGGGAGGAAGCCGAAGGAGCCAAATCGGTTCTGAGAAAATGGGACAAGGCTCGGCAGTCGGAAGCCGAACAAATAACAGGAAAACTCGCCGGTCAATTGCTGTTCTCGGCAATGGTTGTGGCAGTGCTTGCCATTATTTTTCTTTTTATGGGTATTCTTTGGGATAATGTGGCTTTACTTTTCGTAATCTGGCTTGTAGTCTTTGCATTACTGGCAAAAGTGGTAAAATAACATTAAGCCAGAGAGTAAATACAGCAAGTCAGGGATAAGACTGCGAAGGTAAAGAAAATGGTCGGTATCATATCGAAGCCTGATACGCAGGAGAAGCTGGAGATTCTCAGCGCCGATGCACAGTATGATTTGGCGTGTGCGTGCAGTACGAGTAAGGACCAAAGCCGAAAGCGAAGCGGCGACGGCAAATGGATATATCCTGTAACGCTTCCAAGCGGAGTAAAGAGCCCCCTATTTAAGACACTGATGTCAAATGTTTGCACGAATGATTGTAAATACTGTCCTCTTCGAGAGCAAATGGACGTCCGCCGGTGCAGTCTCGGGCCGGAGGAGACAGCAAAGGTATTTCTGGATTATTACAACCAGCGAAAAGTTTTTGGGCTGTTTTTAAGTTCGGGCGTTTTAGGTGCGGCTGATGCAACTATGGACAGACTCAACGGCGTAGCCAGACTGCTGAGAAAGAAACACAGATTCAGAGGTTACATTCATCTGAAAATTATTCCGGGAGCAAGCGATGCGGCTATAGAAGAGGCGGTTTCTTTATCCAGCGCAGTGTCGCTGAATATTGAGACAACGGGTGAAAAGAGACTTGCGAAGGTATCGAACAAGAAAAGGTATATTCAGGATATTATCGAGCCAATCAAGCTTATCAGCAGGCTGACCGGACGCGGATCGAGATACCAGAGGGTCAAGCAGACAACACAGTTCATCGTAGGGGCAGCCGGGGAGCCGGACGAGGAAATTATCAAGTATATGTTCGGACTATATGAACGTCTTAACATGCACAGAGTATATTTCAGCGCTTACCAAAAAGGTCTGGGTGACGAGTCTATAGACGGCGAACAAAATGCAGATGAAAAGCCGACGGATATTCTTATGCGGGAACATCGGCTGTATCAGGTGGATTTTCTGCTTCGCAAATACGGCTTCAAAGAATCGGACATTCTTTTCGAAAAGAACGGCAATTTGTCTTTGACTACAGACCCAAAAGAAGCATGGGCTCTCAGGCATCCTGAAGCATTTCCAGTAAATATTAATCGAGCGTCAAGGTTTGCGCTCCTGCGAGTGCCCGGGCTTGGACCTCTAACAGTCAAACGTATTCTGGAGCAGCGGAAATCTGCAAGAATAGGGCACATCGAAGACGTGGGCAAGGTGGGTGTCAGGCTGAAAAAAGCGAAAAAATACCTTCAGTTTTAGGGCGTCCTGACAAAATGGAGGGAACGATTATGTGGTTCAAAACCGAAGAAGCTCTCACAGAGGAGCAAGTTCAATCGGGACTAAGTTATGTTATCAAAGACGGCATAGCATCACAGTCGATGGGCATTTTAACCGGTGGAGCGTTTTTAGTAGCTTTCGCAGTCAAGCTTGGAGCATCCAATTTTGTAATCGGATTGTTGGCTGCTATTGGGCCATTAGCACAATTGCTTCAATTGCCTTCGATATTTCTCGTCGAAAAAATACGAAACAGACGAGCCATAGTAGTAGTGACAGCGACTCTGAGCCGGCTGTGCTGGCTGTTTATTGCCCTGAGCCCTTTCCTGTTCGGGGCCAAAATAGGCCTCGCTGTCTTAATTGTATCAATGATAGCTGCTTCGGCACTTGGAGCCGTTTCAGGCTGCAGTTGGAATTCGTGGATGCGTGACCTGATACCACAAGAGGTATTGGGTTCGTTCTTTTCAAAAAGAATGAGAATCGCCACAGGCGTGGGCATTGCACTAAGCGTACTGGCCGCGGTCTATTTGGACCTTTGGAAAAAGCTGTTTGCCGAATATGAGGTGCAAGGCTATTCGATTCTGTTTTTGGGCGGCTTTGCGGTTGGAGTTCTCGGGCTTTATTATTTATACAAAACACCTGAAAAGCGAATGCCTCTTGCAGAAGAGAAATCAAGCATTTTGAAGCTGCTTTCCAAACCATTTAAAGATGAGAATTTTCGAAAGCTTATTGTATTTATGTGTTCGTGGAATTTTGCGGTAAATCTGGCCGCGCCTTTCTTTATGGTTTATATGCTCAAAAGATTAGGATTGAGCATGTCATTTATCATCGGGCTTTCCATACTCAGCCAAGTACTGAATTTCGCTTTCCTTAAAATCTGGGGCAAATTCACTGACCGTTTCAGTAATAAATCGGTACTCGCCATCTGCGGGCCTTTATTTATAGTTTCGATTCTCGCCTGGACATTCACGACTATGCCTGAGAAGTACTTTCTTACTTTTCCTTTGCTGATAATTATACATATCATAATGGGTCTATCCTCAGCGGGTGTATCTCTGGCCTCGGGCAATATCAGCATGAAACTTGCACCGGAGGGACAGGCAACATCCTATCTTGCAGCTAATACCATTGCCAACTCAATAGCAGCCGGAATTGCCCCGATTTTAGGCGGCAAGTTCGCGGACTTTTTTGCAAACCGGCAATTAGACTGGGTACTTAATTATAAAAGCCCCGCGGGAGACTTCAGTCTGCCCACACTAAATCTACAGCAGTGGGACTTTTTCTTTGTGATTGCATTTATAATTGGATTATATTCAATTCATCGTTTATCTTTGATAAAAGAAGTCGGAGAAGTTGAGGGAAAAGTTGTCTTTAATGAGCTTATGACAGAGGTGAGAAGCCAGGTTCGGACACTATCATCTGTCGAGGGCCTGCGGCAAATGGTCAGCTTTCCGTTTACCATAGTAAGGGACTTAACCGTGAAAGTAAAAACCAATAACAATATAAGCGAAAATCAGGAAAAAGGAGCTTGATTATGAAAAAGGCCAAGTTGATTGTAATAATTGTAATATCCATACTGGCGTTTATTATTTTTCTTCAGAATACCGAATCTGTGGAAACCAAAATCCTTTTCATGAATGTGGCTATGCCCAGGGCTATACTTTTGATTTTGACATTCATTGCCGGCTTCGTAGCAGGTACAATCACGACCAGTCTACTCTTAAGAAAATCCGGAAAGAAAAAGACCGTAACCCAGGACAGTTCAAATTCAAGATAAAAAACAAGAGTTCTCCTTCTATAGATACCGCCAGAAAATACAGGAGATTGATAAAGATGAAAAAAGGTATAAAAAAACTCAAAGTTGGTAAGAAACGTTCGAGTAAGGCTGGTTTGCCGCCGGGGACACTGGTTCATGTCGGGGAAAAGAAAGTTGAGTCAGTAAAAATTACCTTCATCGACTATGATGAGCAGGGCTTTCAGGAAAAACAGGTTACAAACATCGAAGAATGTCTCAAACTAAAAGACACTCCTACCGTCAGTTGGATAAACATCGACGGCCTGCACGATATTGAATTACTTGAAAAGCTCGGCAAAGGTTTTGATCTACATTCGCTGGTTCTTGAAGATATTCTCAGCACTGGCCAGCGGCCGAAGTTCGAAGATTATGAAAAACACATTTTTATCGTGCTCAAGATGCTCAGCTTTAGTGATGAGAACCAATCGATCGAAGCCGAGCAGGTTAGCCTGATATTGGGACAGAATTATGTCATTTCCTTTCAGGAACGCATCGGTGATGTCTTCGATCCAATAAGGGAGAGAATAAGAAACTCAAAAGGACGTATCCGAAAAATGGGACCTGACTACCTGGCCTATTCATTGTTGGATGCAATAGTTGATAACTACTTCGTAATTCTGGAAAGATTTGGCGAGAAGATTGAGTCCATGGAAGAAGAGGTTGTAGGCAATCCGACGGAACGAACAGTCCAGCAGATTCACTCATTGAAGAGGGAAATGATATTCTTGCGCAAATCAATCTGGCCTTTAAGAGAACTAATAGGAGGATTACAAAAGAGTGAATCTTCGCTTATTAACGAAACCACAGATATATATATGCGGGACGTCTATGACCATACGATACAAATTATCGATACCATAGAAAGTTTCCGCGATATGGTTTCGGGAATGCTCGATATATATCTATCCAGCCTCAGTAATAAAATGAACGCCGTTATGAAGGTTTTGACGATTATTGCCACTTTATTTATTCCGCTTACTTTCGTGGCGGGAATTTACGGAATGAATTTCGAATATATGCCGGAGCTAAAAGTGCGTTGGGCCTACGGTGCCGTCTGGCTGGTTATGATTACGATTGCAGTTATTATGCTTCTTTACTTTAGAAGGAAGAAATGGCTTTAAATAAACTATGGGGGGCATTATTAGCATTCCATCATCTGAGGAGTAATATCTATGTTAGTCTTGTTTATTCTAACATTAATTGTATCTTTTGTTGTGGTTAGAATCGGTGCGATAGCATTTCAATTAACCGGACTTGAGTGGTCTTTGGCAAAATTCCAGGCGCTGTCGTGCTTTTCGGGTACAGGATTCACAACGAAGGAATCGGAGTTGATTACCGGCGACAAACAAAGACGCAAGATTGCTTCAGTTCTTATAATCTTAGGCAACGCAGGTCTGGTAATTATGATTGCCACATTAGCCGGCTCTCTGGTTCCCCAAAAAACTATACTTTCCAAATTGTCCGAATCATTCCTACCAGTTGACATCCCACCCGATTTAGTAAAATGGGTGAATCTGGCAATTATTGTAGCTGTTGTGTATGGAATTTATAAGGTTTCCACATACGAAAAATTTGTCAGGAAAATGACGACTTTACTCAGGAAAAAAATCATTAAAAAAGAAATCTTTCAAAAAGTGTCCTTTGAAGAATTGCTCCTGGTAACCGGTGGATACGGTATTTCACGCATCACAGTCAGCTCCGGAAGTCCCATCCTTAATAAGACACTTGCGAATTCACAACTCAGGGAATACGATATTACGGTACTGGCAACTGTAAGGAGCGGTGAAACAATACCCAATCCAACGGCCAATATGAAAATCCTGCTCAGTGATGAACTTATATGCTTTGGGAAATTAGAAAACATCCGAAACAGGATTTCAATGAATCCCTAAGGGCAACTTAGTTATACGTTTCAATGAATGATATGAAAAAAATCTTTGAAAAGATTTATTACATATCCAACACTTTGAAGAGAAAAGCATAAATATCTGCCTGCTCTTCAATTACTTTGGTTATTGGCTTGCCTCCGCCATGTCCGGCCTTTGTTTCCACGCGGAGCAGGATGGGATTATTGCCGGTGGCTTTTGCCTGGATAGTGGCCACGAATTTCTTGGCGTGAGAGGGAACAACACGGTCATCCGTATCCGCCGAGGTAACAAAGATGGGCGGATAACCCACACCTTCTTTTATGTTGTGGAGCGGAGAATAGATATATAGAAACTTAAAATGTTCGGCAGAGGCCTCAGCGTTGCCGTATTCCGGCACCCAGTAGCGGCCAACGGTAAACTTGTGATATCTCAGCATATCAGTAACAGGAACCTGGCATATAACAGCACCAAATAAATCAGGACGCTGTAACATACAGGCGGAAACGAGCAGGCCGCCATTACTACCGCCCCTTATTGCAAGCTTTTTCACATTGGTGTATTTATTTGCAATGAGCCACTCGGCGGCGGCGATGAAATCATCAAATACGTTCTGCTTTTTATCGAGCATACCGGCCTGATGCCAGGTTTCGCCGTATTCGGAGCCTCCCCGCAGATTAGCAACACAATATACCCCACCCATCTCAAGCCAATTAATGACAGATACTGAAAAAGATGGTCTGATATTAATGTTAAATCCACCATAGGCGTAAAGAAGTGTCGGATTATTGCCGTCGAGCTTGAGACCTTTCTTATGTGTAATGAACATAGGGACACGGGTGTTATCTTTGGAATGATAGAAAACCTGTGTGGTCTTATAGTCCGAAGAATCAAAATCGATTTCAGGCTTTTGGAAAATAGCCAACTGCTCATTGCGAAAATCATAGCGATAGTTCGTATCAGGGAAGAGAAATGAGGTAAAAGAAAAGAACATTTCAGTATCGTCCTGTCTGCCGGACAGGCTACCGACCCTGCCGAGAGCAGGCAGTGGAATTTCGCGGACAAAATCACCGTCGAGGTCATAAATTTTAAGCTGGTGGTGAACATCGTGCATATAGGCAACAACGAAGTGGTTATTAATAAGGGCAATATAATCGATTACGTCTTTGGTTTGCGGCAGGATTGTATGCCAATCGCTGCGTGCGGGATTATTTGTATCGATAGCGATGATTCGTCCGCGAGGAGCGTCAAGGTCGGTATTAAAGTAAAAGACCGAGCCAATATTCCCAACAAAGTCATAGCGGGCATCGGCATCATCGAGCAGTCTTATAAACGGACCGCCGCTTTCAACAGGACGATAATAAATACGGTTCTTAGGGTCGGTGCCGTGATATACATAGAGAATGAGAAATTTGCCGTCCTCAGTAACCAATGGTGAGAAACCTAATTCCTTTTTGTCCGGGCGTTCGTATATGAGTTTGTCCTTTGATTGCGGCGTGCCGAGCTTGTGCCAATAAACCCGGCTATAGTTTGTCTGGTCCTCAACGGAAACAGTATTGGGATCAGGGAAACGATTGTAAAAGAAGCCTGTGTTGTCGTGCTTCCAGGCGACGGAAGTAAATCGGCACCATTGGAGAGTTTCCTCATAATCCTGCCCGGAATCGATTGTGCGGATTTTGATTTCCTGCCGGTCGCTTCCGCTACGAGAGACGGCATAGGCCAGCAGGGTGCCATCTTCGCTTACAGCCGTAGTGCTTACGGCAACGGTGCCATCGGTACTGAGCAAATTAGGATTGATAACGACAGCGGGCTGGCTATCGAGTGTTTGCTTAAAATAGAGGACGGATTGATTTTGGAGGCCGTCATTTTTTCTGAAGAAATAGCGTTCGCCCCGCTTGTACGGAGCTGAATATCGGGGGTAATTCATTAAATTTTTCAGACGTGTCTCGATTTTCCTTCTGACAGAAACAGTTGACAGAAAATCAGATGTCAGCTCATTCTGCTTTGCAACCCAGCTCTGAGTTTCTTTTGCATCAGCATCTTCGAGCCAGCGGTAGGGATCGGGAACTTCGGTACCGTGATAGACATCAATAACAGAATCCCTGTGTGCCTGGGGATAGGTCAATCCGCCGGTCTGGACTTCGAGTTGCCTGCATCCACAACACAATGCAATCCAAACGAGTAAAGCGGCAAATAAACGTATGTTTAAATATTTCATAGTTGATATCCTCATCATCTGATAATAAATTATTTTATAGAAACTGTATTTGAAGAAGTGTATAAAGCCCTGTCAAATACGAATTAGGTTAATTTGGGAAAATTTGTTGCAATTTTTGTCAATGGCGGTTATTATTCGACCCAAAATGAGGTTTTGGCGAATGGATGAGTTGAGCGTAAATAGTAAGAAAGATGGTAAAACAAGAGTCAACAAAGTCTTAAGCGATTTTGTTGACCGCCTGAGCGATGAGCATCGTATGCTGGTCGTTCTTAAAGCACAATTATACGGCGGAACCTGGGAGCCAATGCTCGATGACCTGAAAAACCGCCTGGTAGGTAAGCCCTATATATTTAAGCTGGTAAATCGAATAAAAGATGATATCGAACGCATTCAACAAATGCAGAATTTCGAAGAGGAACAGAATGTCGATTTGGCTGACTATGTCGAACTACCGTAAATGTAAAGTTTTTTTGAGGGTTGATGAAATGGCAAGAATGTTGAAAAACAGGTTTGTTTTATTGGCGATTCTTTTAGGCTTGTGTTTTGTGCAATACAGCGTTGCGGCAGAAGGTAGTTCGCAAAGGCTCGTTTCACCGAAGCTGCTTGAGCACGCCAACCTGAAAATATTGTGGGAAAGTAAGCTGTCGATCCAAAACACTGAGCGTTTGGAGCAATTGCTTATTCTCGGTAACAGTATCTATGCAATTTCAAACCGGAATTATATGGTTTCTCTGAACAAGGAAAACGGGGATATCATATTCCGCAGGGTTGTTGCGCCGGAAGGCCTGCCCATTGCAGGATTGAAGCTTTACGGAGATGAGCTTATATCGATAGTTGGCACAAAACTGATTGAGATTGACCCGCTAACGGGAAATCAGCTCAACAACGTAGATGTGGGATTTGGTATAGCCTGTCCTGCCGCCCGCAACAGTTCGTATTTTTACCTTGGTGGAACCGACAAACGTTTGCATACTTTGCGGGCCGAAGATAAGGTTCAGATTTTCGAGGTCGCCGCCAAAAACGATTCGATAATTACTTCTATTATCGCCCATGACATCTCCGTCATCTTTGGGACCGATGCAGGTAATGTGATAAGTATTGCGCCGGACAAGCCAATAAAGTTGTGGCAATTTGATGCTGCCGGCGGCATAGCCGGACCGATTATCAGAGATGGAATATCGCTGTTTTTTGCCAGCAAGGATACAAATGTTTACAGAGTCGATATGGTTGGCTTACCTTTGAAAAGGCAGCTTGTTTGGAAATATCAGACCGCCGGCATGCTTGATAGAGAGCCTCGTATAACACAACAAGTTGTCTATCAATATGTCCCCGCCAAGGGTGTTACAGCAATAGACAAACAAAGCGGACAATTCATGTGGTCGGTTCCGGGTGGCGTTGATTTATTGGCTGAAGCCAAAGACAGGGCTTATGTCATTACCAAGGACAGGAAGCTTGTGGTGATGGATAACCTCACCGCAAAGAAACTATATTCGGTTAATTTTGCAGAGGTTACGAGACACACAGCCAATATAACAGACTCGAAAATTTATATCGCTGATGAACACGGCCGGATTGCATGCCTGCAGCCGGTTAAATAATTCGTAGATCCGAAATACAGCATCTATATACAAAACCGACTGGATGTAATACGGAATACGAGGGACCAATAGTAAAAACTGAACAAGGAAATTTCAAAACAAAAGGAGTACGAATGGACGTAAAAATCAAGACGGCATTAATAAGTGTTTCTGACAAAAGCGGCGTGGTCGATTTCGCCGGCAAGCTCAGCAAGATGGGAGTTAAGATAATCAGCACCGGCGGAACAGCTAAAAAGCTCAGCGAAGCCGGGCTGGACGTTGTTGGTATTGAGTCAGTTACTGGTTTTCCCGAAATGATGGATGGCAGGGTAAAAACACTTCATCCAAAGATACATGGGGCGCTGCTGGGGCTTCGTGATAAAAGTGAACACAAGGCAGCAATGAAAGAACATAATATCGAACCGATTGATTTAGTATGTGTAAATCTGTATCCGTTCGAACAGACAATCGCCAAATCAGACTGTACATTGGCCGAAGCAATTGAAAACATCGATATTGGCGGGCCAAGTATGCTTCGATCAGCCGCGAAAAATCATAAGTTCTTAACGGTCGTAACACAAGCCAGCCAGTACGACCAGGTCATCGAAGAGATGGAGAAAAACAACGGGGCCGTTAGTGAGAAGCTGCGAAGCGATTTCGCACGGATTGTGTTCGGCTTGACGGCTTCCTATGATACAGCGATAGCAAAATATCTTAACTCCATATCAGGCGAAGAGTATCCTGAGAAAGTGTCAATTGCAATCAGCAAAACCGCATCGTTGCGCTACGGTGAAAATCCCCATCAAACCGCGGCCTTCTACAAGCTGCCGCCAAGCAGTGAAACTTCGACCAGCAGCGGCACTTTATTGGAAGGCGGCATAGACATCAGTTTTAACAATCTTCTTGATACTAATGCGGCGTTCGAATTGGTTAAGGAATTTACCGAACCGGCCGCGGTCGTTGTTAAGCATCTTAATCCGTGCGGCTGTGCCATTGATGATGATATTTGCGTTGCATACCGAAAGGCTTATGAGGGTGATGTAATTAGTGCGTTCGGCAGTATTATCGCCCTGAACAGGAAAGTGGAAGTCGAATTAGCACGAACGATCATGGAATCTTACAGCCGATTCGGTAAAGCATTAGGGGCCGTAGGATTCTTTGCAGAGGTGATTATCGCACCTGAATATGATAAGGATGCTATCGAGATAATAAGGACGCTCAAAACCTGGGGCGACAGAGTCCGGCTGATAGAAACAGGGCCGATTGACAGAGCGAAGATTGACTGCAGTGAGTTTGACATCCGCTGTGTAATCGGCGGTCTGCTCTTACAGAAACGTGATTTAGCCGGCTGGGAGCCGGATGTCCTGACGTATCCGACAAAGGCAAAGCCCACCAAAAGCCAGCTTGACGATTTGAAGCTCGCCTGGCTCGTCGCCAAGCATACGAAGAGCAATACAATCGTGCTGGTCAAAAATAAGAAGGTTTTAGGCGTAGGGGCGGGCCAGATGAATCGTGTTGAGTCAGGGCTGATTGCTTTTAAGCATGCCGGCGACGAGTCGAAAGGCTGTGCCATGGCCTCTGATGCGTTCTTCCCCTTCCCGGATAACATTATAAATGCGGCAAAAGCAGGAGTGACTGCAATAGTTCAGCCGGGCGGCTCTAAAAAAGACGATGAAGTAATCGCCACCGCAGACAAAAACGGCATTGCGATGGTCTTTACAGGTAAACGACACTTTAAACACTAATTTCATATCGTGTCGAGTGTGTCGCCTGGTGTGAAAATAGTTTTTTATTAAATTTAACTGATTTTAAGCTTTACCCGGGGCCCGCCGGATAGTTATGGCGGACCCCCGGGTACACCTATGCAAACAATGTTTTATTCGCCGCCCAGAATGGACACCATTGGCGATTGAAGCAAACGTATTTGTCTGCTTGTTCTGTCACGCCAAAGAATCGATTCCTGAAGGCTTTGTTTGGCCATATCCGACTTGAGTGAGAGCAGCTCATAGTCGTCGGCCTTGGCAAGTAGCGCTTCTGCTTCAACCTGTTGCTTTTCAAGACTGGTAAGGGATGCCTCTTGCTGCGTTTCCTGTATCAAACGGTCAGCTAATTCTTTATTAAGAGACTCTATCAGATTGCCTCCGATAGAATTACTGAGTGATTCGCGCCGCGTGGCTTTTGCTATTCTTTCTCTGGCAAGTCTTTCCTTTATTTCATCAACCTGAGAAGCTGTTATCGTGCCCGCCTTAGCTTGTTTTTCCGCTTCAACGAGTAGCTTACCGATCAAGTCGATTATTTTCTGTTGTTCTATGCTTATCGCGTCATTCTCGAGATGTTCGGTTATCTTGATCTGAATTTCAGATATTCGCTTGGTTGTTGCGTCGATAATGACCTGGTTGGAGGCCTGACTCATCCTGGCAGTCTGAACTTCCTGACGCAGGCGGTAAATATCAGCGAGAATCTGGTCGTGGTCAAGAACACGGGAGCGTGAGATTTCCCTGAGAGTTTTTTGCTTTTCACGCAAGTCGGTTTCAGCGCGGGTGGCTTCCTGTTCTGCGAGCTTTAGCTGGCTTTCATATCTTAGCTTATAGTCCTCGAAAACTTTAACAAGAGTGCTCCTAAGGCTGTCAACAAGAGCATACATAAACTCCTCTGCTGCGGGTTTGGCGTTCTCCGGCAGGTTAACCTGAAGCTTCAAAAGAATCGTTTGCTCAGCAGCAGAATTCGGTGGTATTGCAGTTGTTGCCGAAGTTCTGCGAGAAGACCCGGGCGGAGAGGTAGAAGCTGCGTACTCCCGCCCCACTCGCTCCCTCTCCTTCATCATCTCATACTCGTATTCATTCATGCCTGTAGGTGTAGCTCTCCTCATTGAAGGTTCCGTCAATGCCCTGCCGGAAGCGCCACCCAACGTCTCGATTATAAAGATTTCAGAAACCTGATCCGGTGTGATATCGAGTATTTCACGGACAACCCTGCCACCAACGCTGGTACTGTGCAGCAGATAGTCTATAGTGATACTATCGAGTGACAAAACAAGCGGATCGAACGTTATCTTGACCAAACAGCTTGCAGAGTGCGTGCTTGATATCTGAGCCGCTGTCGGCTGGTTAGCTGATTGAGCCGGAGCTGATGCGAAAAGGACCAAAATTAACAAGATAACGAAACGATTTGTGGCTTCCATTTCAACTCTCCTTTTGAATCTATTTTGTTGAACTTTCTGCTTTCGATTTCTAATAATCGCTGTCGTGCTTTCTGTGCCTGGTTAGTCTTCGGGAAAAGCTCGATGACTCGGTTGTAGGTCTCGACTGCGGAATCCGTTCTGTTTAGCTCGCGATACAAACGGTCTGCCTGATATATGAGGATAGAAGCGGTTTTATCAACCTGCCTCTGTATTTCTTCGAGTGGGTCGGGAATACTTGCAAGCTGGACTTCGAGTTCATTAAGCGAGTGTTGTTTTTGCTCGGCAACAAGCATCTCCTGTATGAGGTTTATTGCGGCATCAGTTTTTGCCTGGAGCTGTTCAAACTGTTTTTCAAGCAAGACGATTTTCTCCTGGTCTTTTGTTTTTTCAGTCGGCCTGAATGTAAAGTTCGAGATACCGACAGCTATCAGAATAACAGCGGCCGCAGCCAGAGGAGCGGTTATACTTATACGCAAATGTCTCCGATGGGCACGGCGACGGACTATGGCGGAGAGATTGGCAGAAACGGGGCCTGGCAGGCCCGCTATACGGTCTGCTTCCTGAAGCAGTTGTTTTATTTGGTCTTCTGTCATAATTTCTCCTTTGTCAGTTCACCCAGGTCATCTCTTAAACGTGCCCTGGCGCGGTTCAGCCGGACCTGCAATGCGTTTTTAGATATTCCGAGAATCCGGCTGATTTGTTCGGCTGGAAGCTCTTGCAGATACCTTAATACGACCGCCTCACGATATTTAGCAGGTAAAGCTTGAATAGCACGACGAATACGGTCGAAAGTCTCGTTGTCCATAGAGGACTTATCCGCTGTGCCCGCCGAAGCATCAATAGCTTTATCAGCAACCTGTGATATTCGACGCCTCTGGAGCATTCGCTTATATCGGTAACTGCGGCATTTATTGACCGTTATGGTAAAGAGCCAGGTTCTAAGGCTGCAATCGCAGCGAAATTTTTTCAGGCCGAGAAATGCAGCGAGGAAGATGTCTTGCGTAACATCTTCGACCTCGCCGGACCAGCCGAGCAATCGACTGGCCAGTGATGCAACATCGGACGAATATTGCCCGACAATCCTGTCAAAAGCAGATTCGTCACCCCGATTAAATTGTTCGACGAGACGTTCATCATCAATCGTTTCGGCCATGACCACCATATTAGAGCACTGAAGTGCAGAAAACTTACAAAAAATCGCTGAAAAACTGGAAAAAATACCAGCATCCACGAAAATCAGGGCACCCACACGGCATTTACACCTATAATCCTGCGGCTTTTCGGAGTTTGACGGCCATATCGGTCTTTTCCCAGGTAAAGTTCGGCAAATTTCGTCCGAAATGCCCGCCGTAAGAGGTCTGGGCAAAAATTGGACGAGCGAGATTTAAATGCCTGATCATAGCCTTCGGAGTTAGGGGGAAAAACTTTCTTACAATTTGGCTTATCTTTTGCTCACTGATTTTTGCGGTTCCCTCAGTATCTACCAGGACAGAGATGGGCTCGGCTACTCCGATGGCATAGGACAACTGGACTTCACATGCGTCGGCCAGTCCTGCTGCAACTACGTTTTTAGCGATATATCGAGCCATGTAGCTTGCTGTTCTGTCAACCTTTGTGGGATCTTTTCCGCTAAAGGCGCCGCCGCCATGGCTGCCTCTTCCACCATAAGTATCTACAATAATTTTCCTGCCGGTAAGACCGCAATCACCTTTTGGGCCGCCCACGACAAATCTACCCGTTGGATTGATGTGAAATATGGTTTTTTTGTCAACAAGACGTTTTGGCAGAACCGGCATGATGACCTTTTCGATGATTTGTTTTTGTAATTTTCTATAGGTAATAGTCGGGGCATGCTGAGTGGATACGACAACCGTATGGATACGTCTGGGTTTGCCGTCTTCGTATTCGATAGTTACCTGGCTCTTGCCGTCAGGCCGCAACCAGGGAAGCTTTTTATTCTGGCGGACTTTTTCCAGCCTGGTCGTCAAGGCGTGGGCCAATCGAATCGGCATCGGCATAAGGGCTGGAGTTTCTTTGCAAGCATATCCGAACATCAGACCCTGGTCGCCGGCCCCCTGCTCCTTGTGCAGGCCGGTACCTTCAGTTACACCCTGCGAGATGTCAGGGCTTTGATTGTCAATTGAAACAATCACGGCGCAGTCATCACCATCGAAACCTATTGATGGGTCGTCGTAACCGATTTCTTTGATTGTCTTTCTGATAACGCCCGGGATGTCAACATATGCTTTTGTTGTGATTTCACCGGCGACTACGACCAGGCCGGTTGTTACTAATGTTTCACAAGCCACCCGGCTTTTGGGATCCTGTGCGAGCATTGCATCAAGGATTGCGTCGGATACGTGGTCGGCCACTTTGTCAGGATGACCCATCGTAACAGACTCACTGGTGAAAAGGTATTTGTTGGTATCAAGGTGGAGATTGCTTTGATTCGATTTTTTAGCCATTTGTTATTTTTCCTTTCAACTTCTCATAATTCATGGTTCATAATGGACAGACTACGAACCATCGTTAATTGTCCAGTCGTACTTCATATATTTAACAGAATAGTTTCCTACTTCAAGGAAAGTAACTTGTTCCCTCGAAACATAATTAGTAATAAAATTCAGAACAGCCCGTGTAGTTGGCTCATGGTCCTTGAATTTTTTGTCTATAGCGAATTTACCAATAAATTCATTGCCATATGAGGATGACTGAAATAAAGATGACAAATATACTCTCTGTTTTTCGGTGTCTATATGTAAGGCAAGCGGGCTGGATAGAAATCTTTTGACCTGGTCTTCCAGTTGCTTATTGAGCCTGTGCCCGTAATACGGCTCATTACGCAATGGCGGACTCGACAAGCTGCCTTTGGATAGGGCAAAATATATTCTCGGGTCATCAAACTCTTTACGGAAAAAACGCTTGTCGATCTCCGACAAAGTAAATTCCTCATCCATCACAAGAAACTTATAATCGGTCCATATCCCCTTTATGTGAAGGATACTGTTAGGACCCCAGCCAGGATAAAGACGAAGGATTCGCGAGGATTGAATGGGATAATTGTCGGTAATTATTTTCAGTATCTGGATGTTATACGCATTGAGCCAGAAGGCGATTTTATTTTCTTTTGTCCAGGTTCTGTATTCATTAGGGTCAAGCTTTTCAAATTCCCGCAGGAGAGCTTTCAACCTCAGCCTTTGTCGCCGCAGCGTTGTATAATCAACCATCCCTTTCTCATCGACGAAGTCTTTCAGTATCTGGGCACATTTGCCGTGAAAAGAAACAGCCGGTTTAATTTCCTGCTCATCAGGCTCAACGCCGGCCTGCTCAACCTCACCGGAATCTGGCTCAGCAAGTGTAATCTCTCCAACCACAACCTTCGGCTGCTCAGGCTCATTTTGCTCTACCATGTCAGGCTGGATATTATTAGGCTTGGAACCAACAGATTCAATTTTATCAGGCTCAACCTGATCGGATTCGCTCAGAACAGATGCAATACCATCAGACTCGATAATATTATGTTCAGTCTCTTTGGGTACGCAACCGACAATAAAAACCGGTACCAAAAGCAAAGTTATAAAAACAACAAGGCGTTTAGCCATTTTAATTTTCCGATAATCAGCTATAAATCTTTGAGCTGTCAAAAAACACCCAATTTTGTCTCGTATTAGCATAAGACTTTAGACAATAAATGCAACGATTTGTTGGCCGTTTTTATGCTATTTTGCTGAGAATTGTTACCGATGATAGGAATTTAAGTAAAAAACCGGATTCGGAAAATCCGGCAGCATGGGTAATAACAAAAGGGCTGCAAGTCCCGATCAGTTCGAGACCCACAGCCCTTTGATAGCATTATTAAAAGGACTTCACAGCACAAAACTGCTCTTAGTAGCGCGCATTATGTGATTTTAGCAATTCGACCACTTCGTGACAAACTCCATCCTTCTTAACTCGAATTGATGCCCAGTACAGAGGTGTACGGGACAACAAATCTGTCGCATTCACGTCTGCTCCAAAGCTAAGCAGCAGTTCAGTAACGTCCTTATGGTCCTGCTGGGCCGCATAATGAAGAGCTGTCCGGCCCGGACTTCTATCTTTTGCCTCAATATTTGCTTTACCTATGAGCAGTGCCTCGACCACTTCCACGTTACCAACTTTTGCTGCAAGATGTAGAGGAGTTCGTCTTATGTAATTTTCCGCATCGACATTTGCTCCTGCGTCTATCAGGGCCTGAACGGCATCTACATTACCTACTCTGGCTGCAAGGTGCAAAGGAGTGTGTTGTTTGGGATCTTGAGGATTCAGGTTTGCCTGCCCGGCTATCAAAGCCTGAACCACATCCGAATAACCTACTTTGGCAGCAATATGCAAAGCAGTTCTTTGTGACGGATTTTCAAAATTCACATCCGCTCCGGCGGCAAGCAGAACTTCGACGACATCCACCCATCCGAATCTGGAAGCAATGTGCAAAGGAGTTTCTCCGTTCATATTTACTGCATCTATATTGACCGCTTGGGCTGTGATAAGCTCAGCAACCTCCACATAGCCTTTCTGGGCGGCATAGTGCAGGGGAGTAAAGCCACTTTCATCTTGTACATTTAAATCCACGCCGCTGTCAATCAGAAGCAAAACCATGTTTATTTGTTCCTCCTGGAACGCCTCAAATATCGGAATCCGGCCATCCTGTTGTGTATCCACAAGAGTAGGCTTTTCCGCCAACAAGGCTTCAGCCATTTCAAGATTTCCTGACCTCATCGCCTCATGAAAATCCGCAATTTGGCTGTTACATCCGATGAGTATTAAACCAAATGTAACCATCACAGCGACCATCATTCTTCTTTTGCCGGCCATAATATGCCCCCTTTAAAATTAGTCTTGATTAGCAAGTCGCACAACACGGCTTGCTTCATACAATTAAAATATAAGAAATAGATTGAAAAGCACAAATCGACCATAAGAATAATTTCAGGAAATTATCTTAAGAACTGCTGAAAATACCACTTGCATGGCACAATGATTTTGAATCCACCCCGAATAGTCCTATAAAACATTGACTATGATCTAAACCAGAATATGAATTCAGTCTGCTACACTCTTTTCAGTCAGGGAATAACAGGTAAAAGGATATGCGAAGGGTGTTCCAAGTCGTGGTAGATAGTTTGGGTTGCCTTTATTATTTCAGCACTTTTACCAAAATCGGCTCCCGTGTTAGGATTTCGGTCAAAACGGGGAAAATTGCTGCTGGATATCTCAACACGTAACTTATGCCCGGCTAAGAAAACGTTACTTGTAACCCATAAGTCAATCTCATATCGATATATTTTCCCGGGCTGAATCAACGTTGGATTTCCGGCCGACTCCCGATATCGCGCACGCATGATGCCATCGCATAGATTGATGGGACGGCCATCTGGATGAACATCGACTAATTTTGCCGTCCAGTCCGTATCACTCGCAGAGCTGGCGGCATAAAGAATTACTTTTACCGGCCCGGTAACCTCCAGTTCGGTTTCCAGTTCGTCACTTGTGAAAACAAGAACATCGTTTCGATTTTCAGCCCTGGTCTGGTCCCGCGGCCCGGCAGGACAGCCAACCAGGTTGCAGCCACCAAGCGTTGGAACGGGATTGTTCGGGTCATACACAAAGCTATCGAAGGATTCATTGGCGGGCTTAATCGTCCTTAATCTCCCACCCCCTTAAGGTGCGTTTGCTGACCCCCGGCTGTAAAAATAATATGGTGAAAACCGAGCCCGACCCGGGGCCCCCTCCTGTTCATCCCCCCACTCGTTGCGACCCATAACAAAAATACGAAAAGGCGCCCACTTATAACCGCCGGCATCCTTGCCCTTCAACCAGTAATCAAACCATTTAGTCTGAATCTCATGCAGTTTAATCACGGAATCTTGTCCAAAATCCAAATCACCGACCTTACCATTCTGACTTATTCCGTGCCCCCAGGGTCCCATCAGGACATGCTGGTGATTTCGAGCCTTAAGGGAACGGGACTTTGACTTGACGGCATTGATATGTTCGAATACACTATTGGCGAAAATGTCATACCAGCCGCCCACGGCAAAGATAGGCACTGTGATATCCTGCCATCGATTACGCACACCGCGTTTGGCCCAGTAATCATCAAAAACAGGATGGGCAACCCAATCCCGCAGGTACTGGACTTTACGGTCAATTGCCCTGTCCCATTGACTAAGCGGCAGAGTTCGGTAAGCCATAATCCAGTCATCACCTCCCCAACCAAGTATGGTAATTTCTTCCCCCGGGTTATATGATACCATACTGCCCCAGCCCATCAATAGGGCCAGATTAAATGCCCCACCAGCATAGGCGGCATCTCCATACGTATCTATAAGAGGCACGACACTAAAGATAGCCTTCAGATGCTGACCCGCATTAGGCGCCGTTATCCATTGCGTAAATCCGACATATGAACCGCCGGAGGTACCGATTTTACCGTTACACCAGGGCTGACTGAGGACCCACTTCTGAGTGTCCCGGCCATCGGCGTCTTCATTTAAGAAAGGCTCCCATTGACCCTGAGAGGCCCCCTTGCCTCGACAGTCCTGGCTGATAAAAACATAACCACTGGAGGCATAGAAAAGACCATCGCCGTTTTTTTCATCCCCTTTGCCGTAAGGTGAGCGAACCAGTATAACAGGAAACTTGCCCTCTGCTTTTGGAAGGAAAATATGAGCAGAAAGCTGTACTCCATCCCGCATTGGAATCTTCACGTCCGTACGAACGTCAACTTCAAAGGTATTGTCCGCGGCACAAGTCGTCTGAGGTGATATGAAAACAGAAACCAAAATTGACAAAACAACAATACAGGATTTACATTTCCCGCTTAAAATGTTACGAAGCATTTTTTCACCTTTCAATTTCTCTTCAAATCAAATTGTTTCTCTTAATACGGAAAATCCGGGATTAGCCTTTTAATACGGCTAAAGGTACCATTCGGGCAACGGCTTTGGCCCAGCCGCACTCGATGACAATTCGAACAACCTCCTCGATATCTTTGTAAGCGCCGGGCGCTTCCTCTTTAATTTTACTTTTATTTCCCGCAATGACTTTTATGCCTTTCATACTGCGATTGAACTGATCATCGGTAATCTGGGCCGGCGTTATAATTCTACCGTTACGGGCCTTTCCTCGGGCGGCGGTACGGCTCATAATCCTGCCGGCGCCGTGGTTAACTGAATTCAAAGACTCCTCGGAATCGCCGGTCCCAACAAGAAGAAAACTTGCGGTGCCCATTGAGCCGGGCGTTATTATTGGCTGGCCGGTCTGGGCAAAAATACTGTCGCTCATCTGCTTCGGACCGAAAGCACGAGTAGCACCCTTGCGATGGACCCAAAGACGTTTACCGCTATGGGTTTCGAGCTTTGCCATATTATGAGCAATATCATAAACGAGTGACAGCGGCGTGGGCCCAAACATCCTGTTAAAACAGCGTCTAACCAGCAAAGCCATAATGTGGCGATTCGTAAAGGCAAAATTAGCGGCCGCCCCCATCGCCTGTATATAATTTTTACCCGCCCTGCTCTCCGTGGACAAATAAGAAAGCATCTTTTTGCGGTCGGCATTCTCCGGTATCCTGGCAGCGACATTCATATATTCATCGGCGATTTCATAGCCGAACCTGCGCGAGCCGGAATGTATCATTACAACGAGCTGGTTTTTGAAAAGACCGAATCCCTTCGCTAAATTATTGTCAAAGACTTCCTGGACATATTGTATCTCAATAAAGTGGTTTCCTCCTCCAAGTGTACCGAGCTGATTGCATCCTTTTTGTACTGCTCTCTTTGGAACCGCGGCCGGCTCGGCGGGCAAGCGACCGTTTTCTTCGATTCTTAAAATGTCATCTGCGAACTCGTCCGGGTCAAAAGCCTCCCAGGCCCGGTGGTTGCTTCTTTGTGCAATATCCGGTATAGCAGAAACACCTTTATTTATAACAGTCTCAATTTGGGTTTTGCCCAATTGCAGATTTTCCCTGCCCTCGCCAAGCGGAATGTCACGGGCTATATCGGCAGCAATTTTGTCGGTATCAATATCGCCTTTTGAAAAGGGACTGCGCAACAGCCTCATCCCGCAATTTATGTCATACCCGACGGCAGGAGGCATAATTGCTTCCTCCAGCCCCAATACGGCCCCGATAGGTATGCCGAAGCCGACATGTATATCAGCAGTAGCCAGAACCTTCCTGGCCGGCAGCAGACAGGCGGCATCGCAAAGCTGACTTACCGCATCAGGTTCGAGTTTGATGCCTTCGGAGGCATATATGGTCGCATCAGTAACCATCCTGCCACGGCGTTCCATATGCAGACGAAAAGGATCGATGCGAACAAGTTTTGAAGATGATTCGGTCATTGACATACCTTAACAGAAAAAGACCATCTGTCGAGCTCCGTTGCTACACTCAAAAACATAGCTTTAATAAAGTACGGCCTGCTCATTGTTTTTGTCCGATAAATAATTTCCCATCGATAGTTTATTCGTCTTTCACTTACCAACTTTTCACGATATTATACCAATTTTTACCTGCTTTCCATGAAAAAGTTAATAAGGAAAAAGGCCAATCGCGAAAGGCATTTTTAATGCTTTTTACTCCGGTGGCAAATTCCCTTGACAAATTAGGCTTTTAAAGTTAAACTGGGTGATATTGGGTATAGGTATAAACTGGAGATTGTCTAAACCACAACCGGCATTTTTAAGGGTGTTTACAAAATGAAGATAAAATGGGTGATTTTCGCTGTTTTGGTGGTTTTTTTGATTTTGGTAATGAATCCGGGCTCTAAAGCCGTCAATACCAGAGAAGTTGACAATGTACGCAAAAAGGCCGTGCTCGATAATAGTGACTTAAAAATTATCGATGATTTTCTTGCTGAGGCGATAAAGGAGTTGGTCGGTGCCCGGGATTTTACGTCAATAGCTCAGCTTCGCACGGTCATTCTCAGCAGACAGAGCACTCAGAGCCAACAAGGCCAGTACGCTCAACAGTTTTCAGAGTCTGCTCGCAGATATATCGCCCAGGGCTTTCTCGACGCCCAACAATTGCCGCGTCAGGAGAGGATAACCGGAGTAACGATTAATCTTTTGATTCTGGTTGATGGCCTGAACGATCTGGAATTGGCGAACCAGGCTGTCCCAATGCTGAAAAATGAGAATATGGTAATTCGTTACTGGGCGGTCCATTCTCTTACCAGCCCGGACATCATAACACAGTTAAATATCCCGGCAAACTCGAATCAGGCAGCGGTTCTTGCAGCTAAATTTACAGAGATTCTCGATACCAGCACACCTGAGATAATAGCTTTGATAGCTCAGTTTGCAGCCGGTGTAAAGATACCACAGGCAGAACAATTACTGTGCCAAATAGCTGATATCAGAATTAAACAATATGCCGCCTGGACAGTGAAGTATGAACTTTATGATAGTGCCATCTTGAAATATCTCAGCAGCAAAATACCCTCAGCTTCCCAGTCTTCCGGTTCAACATCAGCCACTTCAAAGACTGCTGTAGCTCGATGTTTTGCACAGTTATATTCCTATGTGATACAAAGATATGTCAAGGGTGCTGATATTTTGAACGATACCCAAAAAAGTCACTTGATCTCTGTCCTGGCGGATATCGAAGAAAAATGTATCAGTACGCTTCTAAAACCGCAAATGACTATAAGAAGGGCTCTTGGTGGGAATAGCATGCCTGCCATCTTAGCCGAACACGACAGGTTACTTGGCAGCGCAACAACACCGGGTGAATTACCCCAAACGCTCAAGTTCGACTATAGCACTAATCCCAGCGGACCTAAACTTACAGCACCAATACCTTTACCCGATCCATCTGCTAAAAAATAATTGTTGAAAAAAAAGGGCTTATACCAAATCAATCAGTATAAGCCCAAAATTGGTGTAACATCTTTAGCTAATAGTTTAGCATCGTCTATGCTGATCACATACCTTGCATAATTTCCAGTATCTCGTCCTGTGACAGTGCCCGCGTGTACATGCGGAGCTCATCCATAAGCCCCGTGAAAGGCCTTGCGTCATCAATAGTCTTTCCTACGCGAGCACCCAGGTCCCAGTCTCCGGCTATATCCGCAGGGCTTGCAACATCCATCTCCTCAATCAATTCCCCGTTGATATAAAGGGCCGCTTTGCCGGAATCTTTGTCGTAAGTGCCTGCAAAATGCAGCCATTCATCCCAGGTTACAGTACCTGCACGAATCTGGAAGATTGTAGCCCCGCCATAAGAGCGAAGTAGCCATCTAATGTCGCCGCTGCTCTTGGGTTCAGGGTGCATAATCCAGCTTTCGTCAGATGCTCTGGCGTTGAATATCTCGTGATCTCCGCCCGTATTGGCAATTTTTATCCAGGCGGCGAGAGTCATAGCGGATGTCGGGATATCTTCGGCAGGAAAACTTGGGCCGTCCAGGTCGAGGAAACCACCGTTTGCGAAATTGGCAGCTCCACCGTTCACTCCATCGGCATTTGCCGTGACGTCACCGACTACGACGCCGTCGTGGCCTTTGCCGGATTGGTCTGCGACAATATCACCGACTTCGTCGAAGGAATAGTATATAACAAGAGACGGATCTGCTTCCGGCTCGGGTTCCTGCTCCGGTGGATAAAGACGTATATCGTCAAAGAATACCATACCCGGACCACCGGCCTGCGGGTTGCTCTTATCACCGAAACCAAGGCTGATCGTATTGACATTAGCCAAATTGACACCCTGGTCCGCGAAAGCCTGCAGATCTATATCCCATTGGCTCCACGCAGATATTTGAGCTGCAGCAGGATTATCATTAGAAACGACTGCGCTGCCGTTAAGAGCTACATACATCCGCTCAGCGGCATTAGTCGGGTCGCCTCTGAACCAAATCGTCAATATGCCAATATTATTTACCGTCCAGTCACGTGGAGAAGTCAGCGTCATGGTCGCCTCAGAGTATCCAACGCTATTGTCATAGGCAAGCGGTAACGACTGAGAGCCGCCGT
>JACNGQ010000224.1 GCA_014384025.1 Planctomycetota bacterium | reverse complement strand
ATAATAGTAGAATTGTTATGTAATAAAGGGAAATTTGAATTGTTTTCAAAAAAAGTAAATATCTTATTCTTTGTATTCTCTTTATTGTTTGGAATCACAGGTATATTCTTAGAAAAATTTGCCCCCGGCTGAAGCAGCCCACTTGGTACTCTTGGAGAGTACCTGCAATTGTTTTTATTACCGGCACCTGTCTTATTGGCAATAATCGGTTTCCAGACAAATATACGTAATGAGTTTTTCAAATCACTCTTCCACGGATATGTAATTCTTTTAATATTTTTAGCTTCTGCATGTGTTGTTTTAGCCATTGTATATGGTAGCAATCTCGATGGTTTTCAGTTCTTAAATTTTGTTTTTATATATGTTTGTTGGTCAGTTCTAATATTTCTGTTTCCCATGAGTATCGTTTTATTCTTTATAAGAAAGGTCAAATCGAATAAATATCGCCGCATGGGATACGCAATGGCAATAGTAGTGTTCGCTGCAGTTTTCCATATATGCCATTATTTTATTTTGCAGGAAATTGGTGGGGCCATTGCAGCAGCGGCCTTTATGAGTATGTAGCTTCTTAGAATTTCTTTTTCCCCCTATGCCGCTACTTCGTCTCGATTGAGTTATATTGCTTTTCTAAGCCTCACGATAATCCGAATGAGTTATTACAACTTTGAATCCCCCGATCCTACCTCAGATACCCTTCGGCTTGAGTTTGGCAATTGTGGAAGGGAAAAACACCTCTCAGAGTAGTCCTATTGAAAATGCTGAGTCAGTTGTATATTTCTTCTTGATTTCAAAGGCATGATCTACCTGGACTACCTCCAGTCTCAATATGATACATTTTGTCCCAATTTTTCACTTGAAAATTTCATTTATATAGTTATATTTCTCGTAGCGGTTATACCCTGACTTTTGAAGCCAAGGGCGAAGGCTCTCTGGCGCACTCACCATTTGCTGGAAACCGACGAGGACGGAGTCTAAGTCAGTTGCGTGGGGCCTCAGCCGGTATGAACTGGTACTTATGGCAGAAATCCAAGTAATATCTGAGCCATTGAATGTTATCGATAATTACTGATAATACTCATATTCCGGTGTTATCGAGATAGTGATCATTCTATTTTTCCACATTTTTGTTGTCAATGGCCAATTTCAAGAATATCTTATCCGGTGTTATCAGTAAAAGCATATAATAACTTGTTAGCGAGGAAATGAGTATGAGTGTAAGCTGTATTTGGAAGTTTGTCGGTGCAGAAGCCGCAAAGACCGTAATCACACTCACCACCACTGCGATTGTGGGTGGTGTCGTGTGGCTTATCACACTTCGCAAACGATCTACCAAACTCGAAAGCCTGCTATCTAACCAACATAGATCCTTCAACCTCTACTACCGAGGAGACGAGAAGAAGGAATTGAACAAGTCTATACATTTCTTGCCTGACGGCAAGATTGATAAACCCAACGGTAATGAAGATTATTGGAGAATCCGACTTGGTTCATTAGAAATTCTCACAAGTGGACGCAAAGTTTTTAGTAAATTCAAATGGGATTCAAAAAAAGGCAGACTTGTGCATACCAATGACCCCAAGCTCCCTTCTGCCATGGGGCAATATATTGTGCCGTCTGTTATACCGGCAGCGAAGCAAGCTGATATTTACGCAAAATAAGAGGAAAATCGCTAACAATCGCATGGACAAGTATTTTGAAAAAGCGCGCTTTTTCAAAACTGTCATGCGTGACGTTCCGGTGAATTCTGAGAAAGAGGGCCTCGACAGACCGGCGAGCGGCTTAACGGCTAACTCTCTCGCCCTAAGCAGCGACCAAGGTAAGCGAACCAAACGCGTGCTGGCGAGGCTCCGATAGCACCGTTGGCCGCAAATAGTGCCTTTAATATCATTTCAATTTCTGCACATTTTTGTTGTCAATGGCCAATTTCAAGAATATCTTATCTGGTGTTATCAGTAAAAACATATAATAACTTGTTCGCATCAAGCGACCTATGGAATTGATACCGTTTAAATTGAAATATATTTCCGATGTCATATCGTGGGTAAAGTCTGAAGAAGAAATGGTCCAATGGGCAGGATCAGCCTTCATATGGCCCTTGTCACAACGTCAGTTTCGTAATCATCAGAAGAAGGCCAAAGAAGAATGTCCCAGTTTGTATCCATTTGCCCTCGTAAAGGATGACAAGATAATCGGCTATTGTGAAATATCAGATTACCGCCAGCAGTTTAATTCAGCAATGCTGTCACGTGTCATAATAGCTCCCCGTTATCGTGGCAAAGGTTATGGAGGTCTGCTCGTTAAAAAGGCTGTGAAACAAGCCTTTAGCACCCTAAATCTCAACCGAATAGCTCTTGGCGTGTTTGACTTTAACAAATCTGCTATGAATTGCTATAAGAAAGCAGGTTTTGAACATGAAGGCACATTGAGAGAGTCAGCAAAGGCAGGCAAGTCTTATTGGAATTGTCATCTAATGAGTATCTTAAGAAAAGAATGGAAATGCTAACATCGGGCTGCAAATCGACGCCGCTGACGCGTCGCGATTGAGCCCGTGCGTTAGATTGTCTAATGGAATGAGATTTCACACAAGAATACTATGTGTCTTTGGAGTCTTGACCATCACTGCCGCAGTTGTGTTGCAGGCCTACTTGTCATGGTTCATGTGGTCCTTCAGGCGCATCAACGAGGTTCCGGTGAAAGAGCAGATCTGGAAATCGGGGTGGAAATCGGGGGACACCATACATATTTTTCTGTTGAGCTTGTGGAAATCGGGGGACACCATACATATTTTTCTGTTGAGCTTGTGCTGGTGTCAGAGCGTGGGTGCAGGTAATTAGTGAACGAGTCAATTAGGAAATTGGGCTTTTCTGTATTCACTGTCTGCTAATCTCCAATCTCTAATACACTCAGGAATCCATGTTAATCTGTGGTTAAATATTATTGAATTCTCTGAGTCCTCTGCGCACTCTGTGGCAAAATAAATATCAGTCCAAAACGCCAAAAAACCAATTCCCAACTGGAGCAAAGCGCAAGTCCTGAGCTTGTCGAATGGATCAACCACATTCTTGTCCCGATAGATAACTACGTCTATCTAATCGGGATTCACCCAAAATCCCTCTAAATGTGCTGCCTGCGGTTCGCACAAGATTTAATCACTCCGGCACTTCGTGCCTGCGTGACGGTATGATGCTCATGCTGGCCTTCGGCAGCACAAATAACTGACAAAAAGCATCGAAAATCCCTCAGTTTTCGACAAAAAACGCTAAAAAACTAAGAAAAACCACCCAAAATCAACAAAATCGACCACAATTCTAAATTCTCCATTCTAAATTCTAAATTCTCTAATATTCTTGAGTTTAGCCGGCTTTATTAAGGGGGTCCCATTCTATTGGGAACCCGGCGGATAAGGCCGGGCCTTTCGCAGAAGCTTGCTTCGAGGAAAGGTAGGGCCGATAGACGCCAAAGCCGTCTGAAAAACTACCCTTAATCCGTGCTAATCCGCGTAAATCCGTGGTTAATTTAGTTCAAAAACGCTCACTCCTAAAAACAAAAATCTAAATTTTCAAAATTTTTTATCTCCTTTCCTAATATGGATTTACGTGCAACAAGACTCAAAAAATAGCAAAATTTTCGACTCAAAACTGCACACTCGTCTAATTATAGAGGCAGTGCCTTGCCCCGTTAGAGTGCCTTATACTCTAATGGGGTTTTTCTACCCTCACTAAATAGGAAATCTGAGATATGAGATACCCAACTTTAGCTCACTTTAGGCACTTTAGTCACTTTAGGCACTCTTTCAATTATAACATATTTCCAGATACACAAATTATGCAAAACAAACCCAATTTAAGAAATGACAAAATGAGCGCAAACTTATTTACCACAAGGGATTATGAAGAAAATGACCATTCTGGCCACCAAAAAACAAAGCCAATTCAAACCCAATTCAAAGCCAATAAAGCCAAAAACAAAGCCAATTTAAGCCAAAACAAACCCAATTTAAGCCAAAACAAACCCAATTCAAACCCAAACAAAGCCAATTATTTCCACTCAACTGCCAGATAAATGTAGTCTATCAGCGTATTATTGCGGCCGACGATGTCATTATTCTTAACCTGTAACTGAAAGGAATTTAATTTGTCGCGAGTATCGATGAGACTTGTAATATCCCATGAATCCACGGCTTCGTGGTTTTCATCTTCATTGATCGGAGCTTCTATTGAGGCCCAGACAACCGGCTTTCTCGGCCAGCCTGTACCTATGGCCCATTCTAATTTCCCGGAGGCAAAATGTTCTTCTTCGAAGTGTTCGATATAAACAACGACCGACTTAATTTGAACATCAGATGGGATTGATTCATTTGAAAAATCATAAGATGTATATGAACCATAGCTGGTTACAAACCGTTTATCGTCGCTGGAGCCGACAAGTACGGTTTCGCCGTCTGCTGATAGTGTTTTTCTATTCCTATGATTGTAGCCGTCCCGTGGAATTATTTTGGCTATCTTTGGTGGAGGCGGATTTACGGTGATAGTAAATGACTGGGTATCTGTAGTTGGAATACTGTTGCTGTCGGCGACCATTACTGCTACCTCGTTTTCCCCAACCTCGGTGGGTTTCCACTCTATAAGGCCGGTAGCCGAGTCTATGGTCATATCGGCGGGTTTGGTGGTTAAGGAGTACGTAAGTGTATCGTTCAAATCCGGGTCTGTTGCGTTAACATCGTATGTGTATATAACACCGGCGTTCGCCGTAGTTACGGCTGCCGAAATGATGACCGGGGCGTCGTTGGCCATGTTGACTGTAACATTAACCTTTGCAGTATCAGTATCACCTTTGTTGTCGCGAACGGTATAAGTGAATTCGTCGCTTCCGTAGAAGTTCGCATTGGGGCTATAGTTCAGCGTACTGTCGGGATTAATTGTTACCGAGCCGTTTTTGCCCTGAGTGACGGCAGTGACTGTAAACGTATCGAGGTATAGATTTCTGCCCTCATTATCTATATCGGTGTCGTTTGCCAGAACATCGACCTTTACTGCCGGCGTGTCTTCGGTGGTTACTATGCTGTCTCCTTTGGCTGTCGGCGGGTCGTTGATTGAGGAGACCGTAATAGAAACGGTTGCAGGAGCGCTGTCCGCTATGCCATCGTTGACTTTGAAGGAGAAGCTGTCTGAACCGTTGAAATTCTTGTCGGGCGTATAGGTCAGATTCGATGCCTCCCCTCTCAAGCTGCCGTGGGAGGTCACAGATACCATTATGTAGGACAACTGGTCTGAATCCGGGTCACTGCCTATTAAATCAATCTGCACAGGTGTATCCTCGGGTGTCGTAACCGAATGAGATTCAGCTACCGGCAGGAGATTCGGGCAGACATTTATGGAAACCGTTGCCGGGGCACTGTCCAGTTTGCCGTCATTCAACTTGAAGGAGAAAGTATCGGTGCCTTCGAAGTGAGGCTCAGGAGTGTATGTGAGCTTTCCATTGGTATTGAAGTATGAGTCGAAGGTGAGTATGCCGTGCTCTGGTTCTTTGCTGATAATGAACGTCAATGGATCGCCGTCCGCATCGCTTCCCGTCAGAGTCGCGGCTATGGATTTGTTTACTTTTATTGTCTCAGCACGGTGATATGCTACAGGAACGTCATTTGCGGCCAGCACTGTAATCGATATCGTTGCCTGGTTTTTGCCGGGCTTTGCTTCGTTGATGCTGAAAGTGAAACTGTCCTGGCCGTGATAGTTCGATGCCGGAGTGTAAGTCATTTGGGGCGCTTTCCCGCTCAAGCTCCCGTAGGATGGGCCTTTAAGGATATTGTAAGTTAAGTATTCTCGGTCGGGGTAACTTGCCATCAGGGTAATCGATACCGGCTCATCCTCCTGTGTAGCAGCGCTGTCCGGTTTGGCGACCGGCTGGTTCTTTACTACGCTTACTCCCAATGCTATAGCTAATACTGAGAAAGTTGCTAATACTGAAAAGAGGGCGACTTTCCTCTTTTTAGATTTTGGATGAATAATATTCCGGCAGATTCGGATTAAAACATTTGCCGTTTCTATCGGTTGGGCGTCAATGTTTTGTTGCTCTTTGCTTTTATCGCTAAGGCCTTTATCTTTTGCTCCGGCGAGATTCTCCCCACTGTATCGGGATTCCTTAGCTTTGGGCAATTTTTCTTCCGCACGGTTTAATGTCGCAGTATATGTTCGGATTTTCTCTTTAGCCAGGGCTTTTATTTTTGCAATATCCTCTTTAGTCTGAGCCTCAGCTTTTCTGTGCTGGTCCCTTTCTGCCTTCAGTGTCTCCTGTGCTTCGACTTTTGCGGCAGTCTCGGCCTTTAACTTTTCCTGAACTTCTTTTAGTTGTTTATCTTTTTGATTTAGTTCGGCTGTATAAGAATCGAGTTTTTCAAAAGCTTCTTTTGCCTGAGCTTTGACTTTTGCTATCTCCCCTTTAGCCTGAGCTTCAATTCTCCCGGCCAGAGCACTATACCTGTGGTGCTGTGTAAGGAGCTTCTGTTGGGCCTTGGCTTCCACTTTTCGTTCCGCTGCTGCTCTGGTTTCAATTTCTACCCTGAGCTTTTCTTCCGCTATGGCCCTTGCTTTGGATTCTGCCTTAAGCTTTTCTTCTATATTGTTTATTGCGGTGGCCTCTTCCTTGTTGAATAGGACCATCCTTATATATTGGCGGAATGTTCTGCTCATTTTTTTGCCGTTTTTATAGGACCTCTCTGTTTTCTTACAAGCTAATCAGAGATGATAATGCACACAAATTCGTATTCGTCTATACATTCAGGCGACTTTAGTTAAATTCGGGCCTGTACGATGCTTCCCTTATGCCTTTATCGAGGTCAAAATTACGCTTGACGGAGTGGTTTGGGGCAAGTATCTTTGATAGGCATAAAAAGGATATTTTTTAAGCACTCCCAAGCGAGTTTGAGGGTGTCACACAATGTGGCTTTATTGAAGGCAAATTTTGCTCATCGAAAGGAGATAGTAATGAGGAAGAAGATAAGCAGAAAAGGTCATGAGCTGACCCGCAGAGGCTTTATCAAGACATCGGCGGCATTAGGGGCGGCGAGCCTGGTATCCGGGACAAGCCGGATGTACGCGGCGGGCTCCGACAAGGTTCGGATTGGCTTGATTGGCTGCGGCGGGCAGGGTACGCGGGATATTATCAGTTGTGTAAAGAGTTCGCAGGGCATAGAGATTTCGGCGATGGGTGATTTGTTCGAGGATCGTCTGAAGGATTCGCTCGAAAAGCTCAGGAAGGACGTACCCGATGCTGTAAAGGTCACATCAAACAAGCGTTTTGTTGGTTTTGACGCTTATAAAAAGGTACTGCAAACCGATGTTCATTTGGTCTTTTTGACGGCGCCTCCTCATTGGCGTGCGGAGCACTTCCATGCGGCTGTTCAAGCGGGTAAGCACGTGTTTATGGAAAAGCCGGGTGGGGTGGATCCGATCGGCATTCGTTCCGTTATCGAGACGGCTGGGCTCGCCCGGCAAAAGGGCCTGTCGGTTGTCGCGGGCACTCAGCGGCGACACAGTAAGAAATACCAAGAGATTATCCGGCGGATTCATGACGGTCAAATTGGTGAGATTGTGGCGGCCCAGGGCTACTGGAACGGCAGCGATATGTTAGGTTACTGGCAGTGGTATGAGAAAGAGGGGCGTTCCGATATGGAATGGCAGTGCCGAAGCTGGCCATGGTTTACCTGGACGAGCGGAGATCATATTGTCGAACAGCATGTTCATAATCTCGACGTCCTCAACTGGGCGCTGCGGGCACATCCGGTGCAGTGCATCGGTATGGGCGGCCGGGCAGTGCGCGACCTTGGTAATATCTATGACCACTTCGCAGTCGAGTATGAGTATCCGAATGGCGTGAGGGTTTCCAGTATGTGCCGGCAGATCACCGGCAGCAGCGACAGAATCGCCGAACGTGTTGTTGGGACCAAAGGCGTCGCCGATGTCGATCAAGGCGTTATTGCCGGCGAAAGGCCGTTCAATTATGAAGGGCCCGATTCGGACCACTATGTTATGGAGATGGCCGATCTTATAAAGAGCATTCGAGACAGTTCGCCAATCAACGAGGGCAAGCAGGTTGCTGAGAGCACAATGAATGCCATCATGGGGCGGATGAGTGCATATACGGGGCGGGCGCTTAGCTGGGATTGGGCGATGAAAGCGTCGAAGCTTGACCTGAGTCCTGAGAAATATGAATTTGGTGATTTACCGGTTAGGCCTGTTGCTGTACCGGGCAAAACTATGCTTATTTAATAATTTAGCTGATAATGATTAGTTGAAAGGACAACTTATGAAAAACGAAGCAAAAAAGGATAACTCGGTGCTGTCGCGCAGAGATTTTATCAAGACCTCAGCGGCGTTTGGGGCGGCGAGTCTGGCTGTGGGGACAAACCGAATGTACGCAGCGGGTTCCGACACGATACGTATCGGCCTGGTAGGCTGCGGGGGCCGGGGTTCCGGTGCTGCCGCGCAAGCCCTGTCAGCCGGTGAAGACGTGGTCCTAATAGCCATGGGCGACGTCTTTGAGGATCGCCTGCAGCGCAGTCTTAGGAACCTCATGAACGAAAAGAAATTTGGGGCACGCGTGAAAGTAAGCAACAATTCGTGCTTCGTAGGCCTGGACGCTTACCAGCAAGTGATCGATAGCGGTGTGGATGTGGTTCTTTTGGCCACACCGCCTGGTTTTAGACCTCAGCATCTCCGAGCTGCAATCGAGGCCGGCAAACAGGTCTTCTGCGAGAAACCCATGGCCACCGACGCTCCAGGCGTTCGTTCGGTCCTCCAGTCCGCCGCCATGGCCAAGGAGAAGAATCTGGCCCTGGTGGCCGGCTTCTGTTGGCGGTATCACATGGCGCGTCGCGCTTTCTACCAACGTGTACACCAAGGCGCTATCGGCTCGGTTCGTGCCGTTTATGCCACCTATCTGACCGGCCCAGTGAAACCCATGCCCCCAGCCAGCAGGCGTCCCGCCGGCATGAGTGATGTTGAATGGCAGCTCCATAACTGGTATAACTTTGCCTGGTTGTCCGGGGATGGGCTGGTGGAACAAGCCTGCCACAGTGTTGACAAGATTGCCTGGGCGATGAACGGAGTCCTTCCTCTCAAAGCGGTGGCAACCGGCGGCCGCCAATTCCCAAACAACGAGGGCAATATTTTCGACCACATTGATGTTTTCTACGAATTCCCAGACGGAGTCCGTGCGTTCATGGCCCAACGTCAGATCATCAATTGCTACGGTGACAACTCGGACTACCTCATGGGCTCGGATGGTCTGGGCAACATCAAGGGCTGGAGTGATCCCACCATTACCGGCAAGGAGACTTGGCGCTATCGCGGTCCCAAATCCGACATGTACCAGGTCGAGCACGACGAGTTGTTCGCCTCTATCCGCGACGGCCGACCCATTAATGACGGCATCTGGATGGCTCACAGCTCGCTCATGGCTATCATGGGACGCATGGCCGCCTACACCGGAAAAGAGATCACCTGGACCGAAGCCCTGAGTTCCGAGGAAAAACTCGTCCCGGATAACTTAACCTGGAACATGGACTTGCCCATCAGGCCCATGGCCATGCCGGGAAAAACTCAGTTTAGTTAATATTAACTCGGCAGGTAACGATAGTTGAAAGGGTAATTTATGAAAAACGAATCAATAAAGGGTAACTCGGTGCTGTCGCGCAGAGACTTTATCAAGACCTCAGCGGCTTTGGGGGCGGCGAGTCTGGCTGTGGGGACAAACCGAATGTATGCAGCGGGTTCCGACAAAGTTAGGATAGGCTTGATTGGCTGCGGCGGGCGTGGAACGCATGATGCTACAAAGTGCCTGAGATCGTCGGAGAACGTTGAGCTTGTGGCGATGGGCGATCTATTTAAGGACCGTCTGGACAGATGTCGCAGAACTCTTAGAAGGGACCTTTCCGAAAAAGTGAAAGTAACCGAGGATAAATGCTTTGTGGGCTGGGATGCTCACAAGAAGGTTGTAGCTTGTGACGATGTGGACATGGTGATACTGACCGAGCCTCCGCACTTTCGTCCGAGTCATCTGAAGGCGGCGATAGAAGCGGGCAAGCACGTATTTATGGAAAAGCCGGCGGCGGTGGATCCGGTTGGTGTTCGTTCGGTTATTGCTTCGTCTGAGCTGGCTGACAGGAAGGGCCTGACTATCGTAGCCGGTACGCAGATGCGGCGGATATCACATTTGGTGGAAGGTATTAAGGCTATCCATGACGGCGCTATAGGTGAGCTTGTTGGCGGCCAGTGTGTACGACTTGGCGGTGGAATGTTGACCTGGGGGCAGAAGGAGCGGCAGCCGGAATGGTCGGATATGGAGTGGCATCTGCGGCGATGGCTGTTTTTGACGTGGCTTAGCGGCGACTTTATCGTTGAGATGCACGTGCATAACCTTGATGTAATGAACTGGGCTTTCGGCGGGCCTCCTGTGCAGTGCGTTGGTATGGGTGGTCGAGAAGTGAGAAAGGGGCCGGAGTACGGTAATGTTTTCGACCATTTCGCAGTAGAGTATGAGTATCCAAACGGCGTAAGAGTTGAGTATATGGGTTATCAGATTGATTGTCCCATTGACCGTAGTGACCAGCGATTTGTCGGAACTAAAGGCAAGGCGTATTCGGACTTCGGCAGGGTTGTTGTTGAAGGTCGGAACAAAACCGAATTTGCGTGGGACCAGAAGGATCCGTGCATAACACAGCATGCGGACCAGATTGCTGCGATTCGTCAGGGCAAGCGGTTGAACGAGGGCAGGCGTGTTGCTGAAAGTTCGCTGACTTCGATTATGGGCAGGATGAGCGCTTATACCGGCCGGGCACTGAAGTTCGACTGGGCGATGAATGCCTCAAAACTGGATTTGAGTCCACCGGCTTATGAATTCGGCGATTTGGAGATGAGGCCGGTCGCTGTTCCGGGCAAGACGAGGCTTATCTAAATGCTTTGTTATTGCAATCTCAGCCTTTTTGGTAAGATAGGTAATCTTTGATGATTAAGAACTTTGTTTTGTTCTTTATGATTTCTGCTCTGGCATTGGCTGCGGGAAATGCGGATGCTTTCGCTGATTCTGCAGCCCTGTCAGAGGCGGTTGAGTGGCTTGAGAATGAATCGCACCGTCTTATCCGCGCGAGCAGGCGGACTATGAAGGATGGAACTTCGGCATTTCCGCCGCAGGTGGGTATCGGTTATGAGGCTTTCTGGCTGAGGGATTATGTTTATACGCTGGAAGGGTCTATTGAATCTTATTCCGACAAGGAGCTTCTCGATGCCGGCAGGGTATTTATCAGCAGTATGAGGGCGGACGGAGCGGGGGTGGACTGTGTGAAATTCGATGGCCAGCCTATTTACAAGCCCGGCTTCGGGACGCTTGGGGCCAATCCGGTTGCCGACGGTTCTCAATTTACCGTTGCCGCTATCTGGCATACCTATAAGAAGGCCGGGGACTTAAAGTTTCTCAAAGAGAATATCGATGCGCTTATCAGGACAATGCGCAGCGTTCCGCGAAATCCCAAGACAAAGCTGGTGCATATTAAGGATGACGATTGGGACCGCTGCCCATATGGTTTTACGGACACGGTGCGTATGCAGGGGGATGTTCTGTTTTGCTCTCTTTTATATGTCGAGGCGGGGCGCAGACTTTCCGAATTGCTGGACGTGGTTGGCCGTAAAGAGGAAGCCGCCGGTTGGAAGTCTGAGGCAGAGGTGGTAGCCGGGAACATCCGAGAAGTTTTCTGGGATGAACAGGTCGGTCTTTTCAGGGCGGCCACTATCCGCTGTAAGGAGCATCATATCTGGGGCTCAGCCTTTGCGGTTTATCTTGGAGTTGCAGATAAGAGCCAGTCTATGGCTATCGCCCGGTACTTTAAGGACAATTATTCTAACATAGTGCAAAATGGTCAGATCCGGCATCTGCCGGGCGGGGTTTACTGGGAGTTGTGCGTTGCCCGGCGGGATACGTATCAAAACGGTGCTTACTGGGCCACACCGACAGGCTGGTTTGTTTATACGCTGGATTTAGTAGATCCCGGGCTTGCGGACAGGACCGTGATTGATATGGTGAGCGATTTCAAGAAGAACGACGCGTGCGAATGGATATTGGGAGAAAAACGCAGGCTTCCCAACTACCTCGCCAGCGCTTCACTGCCACAGGCGGGTATCCGTGCTATGATTGAACGGCGTGGGAACTGATACTTTCAGGGCAGCATGCCTGCCCCTATTGTTTTGGCACACAAGCCGGATCTTCTGGATTCAGGTCGCAATCGATTAGCCAGTGAGACGCCATAATTGTAAAATCAGTGAAATCTACCTTACAATCGTTATTCAGGTCACCTTTAAGTGCATATTGGCAATCCTTCTTGAGAGCCAGGCTATGAGTTAATCCGGCGGCTATCGCGATAAAGTCATTTCCAGTAGGAGGAGTGTACTTACTTTGAAATTTCATGCCCCATCTGACAATAGAGCCGTCGGACTTTAGAGCAAGACTGTGATATGATCCTGCGTCTATTGCTACAAAATCGTTACCGTCGGGTGGTGAAGCCTGACCACGATGATTCCAACCCCAGCCGACAATAGAGCCATCGGATTTCAGAGCGAGGCTGTGTCCTGCCCCTGCGGATATTGCCACGAAGTCGTTGCCATTAGGAGGAGTAACTTGACCATCTACGTTACTGCCCCAGCCGACGATAGAGCCGTCTGATTTTAACGCCAAAATGTGATCCCCGCCTGCGGTTATTGCCACAAAGTCATTGCCATCAGGAGATCCATATATTGGTGCGCCCCACTTGACTATAGAGCCATCTGACTTAAGAGCAAGACAATGACCCTCGAATCGTATCTTTGGAATCTGACGTCCGCTGGCAGCTATAGCTACAAAGTCGTTGCCATCAGGAGGCTTACTAGACAGGCTGCTGCCCCAGCCAACGATAGAACCGTCAGATTTCAGAGCCAGGCTGTGACCATCACCAGCAGCTATAGCCACAAAGTCATTGCCATCTGGAATTTTATCCAGACCATAAGAGTTATTGCCCCAGGCGACGATAGTGCCTGCGAAGGTTAATTCTGACATATAAAGATAGCAAATTACTACCAAAATTGCCATCGATATCACAGCTAAATGTGTATGTCTCATCTTACACTACCCATTCGGAGAAAATCGCAAATTACTATATTTGCCAACTTTGCTGATATCGCTCTTTCCACTACCTTACCAAATCTAAATAGCAATGTCAAACGATTTTACTGATGTCGATGAGGTGCATTTGGCGGCCTGTGCCCTGATGGGGTGAGTCTATGACGACGCTTCGGCCATCCGGGCTGAAGCGCGGGTGCGTATCGCAGCGCCATTCGCCAGTGTATTTTGGCGGGAGGTAGAAACTTCCGAGTGGGATTCTTTGGCCGGTTGCGACGTTGTAGAGATAGACGTTTTGCTTTCGCTGTTTGTCGGGGTAAGTGTCGTTTAGAATCCACTTGTTGCCGGGCAGGTATGTGCAATGGCCGTTTTGGGGCATAATGTCTTTGCCGATGACTTCTACCTTGTCCGTGCCGTCCTCGTAGAGATAAAAGGCGTTTTTGTGTGAGGGGTGCCATGCCCAGGCGAGGATATGACGCGGGTCGCGCCAGATAAAGTGTGAGGTTTGTCCGTAGGGATCCACGATGTGGATATCCGAGCCGTCGGATTTGACGGTTAGCATTCGCGTGCCGAAGCTGCGCAGACCCTTTGCCCGCCAGCGATGCAGAAAGATGAATCGAGAGCCGTCGGTATTGAACAATAGATGGTTGAAGTAGTGCTTGGGATCTTTTGGGTCGCCGGGGATTTGGCCGAACTTAGCGATATCCGCGAGGGAGATTATCAAATCCCGTCTGCCGGTTTCAAGGTCGGTGCGGAAAATGCCTGTATCTTTCGGTGCAAGCTCATCTTTATGTGGGTCCGGCAGGCCAGCGTAGCCGTAGCCGGGGCGCATATCCTGAACGCGGCGAAAGTCCGGAGCGACAGCCGTTTTGCCATCGGGGCTGATGGTGTAAATCGGATATGGCAGTGTTCGTTTTTCGCCGGTGAAGACGTTGAGTATATGACAGACAAACCGGTCGAGCTGCCGGTCGTTCCAGATGATTTTATTTTTCGAGCCGGGAAGCCACTGGAGCATACAACCCTGCTGCCAGCACCACGAACGGCTTTCGCCCAATTCTGTCCAGTGGTCGTTATCTTTCAAATCCACCATGCCGATTTTGATAGCGTCGTCGGGTTTTGGGCTGCGGTGCTCGAAGTCAATTTCCATCCCGAGCGCGTACCGGCCGGACGGGTCGAACTGTAGCTTATCGTAGTAGCTGAACCAGTGGAATTTAGGCCCGCGGGTGATAGCGCGGACCGGGGGTAATTTCGATTCTGAATCTCCGATGGCCAGGTGAGAGAATCCTGCCAGCGCCAAAGTGCCACCGGTGGCATATTGCAGAAATTCGCGACGAGTTAGTTTGGCCTTGTCCATATTGCTTCCTTAAACGTTTTGTTGCACGGATTAGTTCATAAGCGGTTGAAACCATTTTGGCCTTTCGGGTTTGTCGGGTGAGGCGAGCAGCTCTCGCCAGGCCTCATCGGTGAGCCGGTCGCTCATAGGGTGTTTGAACTCGTAGTAGCTGAGCACAGGGCCTGCGGCCAGGAAAATCGAGCCGTCTGGAGATGGGAAGGCTACGACAATCAGGTCAACTTTTCCTACGGCCTCCTCAACGACCAGGCCTTCGAAGGAATAAGTGTGGACATCGGCTATGAGAGTTGTCTTGAGGCCTGTTTCCTCGACTCCCATTACAGCGCCTTCAAGTGTTTTTGCAAAGTCTTTTATATATTTATAGTCGTCCTCAGAGAGAGGTTGGTTCGTCAGCTCTTTATTTGCGATTTCTATTAATCTGGTCAGTATGACTTCGAGAGTTGTCAGCCGTTCTATTGCCTGAGTTGAGAGTATATCGAGGTCGCTGAGGCCCAGCCTTGTCATCTCAGTAAGTGCCAGCAATCTGCCATAGAATTCCGGTACAGGCTCGACGTAGCCGGTTACTGTTGGCGGAAGGTTGGACCTTGGGGGTGTGTAGCTCTGCTTGGCATAGAGGATAGTGTCATGACGCAGCTCGGTCCACGAGGCAAGGGCCGCGTTAAGCTCTTTTTCCTGCCAGGCCTGAGTCCGCATGAAGTTCGGGTAACCTTCGCCGAAGCCCTCTATAAGTGCCCGAAGCGAATACAGCCAGCTCCAGTAAAGGTTGCGGTTCCAATCGGCCAGGTCGAAGGCATCAAATTCGGTCTTTAACTCATTGAAGCGCAGCTCGTAGTCAACGTAGTCAGTGTCACCTTCTTTGATGAGAATATCCTTTGCATGGTCTGAGCCTAAGATTGCCATAACATCGAGCCCGCGCGGATAACTTCGGTCGCCCAGAACTCCATATGTGAAGGGTTTAGGTTCGGCATTGCCGAAATAATTGAGCACAGAAGGAAAAACAAGGTGCTGGAACATATATGAATCCGGTATGAATCGCTGACCCATTAGGCGCATGCCTTTGGTCTTATCAAGTACCTCATTAAGCGCCTCGGGCGTAACGGGCGGAACTACCCATATATCGCCGGTGCCGCCGTATATTTGTGGCGAGCGCAGCAGAGACAGCTCAGTCTTCAGGTGAAAGAAAATGTCCTGGTTTTCCAGGATGGCGGGTTCGAAGTTACTTCCAAATATCTTATTCAACGTGTCGAGATACTCATAAGGTGTAAGGTCGTCCGCCAGACCAACGTAAAAGGCTGTTACTGTGTATAATCTTTCCCAAACATCGAGGCCGGTGCGCTGGCCAACATTGATATTCTCGATAGACTTTGCCAGAAGTACGGCCTGAAGAGTTTGAATTTTCGCATCTTCGATGCTGATAAGAGCATCACCCAACGGCCCCCAGTTTTCGGCGCCTTTTAAGAGGAACGCCATCCGGCCATACCACATTAACGTTCGGAAATATCGCTTAAGCTGCTCGCTTCGCGTGTAATGGCCTCTCGGTACGTACTGAGAATAGTCTTCCTTATATATGAAGATGTCGCTTTCGGTGAAACCTGCGTGGGCGTCGATTTTAGCTAATTCGCCTGCGACAAGACTGGCTACGAATTGTGGTACCTGGGCATTCGGGTCGATAAGTTTTTTTGCCACAGCGAGGTAGGCGACATTGCGTTTTGCCGCTTCTTTGAGGTTGTCGGTATATTGCTCATGCAGGCTCAGGGCATCATCCAGCAGGGCCGTTGTCAGGTCTCTTATATCTATAATAAACTCGCGCTCTTCTATTTCTTTTAATGTTTCATCGAACTGGATATGGTAAAGATGCAGCAGCGTATCGGCCGTAATAAACAAAGGTACGTCCCTGTCGCGCAGATACTCGTACGGTTTTACAATGTCATCGCGGTTTGGGTCGAACCATCCAAAGTCGTGTTCGATGACGGCGAAACCATTTTGTTCGAGCAGCGGGGCGGTGTTATTTAAGCCAAACTTGGAATCCATAGCGGCGTAGTTTACAATTGCTCCGAGGTCGAGCGGGAGGCTATAGCCTGGAGCGTTCGGCTCTATGGGATTATCGAATGGGACGTAGTATTTGTTTAATCCGGGTTTATTGGGCTCACCGTCGGCTGAATTGAGCCAACTTTCTGCGAACAGGCTAAAGTCGTTTGTGTCCACGATGCCGTCTCTGTTCAGGTCGGCACCATCGCAGAAATCCGGCTCAGCGCAGCCGGTTTCGAGCCAATGGGACAGTAATATGGCAAAATCATCAATATCAATATTGTTATCGCCATCAAGGTCACCACGTAGGCAGGTCGAGATGGTATTGTATTCAATACATCCATTGCCCTGCATGCAGATTGAAGCGCAGGAATCATTACGAATGCCGCGGACACGGACGTGGTCACCGACCTTAAACTTGTCGAGGTTGTTCAATAAATACAAACCACCTGTATCAGCTTGAAAAAGTACACATTCAACTGCCTGTACGAGCACGCCGCAGTCGTCGAAATAGGCGGAGGGTGCATCGACAAGCCCGTTACTCAAAGGCTGAATATCTTCGTGTATATCTTCCGGGGGCATTGCGGCCGATGTCAACCCCGGACTAATTGAGCTTAGTTTCAAGCCTGATTGGTTTGTGATTGTGGCATTTGAGGACGTCAGGCTAACTAATATAAATATAATGCATAAAATAGTAGCTGGCATTTTCATTTGAAAAGCCCTCCAGCAAAACCCTGATATATTTAAGATTTTACCAAAAAAACGGAACTAATTCAAGTCAAAGGTCATTTGATTTGTCATTTTTTAGATATGATAAAGCTTATTCGCTTTCGATAACTCTTTGCTTGTGGCTTTGTGTCTAAAGGTGGTCTTGTTTTAATGCCGATGATATTATGGCGGATGGTTCGTAATGCGTAAGGGCGGTTTGCTGACCATCCATATTTCGCAGAAAACGCGATTATCAAATAGTTAATCAAGGTTCAAGGCCTGTGCCTGGGTGTACGAGCATCGAGCAGAGAGATAGGCCCTTAAATGCAAAGACAATCTGTTAGGAAATTCAAGATTCGAGATTCGAAATTCGAGCCGGTAATATCGGCTTGCGAACAAGACCTGCCGCCGGCTGATATCAAAACCTTCCCTTTGCACCGGGATGTCAGAAGCTTTCTCAATTACCTGACTGTTGAAGCGGGTCTGTCCAACAATACTGTTTTAGGTTACGGTCGTGACCTGAAAAGCTTTCTTAAATACTGCAAATCCAATAATATCAGTGAGCTGCGGCGTATAGAGCCGGTCCTTATCCAAAATTACCTGCGAATACTCAGTAAGGAACAGAAGAGTGAAAGCTCTATTAAGCGTTCTCTGGTCGCTATAAGAATGTTACTGCGGTTCGGCAAGCTAACCGGTCTTCTCGAAGATGACTTGACTTCAATCCTTGAAAGTCCGAAGGTATGGCAGAAGCTGCCGAGTATTTGCAGCAAAGGGCAGATTATCGAACTTTTGAATACTCCAAGCCCGGATGAGCCTTTTTACTTTCGTGATAAGGCCATGCTTGAACTGCTCTATGCCACCGGCATACGTGCAAGCGAGATAGCGGGGCTTAAAATGTCAGACTTTAACTTTAATATAGGCTACCTTCGCTGTCTTGGCAAAGGCAATAGAGAACGTGTGGTTCCAATCGGTAAAGTAGCCATCGCTGCAACAAATGAATATCTGGCTAAACTTCGTCCGAGTCTGGTCAAGCCTTTCAGTGGTGATTTTCTGTTGTTGTCTCGAACAGGCAGGCCAATGAGTCGTATTGAGATTTGGAGGCTGGTTAAAAAATATGCAGTTCGTGCAGGTATGCCCGGAAATGTAACAGTACATACTTTAAGACATTGCTTCGCAACGCATATGCTGGCAGGTGGCGCCGATTTGCGAAGCATACAGGAGATGCTCGGACATGTTGATATAGCTACTACTCAGATTTATACACATGTTGACCATGAAAGATTAAGAAATATTCATAGGAAATTTCATCCGAGACCGTAATTTCAGATAGTTGATGATCTGCGTCTCTCGTCTCTGTTTTGTTCCGAGAACCATA
>JACNGQ010000422.1 GCA_014384025.1 Planctomycetota bacterium | reverse complement strand
GCGAGTAAACGGTGAAAACAAAATTCGACCTACACTAACGCGCCAGTCCTCGACCTGACAACGGATGAAAAGACATGTATCAATCACTGCAAATCAGAGAGAAGCTGACAGTTTTTAAGCTGCCAGCCTCTTAATATTTTAACTGTTCTGTTTCTTGTGATTTCCTACAGTACTATTACTTCAATTTCCTAAGGTATCACAACTCGGTTGTAGATGCGGACATCATCAATCAGGCCGGAGAAGTAGGTTCCGGGCTCCATAGCCTTGCCGGTGCCGATGTACAATCCACTATCTGAGCCCTCCAGACCATTCTGTGTGTCTTGGGCCACGACGATATCATCAACATAAAGCGTTCTGTACAAACCATCCCACACGAGACCTATCCGGTGCCAATAGCCATCTGTGATGTTTGTTTGTGACTGCAATGGCCCTGCAGACCGACCGGGACTTTTAAGCTCCGTCATCAGGTTACCTTCGGTTGGATCTGCCAGAAACCAATTCGCGCCACCTGACTGAGATATGATGACTTGTCCTGGAGCACCACCTATAATCCAGGCAAAGACACTGAACGGTCTTTCCACAAGATTAGGGATAGGACCGGTTACAAGACTGTCATCCAGGCCATCCAACATAAGTGCACCGTCCACTTGCCCGCCACTTGGCAGCCAAACCGGGTTGCCAATGACAAAAGCATCGTTGTCACCGGCACTGTCTTGAGCGATATCGCCTTCTGTTTCGTCCAATGTCCAGTGTGCTATCAGCGTTTGGTCTATTGGTTCTATGTACTCCGTAAGGACCACCAAATCATGAACGTCAACGATGCCGTCGCCCCATGGCATCGGGCCAATGTCACACAAGGCGTAGTTTTCTCCCCAGTGCTCAGTTATGATCACAATGTCTTCCACATTCACGATACCGTCACTGTTGAAATCGAGGATCGGCACAATGGGGACTTCATACATGTCCCAGCCCCCTATCCCGCCGGATTTGGATGAGCAGAAGTAAAGCGTTTTTAGATCGGGGGAGAGACTCGGAGCACCTTCCATGCCGCTGGTGTTGATAACCGGTCCGAGATTTATAGGTGGACTCCAAGCGGCAGCCTGGTTCTGTCGGGTAGTCAGCCACATGTCATACGAACCCATGCCGCCGGAACGGTTGGAACAGAAGAACATGGCCAATCCATCAGTTGAGAGACATACTTCGCAGTCATAGTACACGCTATTGACCGCCGGCCCCATATTGACCGGCACAGCCCAGTCGCTTTCTACGGCCCGCCGCGTGGACATCCATAGATCGAAATCGCCAAGGCCGCCGGAGCGTTTGGAGGCGAAGATGAATGTCAGCCCATCATGCGAGATGGTTGGGGACATGTCAGGACTCCCACTATTGAACGGGGCGCCCATATTGACCGGCATGCCCCAGGGGTCGTTGCAGCTGGCCCGCGTACACATCCAGAGGTCGTGATTGCCTACACCACCAGGACGATCACCGGCGGCATTCCAGTTATACCAGTCGCTGAAATAGAGGGTCAGGCCGTCCGCTGACAAACACGGAAATGCCTCATTGTAACGACTGTTTATTTCCTGAACGTTGACAAGCAGCCCCCATGGATTGTCGGCGTTTTCGCGCGTACTGCGCCACATATCGATATAACCAAGTCCTCCGGAGCGTTCCGAGGAGATATATATTTCCAGGCCATCGGCCGAAAAGACAAAACTCACCTCGCGTGAAGGAGTGTTGAACGGCGGTCCCAGGTTGACTGGTTCGCCGAACGTAAAATCTGCATTGGCAACCTTAGTAACCAAACACAATGCCAAAACCAATACGACTGTAATTGTCTTTTTCATCTGATTACCCTTTCTAAGTTGGCCTATCGCGCTAGAGACGCTATTGACATCACCAAGGATTGAACTCGTTCAATCGCCCAAGGCATCCGAAAGATAGCTGAGAGATACGGCGAGTTGCGTATACAAATTGTCCATGTGCGCACCATCGAATATCTCAAGCTGATGCTCTATTCCGGCAGCACTAAGCGCCTCAGAGAATGCCTGCGCGATCAGTTGCTCATTTAATTCATCTTTGTCCCCTGCGTCCAGGTATATCCCTCTGAGGCTTGCCAGGTCTGAAACATGGTCAGGGAATATCTGCAGCAGGTCATAAGCCGCCCATCTCTGCGCGACATCTTCTCTGATCTGCACATTCTCATCAAACGGAATATCCACGTAAAACGGCGGATTATCCAGGTTAGGTGAAAAAGCTGCCGAAAACAAATAGAGCATACTCGTCCAAGGTTTAGCAGGATCGGGCCCCATCAGCGTCAACCCCTCAGGATTCTCCGCAGCTGCTATTGGCTGCATCCCCGGTAGCAAGCCGGCGGTCATCAGGGTTCCGCTGTGGCTTGCTACTGCACCAAAGACATCGGGATGCCGCATAGTAAGGTACATAGCAGCGTAACCACCCATGCAGTGTCCAGCTATGCCACGGCTATTCCGGCTCGGCAGTGTTCGATAGTTTGCGTCAATGTATGGGACTATATCATTGATTATATAGTCCTCATGATTGCCGTTCAGTGCTGAATTGACACAGAAGCTACCACCATATGCGGTGCTCATGTCAGGCATCACGATAATCATCGGTTGCATCTTACCATCAGCTATGAGCCCGTCTGTCATGCTGGCAAAACCGGCTTCGGGTAAATTCTGCACAGCAATCCCTAACGGGCTAAAAAACGATGAAAATTCCCCGCATGCCCACCAGCGTTCAGTGGCCCCTAATCCGGGCATCAGGTACACCACAGGATAGCCTTTATCAGAGGTTTCATACCCAGGTGGGAGGTAGATAACCATATTCCTCATTGCTGGATCACCCAGCAGGCTGCCTTCCAGCGATGGGCTGGTAATCTGGTCTTTCACCAGGTCATCTGGAACAGGCAACGGGTCAGTGAGCTGTTGCACCATGCCCAGGGCGTCATAAGCCCACCAGGCTTCCGCTATCTTGCCGCCAGCCAAACGATGGATGTTCATCCCCGTCACTGTCATTTGCCTCCCTGTTGGGGGGATGCCCATAAACTCTCCCTGGTGTGTGCCGGTAACTGTCCAGCGAGCCGCTACTTTGTCCCCTTCAGCAACCATGTAATGAATCTCGACATGGAAGTCCGGGAAGGCAGTGCGGTTCTCAACGACCCATCCTTTGTAGCTCTCGATATCGGTGACATCGGGGCGGCTGGGATCATTGTTGACGAAGTCGGTGGCTAAGATCTCATCTGCTACGGCCAGGTTTCCCTGGTTAAAGATCTCAAGGAGACGGAGGACGAGGGCCTTGTTGGCTTCTATGTCGGCGCTGGCTGTTTGAAAAAAACCGCCTAAAGCAACTAAAATAATACAAGCTATTGAAATGTTCCTGATTTGTGAATACATTGTTAACCTCCTAAAAGATTGTCTACCGTACTCTCTACTTCTAATTGTCCTTATGAACGAATCCAGGATGTCGCAAGTTATCTCATTTTACACCTTCCTTTCTGCCTTTCGTTCTTTCGCAACTTTGACTGGGCTTTTCATTTCTCTGTTTTCCAACGAATTCTTATCGT
>JACNGQ010000421.1 GCA_014384025.1 Planctomycetota bacterium | reverse complement strand
CTGGTTTTCTTCAAACGCTTCGCAACATCTTCTGACATGCCGAACTGGCGGACGAGATAGCTGACAGAGAGCTGATCCATCGACTTCCGATACACGAGAATCAGATCGCCGCGTTTAGTCTCACGCTCGCAACTCCAAAAAGTCTCGCGCGGGAGGTCGCAGGCTCCACCCTCAAACAAGTAATTCTCCGGGCCTGTATAAAAAAGCCAATATCGCTTCGGTGCTCCAGCTGAGGTTGTATGTCTCGTCGACCGCCAAAAGCTGAAAAGTCTCATAAAATTGCCTGTCCTCGTGATAGTTCAGTTTTGAACCCTAACGTATAGAGTTTTATCCATTGTCCCGCAGTATAAGAATACTGGAAAGCCCGGTTTGGCGGAAACAGTTTGAAAAACTCTGACGACACGTTTAATCAGCGGGATGATGGATAAAACTTTGTTGGACTGTGCCGCTCCAATTAGTGGCTAATTACCTACCATTATCTATGGGGATTGTAAAGTTGTGATTCTACATCAGGATATGTAAATTTGCTAAGTTTATAACTCTTATCGATCTAAAATTTAGCTCATTTAAACGAAAAAAGGCATCAGGATACCCAAATTTATTTGCATGAGGCATATTATAGTAACTTCCGGCCAAATAGCTCCAGGTTTGGGCGCACCTCTCCTGTTGCTCTTCAATGAGCTTTGACAAAACAGATGGCGCAATCAGCCATATAACCTTGTTGCCGGGGACAAAAAGGCTGTCTGGATGATTAATATAGCTGCAAGTCAGTCTAAATCAGTATGGAAACTGCTACCCCGATGGATGCAAAATATCATATCCACTGGGGCCGGCTCCTTCCGGTATCAAGCAAACCTGGCGCATTTTTCCTTTCCCGCAACATGGACAAATCGTGATGTCCTTGCCTGTGAGTTTCTGCATCATCTCCTGAACTGACTGGTTGACAACTTCCGGCAGCTCTTGTGAAAGACCGAGCAGTTCCCGGCACCTTCGTACATTTCCACCTTTGCAACGGTTTGCGAACAGACCATAATGCCGGATCCGCATAAAGCCTTTTGGCAACACATGCAGCAGGAAACGTCGGATAAACTCTACCGCATCTATGGTTGTCTGCTCTGTCTGTCCGGTATCCCGGTTTTTATACGTAAAGGCTACCTTTCCTTCTTCAAGATACAGGATGCGATTGTTGGAAATGGCAACCCTGTGGGTATAGCGCGCGAGGTATTCGAGTACATACTCCGGCTTCTCAATGGGGTCCCTGATATCTACCACCCAATTGCAAGTCCAACAGCTATTCACCAGCGCCTTGAATCCGCCGGCAGTTCCCAAAGATCCGGTTTTGCCAGGAAAAACCAACTCATTATTTTCATAGGCTTTCTTTAGATAATAGATGTATTTCCCCCTGAACACCGGTGACAAAGCCTGTATTGTAAAAAGAAAGTCGTTTTGGCACCAGATCCATTGATTCCTGTCATAGGCAAGTGCTCCGCCGGGAACCAGGCAATGCAGGTGAAAATGATCATTGAGCAACTGGTCCCATGTGTGTAGAAGCGAAATAAATCCAAGTTTACCGCCAAGCCCGTTTTCCGGGTTTGCGCCAAACTCAAGAAGCGTCTCTGACACTGCCTTGAATAAAATCGGCAGCATTACCTTCTTGTTGCACAGTATGACAGGGTTAAGCTCGTGGGGAAGGGTAAACACCGAATGAAAGTATGGTACAGGCAAAAGTTCCGCCTTTCGCGCTTCAAGCCACCTTTCCTTTGTAATGGTTTGGCACTTTGGGCAATGGCGATTACGGCATGAGTTATAAGCATTGCGCTGGGTTCCACAATGATCGCACTCTTCAATGTGACCGCCGAGATAGGCGGTGCGGCAGTTTAAGATATCATAGACTACCTTGTAGTGTTCCGGCGGCATCCGGTATTTTGCAAGATAATCGGAAATGTGTTCACGCAAAATATCGGCAACTTCAATATTCGATTTTTTGCAATTATACGCTGATTGTGTCATCTGCATCCTCCCACGGGCTTGTGATTTCTTTTTCTTCATCGACAAAATCAAGAGGACTTTTCACCATCTCAAGACCTCCCCTGGATACATGAAGATATATCATCGTGGTGGATAACGATCGGTGCCCCATCAAAAGCTGTATTTTGCGAACATCGTAGCCCGCTTCAAGAAGATGTGTAGCAAAGCAATGACGCAGCGTGTGAATGCCTTTGCCTTTTGTGATACCCTCTTTTTTCTTGGCCTTATTATAAATGCGTTGAACTGAGGTGATTGATATGTGCCGTGTCGAATTTTTTGTGGGAAACAGCCAGTTCTCCGGACGGCATGCTTTCCAGTAGATACGCAGTTCTTTTAACAAACGCTGTGAAAGAATCGTATAGCGATCCTTTTTGCCCTTGCCCTGCTCTACACGAATAACCATCCTGGAGTTGTCGATATGTTTCAGTCTCAGATTGACCAGTTCACTTATCCTCAACCCTGCAGAATAGGCTGTCATCAGCAAGACCCTGTGTTTAATATTGGCCGGACTGGTTATGACACTGTTTGCTTCCTCCCAGCTCAATACTTCCGGTAAACGCTTTGTCCTTTTCCTGGAAGGCAGTTTTAACTTTACCGATTCATCCTTAATTGTATGTTCGTAGAAAAATTTCAGCCCCGATATAACGACATTGCATGTACTCGGGCTTCGTACAAGTTCCTGTCTGAGGTACAAAAGATAGTTTTCAACTTCCTCCTGATCGATCTTATCCGGTGATTTGTTGCAGTACTTTGCCAGGCCTGAAACAGCGGCTACATAAGCTTGCAGCGTTTTTGGTGAAAATTCCCTGAGTTGCATTGCTCTGATCATTTTTTGACGCAATTGTGACATGATATACCTCCTTGGTTAAGAGTAATAGAAAACGGCCTTAAGCCGTAGGTATATATAATACGATCAGGGTGTGTATGGGAGGTATTAAATAAAGAGTTGAAATTACGGGGGGTTAACTGCCGCGAAGCGGCTTAGTCCAACATTTACATATCAGGCAATTTTGCCTGATATCTTGATATTGAACCAATAAACAGGCAAATTTGCTTGTTTTCAATATTCAATATAGTATATTCTTTCTGATCATGAAAAACACGATAAAACAGGACGATAGCTATGTCAAGTAAAAGTAATATTCTTGAGGATATGCGCGATGTGATGCGGTTGCGACACTATTCGATTCACACGGAACAAACGTACTGCGGGATAGGGTCTCGCCCCCCATTCTCTCTCCAATTACTGTCTCAAGACTATCACGTACCGGCTTGTTACCCCGAGTATTCTCTTCTTTTGCATTGCGGATACAACTCCCGCACTGAAGCGTTGCGTTGACATGGGGGCTTGAATGATATGGGTGTGCTGCCATCCGGTTTTATTCAAAATCCTGAGATAATCATCTATCAAGATAGAGGCTTCACGGTCTTCATCAACTGCGGGTTTATTCTGAAAATCTCGCCAGTCTGCATTGATAAAGGCAAGTTTTGTTGTCCCATACCATCGGCTCTGTCCAGCCATGCTTTTCAGCAACCCGGGCAACGGTGAAGCCTCTGGTCAGGTCTGTATTTAGGAAGTTTGCCAATTC
>JACNGQ010000194.1 GCA_014384025.1 Planctomycetota bacterium | reverse complement strand
TCCTTTTTTCAAGTCTTTTTTCTATAAGAAATTAGGGCTTATCTTCATGCCATTCCTCACTCGGGGGGGAACTACCGGCCTTTACAAGAGGATTTATGGCCTTTTACGATATCCTGCGTTACAACATTATCTACATAATCGGACTAATTTTTGTCCTCATCATTTCCAGTGTTTTATTGGCAAAAACCGAAAAAGGACATCTTTTTTTCAGCAAAGTGGTTCTGCGTGTGCCTTTGCTTGGAAAGGTATTTGCACAGGCTTTTATTGCAACGTTTTGCAATACAATGTCAACATTATTGTTTGCAGGTGTTTCAGTTCTTGAGGTTTTCGATATTCTTACTGGGATGACTGCTAACGACGTTATAAAGTCGGCAATAGTACGAGCCAAAGATAATATTGTCGAAGGCTCAAACATCTCTACAAGTATGTCAACGACGGGTTTTTTCCCCAATATGGTTATCAAAATGATACAGGTCGGTGAAGAAAGCGGGTCTTTACCGAGGGTTCTTGAAAAGACCAGCGAGCATTATGAGCGAAAAGTCGATTCAACTGTAACTACTTTGACGAGCTTGCTTGAGCCAATAATGATTGTATCGGTTGGTGCCGTTGTATCAATTGTAGTTATTGCTCTTTACCTGCCAATATTCTCGATGTCGGACGTGAAATGATAGTTCAATCCGGAGTGAAACTTCAGGCATGCTGGGCAATGAGTTAAGAGGTAAAAAACTCGAAAATCTCATATAGTTGTTGGTGATTTTGGTCGATAGATGAACTGATAGTATGTGTTGCGAAATATGTTTCGTACAAAAATAAATGCAACACGAAAATATCATAAGCGAGGAAATATTCAAAACATTTTTAGGAGATTGAAGATGAACAAAAAAAGAGAGAGAAGGGGCTTCACGCTGATTGAGCTGATGGTCGTTATCCTGATTGTCGGTATCTTAGCTGCGGTTGCAGTTCCGATTCTTCGCGGCCGAATCGAACAGGCGAAGTGGTCGGAAGGTGCTGCGACGGCTGGTGCGGCAAAAACCGCCATACGTGCTTATTATGCAGAGAATCCCACCGCATGCGCTGCCATGGCGGGCGCTACTGTTGCCACTCACGAAGTGACTTTAGGTTTTTCAGCAGGCGACCTTACCGGCAGGTACTTCACCTCTGCCAATTTCACAATTACTTCTATAGATGGCAATGGAAATGCTGTTATTACAGTAGCGGCCCCTGGAGGTCTGACTGGCTCTGCGGTGCTTGGTGCTTCTGGCTGGGTCTATACACCGTAAGAATTTTGTGGATTCTTTGATGCCGGCGTTTTTAGATAAAGCCGTCGGCATATGCAGATGGGTTTGACAGTAGTAAGACCTGTATTTGCGACGGCCGTTTTGCTCCCGCTGCTTCGCTTTTGTGAAGTAAAACGGCCGGGAGAAGAAGTGGGAGCAGTTGGTTCAATTGAGCTAATGGTGGTTATGGCTTTGCGGCCATAGCCACCTTTAACCTTAAAAAAAGAGCCCCTGGCACTTAGTTTTTTCCATCATAGTTTACTGCTTGGATTACCTTTTGCCAAAAATAACCGGGGCACAAATATCTGATAGTATTTTTTGGCTTATATTGTTTTTGTCATATACTTTAAATAGAAACAAGCTCTACTGACGGAGGAAAGAGGGAGCTTTCACATCTTAGTTTCTTGTCTTGGATTTAAGCAAAGCAGTCGCTGTTTGATAAGGCGGGGTTATCGGACACACAGTGCCCCATTACCGCCAAAGCCGGGAATACGAAGGACGGCGATTGGATTTTGCACTGTTAAATCCGGCAAAACTGATGATTTTGAAGTCGGGAATTGAGCGATCATTTTCGGGAAGAGAGAGGGATATATTATGAGACCTTTTGTTCGAAAATCGAAAAAAGGGGTAAGTCTTGTTGAAGTAATGATAGCTGTTTTAATCTCAACTATTGTAATGCTTGGAGGCTCTTTATTCTTTGTTTCCAGCACTAACCAGATTAATCTGCGAAAGCAGTATCGCGCCGCTTCACGATTGGCTTCCCAGAAATTAGAGGAGTTTAGAGCAGTCGATTATGATACCGTAGCAGAGGGCGAAGTGAAGGATAGTGTTACTTTGGAAAATTCATCCTATAGCAGAAGCGTGGTTACCAAAGATCTCGGCTTATATAAACAGCTTACAGTTACTGTTAACTGGGGGACGGCGGCCAAAGTTAATAATATAAATCTGGTTACTTTTATTGCCCCTAAATAAACAGGTGAATCTAATGAAAAGAAAAAGACAAAAAGGTTTCACTCTCATAGAACTCGTAATAGCGATTTTCACAGGTACTATTGTGATTGTAGCGGCCGGTATGATTCTGTTTTTTGGACAGAGAACCTGGAATAGTACCTGGGACAGGACGAATCTTCAAAGGGACGCTTCTTATGCTATGTCCAGAATGACCCGGGATATAAAAGCGGGGGTTTCAGCACAAGTGGAAAGCAATGGCGATGGCCTGAAGATATTCAATGGTGGAGACTGGGTGAGATTTTTCACCACGTCGGGAGCTGCAATGCTTACGCTTAAAAGCGAAACCGGCGGAACCAGCTATCAGACTGCTCTTTATGGAACTGTTCTCGAAGATAATGTAGAGGCGCTGAAATTTAATGTAACAGGTAATACAGTGACAATAGACCTCAAGATGAAAGATTATAACTTAGAAACACATTTTGCCTCAACGGTAATGATGCGAAATTATGGACAGTAATGATGTGAAATTAAGGAAGGATAGAAATGTTGCCAAATTACGTGGAGGTGATTTAAGATGAAAACCAGAATATCCAAATCAGAAAAGGGGCTGGCCCTTGTTGCGGTAGTGGTCTTCACTTGTATCTTTGTCATTTTAGGTTTCTCTATGCTCAATATGGCGAAGACCGAGATAGTAATGACTCAGAAGGAGCTGAACTCGGCACGAGCCTTTTATGCGGCTGAGGCAGGAATAGCAGAATTGTCCACAAAGCTGTACAATAATAAATTTGAAGACATTACAGATACGGTTTTGGGAGAAGCTAACTACAAGGTTGATTTGGACTTTGATGTAAATCCTCCTTTTGCTGTTTCAACCGGCACTGCGGGATTGGAAGTTAAAAAAATCAAGGTAGAATTAACCTTTCTGGCTCCTCCTTATGAACATGCAGTATATGCCGGCAATCTGAGCGGAAACAAATGGGATTTTTCATTGAGAGGAACAGGCAATCCTAAAGTCTTGGGCATGTCCGGAAAGGAGTCTGGCGGCAAAGATATAGTTAACGGAAATATATTTGTGAATGGCGATGCCTCTTTATACGAAGAAAGCAACGTTAATCCCTCACCACAAGGTAACTACAAAGGAGATATTGACTCCACTGGTAAAGCCAAAGTCTTAGACAGTGCCACGGTTTCCGGTACGGTTACCGAGGGAGCTCCTGGAAAGGCTCAACCCGACTTAGTGGACATGAACTATGCGGTCAATAATACACATAATGTCAGCAAGATCTTTGCAGATGCAGGCGTTGACTCGGGATATCTGCCGTCGGACAATGAGTTATACGATGTGATGGTAAAAAATCCGTCCAATAGGTCGAGCGAGTGTACAACTACTACCGGCGACGATTACTTCCTTGAGCCTTCAAGCGTGAATAACTTTGGGGCACAGTACAAGGATGCAAGAACTCCTTTAGACCTGGGAGAAAACAGGATTTATTATGTGGACGGCGATCTATGGGTTCACAGCCCAAGCACATACGGTTTTTTGGTTGATGGTCAAGTGACAATCGTGGTGACAGGAGACATCCATATTTCCGACAATCTCAAATATGCAGACAGCGAAAGCCTGTTGGGTCTGGTGGCTCTGGGCGAATATGACGGTTCGGGTCAGCTTATAAGCGGCGGTAATATCTACTTTGGAGACCCGCGTTTCGGTACCATGTCAACAGCCTCTGCGTTTATGTTCGCTGCTGACAGCTTCTTATACAATACGGATGCCATTAGCAGGGATACAGCAGAGCCTACGAGCGGTATTTCCATTTATGGCAATCTTAATGCTCTAAATCAGGTCTCTATCCAGCGGGATTGGTATAAGCCGAACGACGCCGGGGGTACAAGGGCAGCATACTTCGATCCGACCCGTTTACCAGATGGGAAATGGGTAGATCTGGAGACCGGGAACCTATTGTCAACGGTCGAGATTAATAGTATCAGTCATTATCAGATGGCGATTACTTATGATGATCGGATCCTGAATCCGGAAACACAGCCGCCCGGCCTGCCAAGAGCAACAGAAGGCTTTATTTTTGGGGGGCTGAGAGGCTGGGAAGAACTGCCGAGAAGCTAAGCGATATGAGAGTTATTCTCATCAAAAGAAGCTGAATCGCTCAATTAACATGTCATGAAGATAGACTGATTTTCATGTAATTAGTCTGACTGTGGTTTTTGTTTCATAGCAATTATCGAACAGGCGACTCATCTAATCTTTCACGTAATCGTATTGCGGCAAAATCACAGCAGAGGCTTAAGTTGTTATTGCACAAACTACACCTAATCCCGCTTAGGTTCTTGCATTTGTTCGCAGGGCCGATAACTACCCAAAAGGTCATCTGAATTACTTTCAAAATTGATTATCAATAATCGATGAATGACACTTGTCGAAACTATCAGAATAATCAAAAGAAAATAGTCAATATTTGATTATTTATAGGACGGAACATCCTGAAAACACGCACATCAGCCTTATGCACATTGAATGTAATTTCTAAGTAAAACGCTCCGTTGATTAAGCCGATGAAAAGAAACGTAAAAGGTTACTTTTGATTTGGAAATCAGAAGTTTTCATAAGGTTTAACCGGCTTGGAGTGGACACGAATGTTTAATTTTACCAAAACTGAGATTCTGGGATTGGATATAGGATCATCTTCAGTCAAGGCGGTCCGATTATGCAAAGATGAATCCGGGTATTCGGTTGCTGCTGTCGGCTTTGCCGAGATTGCAGCAACCGAAGAAATCAATAAAAATCTAAATACCATCAATGCAATTCGTGAATGCTTTGAATTGGTTGGCAGCAGAACGAAATATGCCGTTTGCGGGCTCAGCGGACCTGAAGTAGCAGTTAGAGATTTTGAATTTCCCTCATTATCGAGTTCAGAGATAGATGGAGCTGTATTATTTGAGGCCTCTCAGGTTTGTCCCTTCAATGCCGCAGAGAGTGCGGTTGATTATCACTTGGCACCGAACGGTGATGATAAGACAAGAGGCACCCTGGTGGCGGCGACGAATTCGCTGATAGCAAATAAGGTAAATCTCGCCAAAGAAGCCGCTCTGAAGTGTGTCCTGATGGATGTTGAGGGATTGGCGCTTTTGAACTGTTTTAATGGTCTGGCCGACGATTCTGATGAGTCCACAACCGCCATCCTCAATGTCGGCGGTTCCTGCACGACGGTGGCGATTATGGGCGTTAATGGCCGTCCTTTTATTCGCGATATGACCTTTGCCGGTCATGATATCATAACGCAGATTGCTGCTGAAAAAACTATGTCGTCGGAAGAAGTTCGGAAGATTTTATCCGGTGATTCGACCGAAGCTCGGGCACAGCTTCACGACAGCCTCGCAAGAACCTGTCAGAAGCTGATAGTAGATGTCTCAAAAACGCTGCGCTATTATGCGACGCAGGAGCAGTCGAGGCCTGTTGAGAAGTTGTATGTTTGCGGCGGCTTTGCTCTTACCAGGGGTTTTGTCGAGCTGTTGAACGGTCAGCTCGGAGTAGAGGCGGTTTTGTGGAATCCCTTTGAGGCGGCACGCTGCGATACGGGTGATCAGTTTGGAGATATTTGCAGCAAGAGAGGCCCCGCCATGGCTGTGGCGGCCGGCCTTGCTATGAGGTCTGTGTAATCAATTATTCGAATAGACAACTAATACAAGCAGCGAGATAAATAATTATGTTCACGATAGATTTGTTAAAAGGACAGGGAGTACCACTGAAAAGCAGCCCCGGAGGCATAGCTATTACTGCGTTCACTATCGCAGTACCCTTATACGTATTAATAATAGCGTTCGGTTTCTATGCTAATGGCAAAACATATATGTCAATAAATCAGCAGGAAATAGTCAGGTGCCAATCAGAGATTAAGAAATTGTCGGGTGCTGTCGGATTGCAGGAATCATTAGAGAAAGAGAAAATCCTTTACAGTGATTGCCTGTCGGAAGTTAAGTCTTCTATCAGTAAATATATCCAGTGGTCGCCTGTCTTGGTGACGATAGTAGAGAATATGCCGGGCTCGGTGATGTTAACCGCCCTTGAAGTAAAGCAGGAATCTGTGAGAAAAAAGGTTCCCAAGCCGGATAATCCGCAGGAAATGGTTGAACAGAGTATTCCTATAAAAGTGTTACTGATGAGTGTAAGTGGTAATCCAAAGTACGACTGTGGCAAAGCAGTCATGGATTTTCAAGATAGTCTTCGTTCTTCAGATTTCCTTGGGCCTAAGCTTGAGAGTATTGGATATTCGCAGAAATCAGAGACGCTTAAAGGTCAGGATGTGGCCTCCTATGAAATAAAATGCGTCTTTAAGGAGACTCTGTAAAATGCTTTTTATGAAGACGTATAAAAAATATCTTAAGACGGCGGGATTGATATGGGCGGCTTGTTTTGTGGTGTTTCTGATGCTTTATATACTTGTGTTAGGACCTCAGAAGAACACCCAAAAAAGCATCGAAAGCAGGCTCGCTGAGAACAAACAGGTTTATAAATCTGCGCTAAGAGCAGCACATAAGGAAACCCAAATCAGGTTGAATGAGCAAATCGGACATTTACAGGACAGGTTGAAAAATTTTGTAGTTGATTTCGAGGATTCAGCTAATTTGACTTTTGAAATAAGTCAAATCGCCAACGAAAAGGAGGTTGCTTCGTTCAGCATAGAAGGTAAAGACAACCGTGGAATCATGGGAGCACCTGATCGTAGTAAGTACATTAGTGAGAGCCAAATTGTCATCAGTTTTACTGGGGGATTTAATCAGTTTGCTACATTTCTGAATGCTCTGGAGAGACACAGGCCTGTCCTTTTGGTAGACAAGTTTACAATAGCTCGCTCGGGGCGTGAGGGTTCAGGCTATCAGATAAGTCTGAATGTAACGTCTTTTGTCAGAAAACAGCAGGACAATGAAACTGCCGATAAAAAAACGGCACAAGTTTATGGCAAAAAAATATGAGAACAATAGCAATTGCAAATCAGAAAGGTGGTTGTGGAAAAACAACTACCGCAGTGAACGTTGCGGTCAGTCTTACCGAGAAAGGCAAGAGGACGCTTTTGGTTGACTTCGATCCGCAAGGTCACAGCACCATAGGCCTTGGTCATGATGTCGATAATCTGCCTGTAACAATTTATGATGCTATTACAAAGCCTCAAATTTCAATCTCCCAAATTATTTTGAGCACAAAATTTGAGCTTCTTGATATTGCCCCAAGTAACGTTCTGCTGTCTGGCGCGGAGATTGAGCTGGTCAGCGTGGTCGGCAGAGAGTTTGTCCTGACCAAGGAATTCAAAACAATAGAGGACAAATATGATATATGTATTATCGACTGTCCGCCGTCGCTTGGTCTGTTGACCCTCAACGCACTTGTTGCAAGTACAGATATTATTGTGCCTGTTCAGGTGCATTATTATGCCATGGAAGGTCTGAAACAACTGTTCGAGACAGTGAACATTATCAAAGAGCATTTACATTCCTGTAATGTAAAAATCTTGGGCTTATTGTTGACTTTTGTGGAAAAAACGACCCTGCTCAGCAGGCAGACTCAAACGCAAATGCGTGAATATTTCGGTGATTTGGTGTTTGAGACGGTTATTCACAGAAGCGTACGGTTGGCTGAGGCTCCAAGCACGGGTGAGCCGGTTTTGACCTACGCTCCCGAAAGCCGCTCGACGGCGGAATACAGGGCTTTAGCTGAAGAGATAATTAATGGCAAGGTTTCTGTTGAGCAGATAGACGATGCCCGGGCTTTGGTCAGGAGATAATCAATGTCAAAGAAGGAAAGGGATAAAGCGGGGCTGCACAAGAAAATCTCATCGATTTTCAGTGGGGTATTGATTCCGCAAAAAAATAGCGACCAGAAGTCTTCCGGCATTTTAACACCTGAGTATACAGAGTCGGCTGAACCTCAACAACTGGCTCAGGAGGCAAGGGAGCCCGAGTCTCAAAATGAACAAATATTACCTGAAGCGGAACCGGCGCAGGAATCCAAGTTCGAGCCTGATCAGGAAGCCAAAGATAAACCGGTTTCCCCACCCAAATTTATGACGGAACAGGAATCAAAGGTTATTCCGATTCAGGAATCCGAAATTGAGTCATCTAAAGATTCCAAAGCTGAATCAATTCAGGAAACCAACGTTGAACCAGTTCAGGAATTCAAGGCTGAGCAGGCTAACACTCCCAAATTTATGACGGCCCAGGAATCAAAGGTTATTCCGATTCAGGAATCCGAAATAGAGTCATCTAAAGATTCCGAAGCTGAACCAATTCAGGAAACCAACGTTGAACCAGTTCAGGAACTCAAGGCTGAGCAGGCTAACACTCCCAAATTTGTGACGGCTCAGGAATCAAAGGTTATTCCGATTCAGGAATCCGAAGTTGAGCCGGCTAAAGAGTCTGAAAATGAGTCAGATCCTCAAAGCAAATCTAAAACGACTAAGAAACCAAAAGTTATAGCTGTTCGAAGATTTCAAAAAGCTGATATTGACAATATTGCAAAAAAAGTTTCTAAAAAGAGTTCTGTTGTGAAAGTCAGCAGCAAAAGTTCATGGAAGCAAATAACAAGCAAGCTGTGTGCAGCAAAACCAGGTGCTAGTAACACAAAGCAAAAGGCAATGGTGGTAATGGTGCCGGTTCTGTTTATCTTCTTAGTAATATTTGTGCTCAGAGGAGGTGTTTTTGGAACGAGCGTGCATAATGCGGAGGCCGGTGATGAGAATGATAATGCCGGCGTTGTCTCTGCAGGTTTGAATGTTCAAATCGACTGGGAAATTCCGGAGCCGTACCCGACCACACTTCGCGACCCTATGCAATTAACCCCGGTTGTAACGGGAACTAATCAGGCCGAAACCAAAGAATTAGTACAATTAATCGTCAAAAGTATTCTTTATAGCGAGGACAACTCGTCGGCGATTATTAGCAACCGCATAGTGCACGAAGGTGATCAAATACAGGGTGCGAGCATTACAAAAATATATAAAGATAGTGTCGAATTCGAAATGAATGGAAAAAAATGGACACAGGGGATTCAACGATAAAAAGTAATCACAGTGTGTAGGGATAAGCGAAAAATCGCTTAAACGATTAATCTTCGAAAGGATATGTTATGAGAAGCATTTTGAAAAATAATAGAGCGTTCAGGCTTTTGATGGTCTTTGCAGTTATTTGTATAAGTTGCAATATCACAATGGCCCAGGCCGATAATGAAGATTCAGAGCAAAAAGGTCTGACGAATGTTGAGCAGCGGATGAAAAAAAATATATCTATTGATGTTAGTGATCAATCCATCGTTTTGGTGGTAAAACAATTGGTTGAGCAGGCAGGCCTGAACTATATCATGAGCCCCTTGGTTGTCGGCAATGTTACCGTTACGTTTAATGATGTGCCGCTCGAAGAAGCATTGAGAAATATTCTTGCGGTACATGACAGCCTCTACGTGCCGACCAATAATGTAATAAGAATAATAACCTCTACGGAAATGGTTGCGAAAGCCGAACCAATTCTAACTAAAACTTTTGAAATTGTCTATGTAGATGCTGTGGAAGTCGTAACCGCTCTCGATAAATTCAAGTCACCTCAGGGCTCGGTATCTTCCATCAAGGGCACCAGCCATATAATTGTGACCGATACCGAGAGCAAAATCACAGAGATAACCGGCCTGCTGGAGAAAATTGACCGAATTACTCCGCAGGTATTAGTAGAGGCACGAATCTACGATATAACCAGCCGGGACAAACTCGACCTTGGCGTCCAATGGAATGCGGGCAGACGTACAAATTTTGCTGGCACGAGCTTGAATGACGACATAACGGTAAGCAAAGCGGGCACTGATACATATGTTAAAAGTTCTACCAACCCATTCATTACAAGTCTTTTTGACGGTACCACAACCAAAACTCCGGATACGTCAGGATTTCTACGTTTTGGCTGGCTTAGTCCCAACATTGATATAGATGCTCAATTAAATGCTGAGAAGGAGATTACCGAAGCCAAGCTTCTTGCCAATCCGAGAATATTGGTGCTTGATAATGAAACAGCACTTTTCGATATCATAACAGAGCATCCCTATGTGGAACGAACTGTCTCAGCGGGCACTGTCACGGAATCGGTAAAATTTAAGGAGGTCGGTGTTAAGCTTGTTGTCACACCGCATGTTACAAGGGACGGTATGCTGAGATTACATATAATGCCGGAATTTAATGTTTTTGTGGAGCGAGTTACACTTTCTACAACGGATATACCCGTTGTTGATACCCGCAAAGTTGATACTATAGCATTGGTTAAAGACGGCCAGACGGTAGTACTGGGCGGTATGCGCAAGAAAGATGTAAGCAAAGAGGAAAACAAAATACCGTTGCTTGGTGACTTACCTCTTATCGGTGGATTGTTCAGATTCGAAGGTGAAGATACGGCAGTAACCGAGCTGATTGTTTTTATAACGCCGTGGATTGTCGGCCAGGAGCCGGTTTTGTCATTGGATGAGCAAGAGGCACTGGAGGAGACCAGATTTAAAAAGCCGAAGCCCCCTCTTACGAAATCAGAACTAAGAATTGCTGAAGAAGAGTAAGCATTCAATAGTATTTTGTGGTTTATGATTCGAAACGTTCTTACAACGGAGCAAAGTCATATATAACCTAACAAATGACATTGCGAGGCTTGCTTTGCAGGCCTCACAATGTTTTAAAAGAGCATACCAAAAATATTATAATGAATCAGTCTTTCTTTACATAAAGCGTTTGGCTTGGGAATGCAAACTCGATTTGTTCCGCTTCGAATCGCTTCATAATCTCAAGGTTTACCTGTTCATTGACCTTGTGGTACAGCCAAAAATCAGCAGGTTTAACCCAATAACTCATATAAATATTCAAAGACCATTCATTAAAATCGCTGAAATATACCCTCGGTGGTTTCTCGCCATCTGTATTGACCTCCGGCACGCCGGCAAGAACTTCTTTGATAATTTCCACCGCCCTTTTGGCCTTGGTATGACCGGAATCATAAGTAATGGTGATATTCGAGGTCCTGCGAATAAAGGGACGCCTGCCGATGTTTTCGATACTCGATGTCACAATCACGTTATTTGGTATCGTAACAAGATGTCCCTCGGGTGTTCGTATTCGCGTGCTTCTAAAGCCGACTTCCTCGACCGGTCCACGATGCTCGCCGATCTTTACAATCTCACCCATTTGAAATGGCCTGTCCGCAAATATGGTAATAGAGCCGAAGAAGTTGGCTATCGTATCTTTGGCCGCAAGAGCGACAGCAATACCGCCGACACCGGCACTAAGCAGAAGGGACTTGACGTTCGTCCCTAAGATATTCTCACTGATCAGCAGGACTGCGATAATTGCAATTGTTAATCTCAAGGCCTTGCGTACGATTGGTACGAGCATATCATCAAGCGTTGTTTCTGTTTTTCCGACCAGCCGGTTCAGATAGTATTCGATGACGTCCACCAGCCGGTAAAGACCGTAAGCTGCTGCAATAGCCAATATCACTCGTGCGAGCGTTGTCCATCCCGTACTGATCGTAGTACGTATGCCTGTTTCGTCACTGAAGTGCAGAGGGACCTTGGCGAAAAATATGCCGGTCGCAAATACCCCTGCGTAGATGGGATTTGCCAGCGCTTTTAGCAGCAGTGTTAGAGGGCCTTCACCCTTCTTTTGTGCTCGTCGCCCGGCATAACTCTTAACGGCAAACTGGATGATCCGCCCTGTTACCATTGTCGCCAGCACTATCAGCAAAACAAGTCCGAACCGCCATATTGCATTTCCCTTGATAATTTCGTAGTTAATGGTGTTTGTCAACCAATCAGCCAATCCTGCTATTTCTGTCACCGAAGCCATCATAAATTGTCATCCTAATTTCGTATTATGTATTTTTTATCCTTTCTTTACTTTTGCTTTTTTATATCCGATTGCTGTTGGTCTTTCCACCAAAACAACCGTTTTTTTGTGGAACTTTCGCTATTTACTGAATTTGGCTGGACTAACTCGTCGATTAATGATAAAAAGTATTTGTATTGTGAAACTTCTTAAGGTGAATAATGTCATCGGGAAAACTAAAAATCTTCAAAAGGCCGAATTTCAAAAGCCCTCGGTTATTGTTAGGCTTCTCCGGGTGGATGGACGGCGGTGATGTATCAACAGGAACTATAAATTGCCTTATCGACAAGCTTGGAGCGCAGAAGTTTGCCGAGGTCGGACCGGAAGGATTCTATCTGTATAGTTTCCCAGGCCCAATGGAAATGACGGCATTATTTCGGCCGCACACGCAGATAGAAGACGGCCTGATTAAATCCTACGAAACTCCTGCAGATGCGTTTTATTCCAGCGAGGAACATGACATTATACTGTTTTCAGGCAAAGAGCCGAATTTACAATGGGAAGAATTTGCCGAGTGCATCTTCTCGTTATGCGAGCAGTTCGGCGTCGAAATGATATATTTCATAGGCAGTGTTGCCGGTCTTGTGCCGCATACTCGCGAGCCGAGACTTTTCTGTTCCGTTTCGGACGCCGAACTTAAAGAAACCTTTCAGCATTACGGCGTTAAATTCACAAACTACGGAGGGCCCGCCAGTATCGTTACTTATCTGACGGCTAATTGCAGGGAACGAGGCCTGAGGATGGTGTCTTTCGTGGCTACGATTCCCGCTTATGTCCAGGGAAGTAATCCAAAGTGCATAGAAGCAGTAACAAGACGGCTGGTGGGTATGTTGGAGCTTCAGGTCAAGTTTGACGACCTTCGCCTTGTCAGTGATGAATTCGAAAAGAAATTAAGCGATATTGTACAGGAGCAGCCGGAACTGGAAAGTAATATCCAAAAACTGGAAGAAGATTACGACAACGAGATTTTCAATAGCGAAATGGGCGATTTGAAACAATGGCTGGAGCAAAAGGGCATCAGGGTGGATTAATACCGCTCCGGACAATTTCAACAAACTTGAAAAATTTTCTGGACAAGCCCGAATAAAGCGGTTAAACTTTAGGTTTTGGATAATTTGTCAATTAAAGGTTAATTTTAGTTAGAGGTATCTAATTATGGCACATAAAAAGGGACAGGGCTCTTCGAGGAACGGTAGAGACAGTAATCCGCAATACAGAGGTGTAAAGATGTATGGCGGCCAGAGTGTTTCCGCCGGCTCAATTATCGTCCGGCAATGCGGAACAAAGTTCTTCGCCGGCTCTAATGTTGGTATGGGTAGAGACTTCACGTTATTTGCCACCGCGGAAGGAAAGGTGAAGTTCCAGGGGCGAAAAGTCCACGTTGTCTGAGAAAAAAATTAATATGACCGATTAAAAGGATGGTATAATTGCCATCCTTTTTTTATATCAAGATAAGAGCGGCGGCTAATAAGATATGTTTATCGATGAAGCGCAAATCCAGGTTACAGCAGGAAACGGCGGCCACGGGTGCCTGAGCTTTCGGCGTGAAAAGTTCATTCCCAAAGGCGGACCCGACGGCGGCGATGGTGGCAGAGGGGGCAATGTCTATTTCCAGGCTGTGGATAATCTCGATACTTTATTAGACTTTGCCGGTAAACATCATTGGCGGGCAGAGAACGGCCAGCCCGGCTCTGGAAGAAACAAGTCCGGAGCGGACGGACAGGACCTCGTTATCAAAGTTCCGCCGGGCACACTCATTTACGATACCGACCTCGATTTGCTTCTCAAAGACATGAACGAGGTTGGGCTAAAGGTATGTGTCTGTCGTGGCGGAAAAGGCGGAAGAGGTAATAAGGCCTTTGCGACATCAACAAATCAGACCCCCAGAGAGACCGAACGCGGCAGGGAGGGCCAGGAGAGAAATATCCGGCTCCAGCTAAAGCTCATCGCCGACGTCGGCTTAGTCGGTATGCCGAACGCCGGTAAGAGCACGCTTATCTCACGCTGCTCAGCGGCAAGACCCAAGATTGCGGATTATCCGTTTACCACAATCGAGCCGGTACTGGGCATCGTCGAATTATCCGGCTATCGCCGCTTTGTTATGGCAGACATTCCCGGCATTATCGAAGGTGCTCATAGCGGAGCTGGCCTCGGATACAAATTCCTCAAACACATAGAAAGAACTGCAATACTGACCCACATTCTAGATATAATGCCGGCCGATGGCTCCGATCCTGTGGAAAATTACAATGTAATACGCCGCGAGTTAGAGCAGTACAGCAAGGCCCTGGCAAAAAAACAGGAAGTTATCGTCGCCAACAAAACCGACCTCGACCCCGATGGAAAGATAATAGAAGACCTCAGAAAAAAGCTAAGCAAAGACATTCACCCAATCTCAGCAGTAACCGGCTCCGGAACCAAAGAGCTGAGCGAATTCCTATGGCAAAAGGTCAAAGAACTAAAAGATCTGTCTTAATGGCAAGCATAAAAAAGCCGAGACAAAACAAAGCCCGACTTTTGTGCCGTGTATGAGATAGGATGAGCTGTTTCACGATAGTTTGTTTATTTTGGCAAAGGTACTCTCTCGATATTAAAGTCGAGTACCTGTTCATCACGTTTGACCGTTATGTTCAATATTTTTCCGGCAGGCCCTGCTAAAATTTTAAGAGCATCACCAGGTGTTTTTATTTGTGATATATCCTTGCCACTGACCTTGATAACTACATCACCGTTCTGTAGTCCAGCCTTTTCCGCCGGCATGCCTGGGGCAACATTTATAGTAGGCCACTGGCTGAGGTCCATACCAATGAATCCCTGTACTTTTATGGTTTTGCGGGTGCGTTGCATAATAGAATTAAATACAGGGTTATTTTCAAGTGCAGCTAACTGTTCAGCAGAAATGTTCTCAGAAGTTAAGTCTCCATAAATCACCCTGTATTCATTATCCGAAACTTTCCATCGCATCAGGACCGCATCGGCATCACCGGCTGTAACATTATTACCGTAATATGCTGGATCCTTGTCTTGTTTGTCCAGCTTGGCATAAAATAAGCAAGTTGAGTGAATACTTTGATTCTGCTGCCGTTCTGCTTCGGTTAGCGGCCTGCGTTCCCAATTAACACTTGCCTGCCAGGCATGGAGAATTTCCTTCCAGGCAATTGTCAAAACCATGCTGCTTGGATATTGACCACCTGTATACCTGGCAAAGTTACGTAATCCTTCGATTGCCATAGCTTCACTTTTATTATCAATTTTAATCTCCGCAAGTAAAACATAATCGTCTGGAATATCGGGCTCAAATAAGACAGGCTCTAATGGAACATTCCACTCAAATCTATCGAAGACCGCCGTTTGCCGCATTTCCCCTACATTAGCTGAACCGTCTATTTCAAACAAGACCGGCAAATTAGTTTTCGCATCAACCCATAGACGCCCCGTAAGACTTTCAAAAGTATTTAAACATAACTGTGGGTCATCAACTTCAATTCCTTCCACTACTATGCCGTTAATTCTTTTTCGTCCTAATTTGGTATGCTCAAATGACATGAATTCTTTGAGAAATGTATAAGGATCTTGGGTAATCGTTGGGTCGAACATATCCTCTGACAATAATATTTTACGTAAGTATACTTTTGCCTCCGGTACCATCACAATTATCTCATTTTTTTCGGGAAGCCAAAATTCCCTTGTGACTTCTTTTTTGTCTATATAAGTATCCACACGTCTTCCAGAATATGAGGAATTATGAATTATTGAAGTTACTTTTTGGGGCAAGCCAAAAATTTCCATACCTTTAGTATCCATCTTTAACCGACATGTAAATGTTTGAATCTGTTCGACATTTTTAACAACATCTGCCCAGGCGACGCTTGCACCATCAAGTGACCCGCCAAATTGATTTATACCGATAAGTATTGGAATAATTACTACCGCCGCAGCGGCTAATTTTGTTATTCTGTTTTTCATAATAGTACCTCCGGTAAATGCCAATAGATGGCTGATTCGTCCCGCCCGTTGGCTCTGCTTGGAACGGTCGGGCAATAAAGCCGTCAGCTTTTGGCGAAGGTTATTGTGATTTTGGTTAAACGGCTCATATACTTTATTCAAATCTTTATCCAACGGCGTTTTCATCAGATATTCTCCTGTTCTCCAGGCATTAACTTTTCCAGGCGTTTGCGTGCCCGCCCGAGAAGCCTGTAAAATCCTGACCTTGACAGCCCCATTATCCTGCGGACATTGTCGGCCGAGTTGCCCTGCAGATAAAACGTATGCAAAGCTAATCGTTCTTTTTCCGGAAGAGTTGTAATCATCTTTCTAAGCAGCTCTATCCGGCTATCATCCGGCTTCTTAGGAGCGGTCGCCTGGATCTCATTAAACCCGGCATTGTTGTTTTGGCTTCGTAACTTCCGGCGCCGCCATTCCCCGCAGCGATGCCTGGTAATTCCAACAAGCCATTTTCCAAAACTGTCCCGTTTGCGCAATCGGTCCAGCTTCTCATACGCCCGCATAAATACGTCCTGTGCTAAGTCCTGGGCGTCGGCAAGGTTGCCGGTATAATCGTAACAGACAGCCCGAACTAATGGTGCGTAAAGGTCGTACAGTTTCTCGTAGGCAGCTTTATCGCCGGCCAGCACAGCCTCAATCAGAGTTTTATCACTCGGTGTCGTCAAATCAGGGCCCTTAAGATTTTGACATTCTCTTTATAAACATAGTGACCGGGAAGGCTGATTTGTCCACCGGAATTTCAGAATTATTTTATGTATTAACTTTGTGATTAGCCTTGATTGATATTAGCAAAAAAAAGACAAAAAGATGAAAATGCAGGACGGCCTTTACATTCTGTTATTATCGATCTTTAATGTAACGTTATGGCAAGCTGATGGAGGGTTGTGTTTTCCGGCTTATGGCAGGTTTTCGAGGTCGGCCAGGTCCCTGTGTCTGCCACAGGCCTTCTTATTGAGCTTTAAGTGTTTCAAGCTAATCAGATTGACTTCGACATCGTCCAGTGTATCCACTATCCGTTCAACGTAACATTCGTTGAAATTGACACCGGAAACCGTTGTTGCGAGTTCTATCCTGATAGGTGGTACGCCCATTCGGATTATTTGCCATTCCTTGAGGAAAAGCTCCGGCGATAATTCGGGAAGGTCAAAACCAAACTCTTTTAGGACAGCAACTATCCTCTCGGCGTTGGTAGGATTCATAGCAATCCAGATATCCATATCGGCTTGGCCCGCGGATAACCGTGATAACCAACAGCATACCCACCGATAAGCAAGTACTCAACTTGATGAGCCTTGAGTAACTTCAAGAACTCTTTGAAGTCGGATGGCAGATGGATCGTAGCCATAAATAATTTGCTGCATCAATTCAACTGCTTCCAGGCGTTCATAAGGGGTTCTGGAAAGCCAATATGATTTCTCATCTGACTTCTCTAAAACGGATGCTACCGTAAAAGCATCTCTTTGTACCTTCGGGAAATCGAGCTTGTCCATGCACTAATTATACACCAAAAAGAAAGCTGTGTAAACAAAACTTCGTGTACATAATTCACCATAATCTGTATGACCATAAATTGACATCGGCAAAAGAATAGAGTAAAAAGGGTATGAAAAATATAGACTAAAAGGTACGGAATATGAACATAATCGCTGTAGATATCGGCAATACGAATATCAGTATAGGACTGTTCCTCGAAGGCAAGGAGCAGTTTGTTAAATCTGTCCCCGGTAGTTCCCGCGTAAAGCTGACGAGCTGTCTGAAATCCGCCTGGGCCAAAATCCCCGTCGCTGAAAGCTCTAAAGAGAAAAAACACGATGGCGTGGTTGTTGTTAGTAGTGTAAAGCCCGCCTGGACCAAAATAATTCGGGAAATAGCAAAAGATAATCTCGGCGAAAAAATTTACATCATAGGTAAAGAAATACCTCTGCCGATGAGTCTCTGGGTGGATGAGCCGGACAAGGTCGGCACAGACCGCGTGGTCTCAGCGGCGGCCGCTTACGATGTTGTCGAGGATGCGGTGGTAGTAGCGGATTTCGGTACGGCTGTAACCATCGACCTGGTTGATGGAAATGGTATTTTTCTCGGCGGTGTTATCTGTCCGGGTTTTGAAATTAGCGCAAAGGCCCTGAAAGAAAATACCGCCCAACTGCCGGAAACTAAAATAAACAAACCCAGAGCGCCTTATGGCAAAAACACCGTCGATGCCATTAACTGCGGCTTGTATTATTCCGCCGTCGGAGTGCTGCAGGAGGTAATCAGACGCTATGCGGAAGAAATCGGCAAATGGCCGCAAACTGTCATTACCGGCTCAGCAGCGAAAACCATAAAGGACGATTGTGAATTCATAGACTCCTGGGCTCCCAACCTCGTCGTAAAAGGTATCGTGCTGGCCTATAAAAAATATATCGAAGAAAAAGCTAAGTCTGTCTGACTTGCGTGTTTGAAGTAATGCCACATCTATGAAGAGAGGAATCCGGTTTCTAATCTTAAAAGTATTATGAATACTTTCGCAGCAGTAATGACCGGCAAGGGCGCCGGTGCCATATCGACTGTTCAGGTCTTCGGCGATTCGGCCGAGACTGTCGTAAAAAAAATATTCACCCCGGCCGCAGCAATGCAGACTGAATTTAAGACCGGCGAAATTCTGCTCGG
>JACNGQ010000088.1 GCA_014384025.1 Planctomycetota bacterium | reverse complement strand
GACAGGGTGACGCGGCCGGGCGGCACGGGTGGCGGGCAGGGACGCAGGGGGGCCGGCCGGCACGGTAGGCCGGCCCCGCGGGGGCGCGCGCGGGGGGCAGAAGGGTCGGACGCCTCCGACGCCACGGCCACCCCCCCCAGCAGGGAGGGGGCGACTCTCGGGGTCAGGGGGGCCAAGCGAGATCCGGCGCATCGACGGCAAGCGGGTGGGCAGCCTCCCGCTGAAGTTCCACCGGCTCCCTGTGGGGCAGCACCGGATCCAGGTCCGCGGCACCAAACATCGCTACACAATGTCCCAAACAGTGGAGGTCAAGGCCGGTGGGCAAAGCAGGAAATAGTTAATGACCCCCAGGCAAAGCGAATGATGTATCGCCCGCAGCGACACCCGTATCATTTGTAGAAAAATCAGATGTAAAACCCGATAGTTAAGACACAGGATTGCGGCTTGTGCTCTTAACTATCGGGTCTTTTAGAATATAGTGTTATGTTTGAGGATCCTCTACAATTATTTCGGTAGGTCCGAGCAGTTTGTAACGTATGTTGCGCCAAACAATAGTCCTGCCGAAGGCCGACGAAATAATATAAAACAACAGCAGTAATGACCACAGCCAGCAGGCAAGTATGTCGGCAAGGCAGGCGGCCCTCATTGCCCGCCGCTCATTTTCGAGCAATTTTTCGGCGGTCCTTTGCCGGAGTATCGCCCGGCCCAACTGATTTACAAAAAATACAACAGGCACTGAGACAAAAAGGTCCAGATTCGGATGTTGAATCTTTGCGGCGTAGATTGCCATGCCCGCCGCCCCCCATATTCCCAATACCGAATATACGCTGCTGCACAATCCAAACCACCAGGTTTTCGGAGCGTATATGCGGGTTATCAGAAACTGCCTGCGGCTGAACTCAAAGAGTTTGCTCCATGTTGTGGATTCATGCGTAGCCACCAGACAAGCGGGAACGAAAGCTACTTTCATTCCCGCCTTTTTGACGGCTGTACTGAGTGATAAATCATCACTTAATGCTTTTGACCAGATTTTGTCAATACCGAGGCGGCGAAAAACATCGACGCAAATAGCCATTGAACCGCCCCAGGCTTGATTGAAAGGTGTGTTGCCGAGCAACTGGACGATCTTGGCGTTCACCGCCGACAGGGCCAGAGTAGCCAGATTGTTTTTTGTAGGTATGAACCAGCGGTAACCTGTAGCTGCGCCATTCTTGGGTTGCCGGAGAGGATAAACCAGATGACTCAGCCAGTCACTGCGGACACAGGCATCGGAATCGGCAAAGGCGAGAACCTCAATGTCGTCACCTATTCTTTCATAGCAATACAACAAATTGTGGATTTTTTGACTGCATGATTGACTCTTACCTGCAATGAATATCTGCACATCTTTTGCTATTGAGGTTTGACTGAGCTGATTTTTCAGTTTATTTAATTCGCTGTAGGCCGGGTCTGACTCGTCGCCAACGACGAACCAGAGCAAATAATTTTTATAGTCCTGGTCGAAGAATGATTTTATATTGTTTTGAAAATCTGCGTCAAGACCTTTGCAAGGTACAATCAATACAGCTCTCAGTGCCTGCCATAAACGCTTTTTTTGATACTTTGCCTGTGCGTAGCGATAATTATTATATGTCTGGAGTAAGAAGAGTAGTTGCGAGAGAATTGCCCCTATCGCTATATAGTAGTACCAATCCATTCTTGTCTCTTATAGCATCTCTTCTGATCGAGCTGAACTTTACGATATTGAAGCCAGCGGAACTATGGAGTCAATTAGCTGCTCAATATTATATGATTTTGCCAGGTCGATTGAAAGCAGGCAGCCGTGATTATGATTCGAGGCGATAATTATCAAGTTGTCGCCGGCCTGGTTCCATCCCTGCTCTTGCGGCTGATGGCCGAGGATGAACAAGTCAACGTCAAACATCCCGGCCAGTTTATCAAGTGTGGCCTGACTGTGTTTTCTTCCCCACGTTAAAAGGTAAGCAGAACCTGGTCTGACCACATCGTTAATTTTTAGCTGTCTTTCCAGAATTTTTGGTTCGAATTTATCAACGGAACGATCGCTTGGTAGCGAGTGCGACATCCATATTCTATTATTACATCTGACGGCTAAAGGTTGTGAGAATAGAAATTGTCTAATCGCTAATGCGACGTCATCGCTGGCTTGCTTGAATTCCCGTTCTATTGCCTGACGCATAGCACGGTTCATTTCTTTACCGTCTTTCATCACTTCGCTGTTGTTTATAAAAGCAGTGTCGTGATTTCCCATAATCATATGGACCTGGTCCGGAAAGTTCAATTTGTAACGAATAACATCAAATAATAATTTATATGATAAACAGCCGCCCTGCGAATCTTCAGGACCTCCATGTATAATCTCCTGAAGAATTATATGTCTATCAGGGTTGTTGGACAAGTCTGCAAAAGCAACTATCCTTTCAAAGTTTCGCAGATGTCCGTGAATATCGCCGGTTATAATCAGGTTGCCTTCGGCGGGCAAATGAACCACATTGCCGCGTCGAAATTTATCTGTATTGAGGATTTCAATACCTTTGTTAAGTAAGTCAATTATTGTTTGAGGCATTATTATTTGAGGTGTTTTTGTTATTTTTTATTTTGCCGCCGAATATGCTGTGTACCATCAGGTCCAGTCTTGACATAATCATCATCATATTACGTGGACGCTGAGCGAGGTCGTCTTCGATACAATCCATCACAAGTTTAGAAATTCCCACAGGTAACTGCTTTTTTATCTCATGTGGTGCTCGTCGCGGCTCGATGATGGGTAAGCCGAATTTGTTCTTTTTGGGTATCATGGTCGGGGCATGCTTTCCAGTGAGCGCCCAGTACATTGTTGCTCCAAGGTTAAAGATGTCGGTTTTTGGACCGAGTGGCTTACGCTTAACCTGCTCAGGCGCAATATAGTCCGGTGTGCCTTGAATTCTCTGCTTTACAGTTCCGATTTTACAACTCTGACCGAGATCTATGATTTTGATAGAGCCGGCCTTGTTTATCAGAATATTGTTGGGTTTAATGTCGCAGTGAACGAAGCCATGCTGATGCATAGCATTAAGGCCGCTTGCTACCATCCTGAAAACCAGCAGCACATCGCCTAAACCCAAGGTGGAACAATCTTCAAGGTTCTTGCCCTCAAAATATTCCATAGCAAGGAGCATCTCTTTTACCCTAAACATACTGCGCATTTTTCTTAGTTCGAAACACTTTCGGACATAGGGATGGTCAATTTTGTGGGCTACTTTATGTTCGGTATCGACCTGCTCGAAGATCCTTGAATCTTCGGGTTTTTCAAATGTGACTCGTTTGAGAGCAACCTTTGTGCCGTCTTCATCGTCGGTTGCCAGATAGATTGTGCTGCGCGCACCAGTGCCGATGCGCTTTATTATGCTATAACCGCCAAAATCGAGTATATCTTTACCCATATTAACCAATGATAACCTAAAATATAAGGAACAATCCGTTTATTATAAGATGCGCTAAAATGGCCTTATGTTCGTTCAAATTGGCAATTTAGCTGCAGAACTGCTCCTGATATCGGACGTAAAACAGCCCCAAAATCTTACAAGGTTCCTCTAAAATTAACAAAAAAACTAATTAAAATCATCTTTATATCGTACGATAAACCAACCTACTTGAGTTTAGCAAAGGCGGAAGTATACAATAGAATTAGCTTTTTATCCAGTTATTAGGGCAAATTTTCAAAATATCAGGCCAAAAAAATAGGCCTTACAAGTGAGTCATTCGACAGACTCTGGTTTGTTAATGACAAACATCCTGCTCCAGAAGCTTAGCCCATATATGTTAACATGTATTAGCCGGTTGCTATAATTACCATGATGTTTCATTATTTGCATACGATGTAAGGTCATTTGGTCCGAATATGGTCGGCGATATATCAGGATTTGTTGGACTACGCTATCAAAATTCATTATAATTTCAGAAAGTTTCCCTCAGAATGTAAGTGAGGACGTGCTAACGTAAAAAACCGATGTTTTTGACATAATTTTAAAGAAGGAGGTTTAGATGTTATCGAAAGATAAAAGCCTGGTTTCCAGGCGTAGTGTGCTTACAGGAAGTATGGCAGTGGCGGCAGCATTAGCATCAGGTACAAATGTGGCAGCCGGGGATCAGAAGAAACAAGCAAGGACCAACAGAAGGAATCGAGCTCCAATCGGCCTTCAACTCTATTCGGTGCGCAAAGAGTGCGAGAGTGACCTGCCCGGTGTGATAGACGCTGTAGCTAAGATGGGCTATAAGGGCGTTGAATTTGCCGGATATTACAACCGTAGTGCCAAAGAGCTTCGCGAAATGCTCGACGACAACGGTCTTGTGTGCTGCGGTACCCATACCGGCCTCGATACGCTGCTTGGGGACAATCTGGCAAGTACTATAGAGTTTAATAAAACAATAGGAAACAAGTACCTTGTCGTTCCCGGCCTGCCCGGTAAGTACCGCGAATCACACCAGGCCTGGCTTGATACGGCCAAGCTATTCAATGAGATAGCCGAGAAAGTCAAGCCGCACGGTATGCTCGTCGGCTACCACAATCACAGTGTCGAATTCAAAGCAATGGACGGCGAGCTTCCCTGGGACACTTTCTACAGCAACACTAAGAAAGAAGTCGTTATGCAGATTGACGTGGGCAATGCGATTATAGGCGGTGTGGACCCGCTGCCCTATCTCTATAAATATCCGGATCGGGCGATCACCGTACACGTCAAAGAGCACAGCAAGACCAATAGCAAAGCACTTGTTGGCGATGGCGATGTAAACTGGAAGGCTTTCTTCGCCCTGTGCAGAGCGGTGGGCTCAACCGAGTGGTTTATTGTCGAATATGAAAGTGATGCCTATCCGCCGCTCGAATCCGTCGAGCGGTGTTTGAAGAATCTTCGAAAGCTGAGGCTTGTATAGGAGTTTTGGCTACAATGCAATGAAGAAGCTGCGTCCTTTGAGGTTGAAATTCAACTTTAACAAAACGCTTGGTAAAAGAGCCGCCATATATAAAGGCGGCTCTTTTCTCAAAAAAGTTTGGCACTAAGCGGTCGTTGTTATGTTTCCTTTTAAGCCGAAGCTATCGTTATATTTTGCTGAAAGGATAATCTATTGAACTATCAATTGGAAATTCCACCTCGAGTAATCATTGGAGCCGATACTCGCAGAAGTGTGGCACAGGAGGCCATGAACCTTGGGTGGTCGCGTGTACTGGTGGTATCTGATCCATTTCATGAGAAAGCCGGACGTACGAGTGAAATTGCCGAATTGCTTAGCAAGGCCGGTCTGGAAGTCTCTGTCTATTCGGGTGTGACCGGTGAGCCCGATACCGAAATGGTTACACGCGGATTGAAGCAGTTTAAGGCTGACAAATGTGACGGTATTGTTGGGCTTGGCGGCGGCAGTGTTATTGATACTGCTAAGACCATATCAGTATCGACTGTGAATGACGGGACTGTTCAGCAGTTCATGGGAACTGATGCTGTTCCTAAGCCGGGGATGGGAGTGATTGCACTGCCGACGACTTCTGGTACCGGGTCTGAGGCAACCAGAGTGGTCGTTATCGCGGACTCACAGAGCAACCTCAAGATGTCGGGCCGGAGTAAGGCATATGTTCCAGACGTTGCTATCCTTGATTACAAGTTGACTACAAGCATGCCGAAGCCTTTGACGGCTGCTTCCGGCATCGATGCATTAACTCATGCGATAGAAGCCTATGTTTCAAAACAAGCCAATGATTTCACCGATCTTCTCGCCTTGAGTGCCGTGAGATTTATCCGGAACTCAATAAGGCAGGCCTGGCATGATGGTTCTGATGAAGAGGCCCGGCAGAATATGCTGATGGGATCGTTTCAGGCAGGAATTGCTTTCTCTAACTCCTCAGTCGGGCTGGTGCATAGTATGAGTGAGCCGCTTGGCGCCTGCTTTCACGTTCCGCATGGCCTAAGTAATGCCATGTTACTGCCGGCTGTTACGAAGTTTTCCGTTCCCGGAGCTGTTTCTCGATATGCAGAAATAGCTTGTTGTATGGACTTTGCCAATAGTTCTATAGCTGATGAAGAATGCTGTAAAATGCTGATTGACGGACTGCTCCAGCTCAATCGAGAGCTTGAGATTTCTTCACCAAAGTCCTTTGGTATCGACAAGGCCTGCTATGAGGAGCACATTGAAAAGATGGCGAATGACGCAGCGGCAGCGGGTAGTACAGGTAATAATCCAGTAATACCGACTATTGACCAAATCAAAGAGATTTACTGTGAGACTTATGACACCTGACCCATTTTCAAAGGTGCCTCAGTCTGGTGGAGAATGGAAAGTTCAAGAGAGATGTGATAGGATGAGCTAATGAGAGTAATCGGATTACAGGCAGTTTCATATTTCATTATCTGTCTCTTGAGCATTACGTCTATTAATTGCACCGGCCCAAAGCGAGAGAGCATCAAGGCACTGTCTCCGCCTAAGGGCGGAGATGTCTATGTCGTGGCGCATCGCGGTGCTCATATTGGCATTCCTGAGAACACGCTCGCCGCCTATGAAGCGGCCATAGCGATGGGAGTAGATTTTATCGAGGTTGATCTGCGGACTACACGGGATGGTCATATCGTGAGCATCCATAACAAAGATATTGATTCCTACGTTACAAATGGGGAGCAGGGATTGGTCTCAGAGATGACCCTTGAGCAGCTCAAGCAATTGGACATCGGCAGTAGGATCTGCCCTCACTGGAGCAACGAGAGGATTCCTACTTTTGAAGAGATTCTCGGTCTCTGTAAAGGCAGGGTGGGTATATATCTGGACTTGAAGGAAGCTTCAGTCGAAAAGCTGGTTAATGTCGTGAAGAAATGGGATATGGCGGGGCATATCTTGTGGTACGCCAATTTCGACGAACTTGAGCGGATTGCGGAGCTTTGCCCCGAGTGCATTCTGATGCCCGATCCGGGGCCTGAAGAGAACTTGCCAAAGGTCGTTGAGCGTTTTCAACCTTCAGTTATTGCTGCTGTGTGGCGTTATTATTCACAGAGTTTTGCCGCGAAATGCCATCGGGCAGGTGCAATTGTTATCGTGGATGAAAGTGCCCCAACCTGTTGGGAGGATGCTCTCGAATGGGATAGCGACGGCATTCAAACCGATCATCCTGCACAATTGATAGCTTTCCTGAAATTTCGAAAACGGTAACTCATCGCCAAATGTCGTGGATGATGTCAGCCGATCCTGATACATTTCTTTTCATGTCGATTCCGAAGTATTGGAAAGAGCCCGGACTGTTGCCTGGATTCAGAGGCAGACCGTAATCAGTGCCAATGGTGTCAAATACAAAGCTGGTTTTTTAGCATAAGATTAGGTATATTGTGTTCTCGGTTATCCTAAGATTTCAGAGAAGGTTGTGTCAAATTAGTTCTGCAGTGTTACTCGGTATCCAGGCGTCACTGTCATCAGAGAGCCTGATATGCAACCATCCCAAACGGCGTTCGAGCAGATCGAATTCAGTTCCTACATGAAGTGGATCCTTGAAACTCTCAGGATAGTTCTGCCCGTCACCCTGTCGCGCGACAACATCACGAACTGTAATAACGCCGCATACCAATCGCACCCTTTCCCGAGTTTCCGTAAAAACGGAAGCGAGAAAACACAGCATTAAGATTCCGGTAATCACGGCAGTAACTGAAGTGGGAACGGTCCGGCCGAACCATACTATTATGGTTAAGGTGATACAAAAAGTAGCAAAAAAAAGAGATGCAAGGGTAAATTTTGTTCGCAAAGAGAAATCATAATGCCAGAAAAACAAAGTCTCCATAATCCGTTCCCGGGCCTTTGGAGTAATTCTATCTATCCTCTGACTGCGTGCGAAATCAAGGTTCTTCTGGATATTTGCATCTGAACTGTCAAGTTTTTGAGCACGGCGGTAGTTTAAGATTGCCATGCCGATATTTTCCTTGAGGAGGAATGCGTTGCCAAGATTGTAATAAAGCCCGGCATTTTCTATTTTCCCTTCATTGATTATCTTTTCATAGCTTAATATTGCTTTTTCATAAAGCTCATCTGCTCTTGCATTGTTCTCAATCGAATTGGCCTGCCTGAATGCTTCGTTTGCCTGGTTGAAAAGAATATAAAGTTGTTCCCTTGGAAGATCGGCCTTTGCAGTACCAAAGCCAGTCAGAATAATACAAACAAATAAGATTAAAATGCTTTTGACATTCATTCTTTCGAGTTCTTCTCTATAGTCTTAATAAGCTTTATGACTTCGGTAACCTGTCCCGAATCTTCACTCGCTTCTGCCGAAGCATAGCGGGAGGCCTCACATTTAGCTAAGGTATCTCTGTATTTCTCTGCGGTTTGTGTATCATGCATAACAGAGGCAACTTTCTGATAGCAATCGTCGGCGGTTAGTGAACCAGCAACTTTATCGAAACGCTCGCCGATATACTGTTTCATAGTTGAAACAAGCAATTCCTGTCGCTCCTTCGGATTGAGGCCGGATATTTTCTTTAATTGTTTGACAGCTTTGCCTGCGGCCTGTCTCCTGCGTTTGTATGCAAGCTTTTCAGGACTTGTGTGCGTAATGAGTTTTACTAAGGAGCTTGTAACCAAGACGACCAACGGAACCGACCAAAACACCATATAACCGGGACTGACCATTACTACCAGAGGCGAAAAGGTTTGATTTGTAAGAACATCAGGCCCTTCATAGTTTGCAGAAATCCCTTTCTTTATCGCCTCAATCTGCCTGTTGACGTATGTTGGATCTATACCCTCCAAGTCAGCATTAGTCAGTATTTTCGTGGGAGCAACTTCAAGCTCTATCGGAGCTGTTTGGCTTTCGACGTAAATGCCTTTGTCAACATCGAAGAAGGCAAGAGGAATAGACGGTATCTGTGTAATTTTATCATTATTGGCACGTATCGTCTGGGTGAAGACCTTCATATTATCCTGAATGGTTGGCGATGCCTTCTGGGAAGGAAACTTGAAATTTCTCTCAAGTACGGCCACTTCGTCCAACCTGGGCCATTGCACAGGTTTTAGGTAACGGCTGCCCCCTATTTTAATTGTAAGTGTGATTGGATCACCGACACTGACTTTCGTCGGTGTAGCAGAAGCCTCAATCGTATAACGTCCAACAAGACCATAGAAACCTTCAGGCTTGCCCTGTTCAGGAAGCGGCAAGACCAAAAGATTTAAAGGCTGCGAGTTTACTGCAAAACGCTGGTATTTCTTTTGTGAGCCAAAGAAGCTGAAATTGTCAAGGAAAGGATCTCGTGACCGAACTTGACCGACGGCCAGAGCCGCCGAAACGGAAGAAGTACCTATATCTATTCGACCGGCTTGCCTGGGAATAAGAACTTTGTTGAATGAAACCAAAATGAAACTCTCGCCTTTGTGTTCAACCGCACGCTGGCTGACATGAGCAGTCGTAGTGCTATTAAGACGATACAGTTTTGCCTGGGGATCGGAAATCTCAGGCTCCTCAATATAAAAAGAATCACTCGTCAAAGCGGGTAAATTGAACTGGAATTCCCCGACGTCCGCTGATGCTGAGACATAAAACTTCACGGTCATGATCACCGGCTGGCCGACATAGCATTTCTGTTCTGAAAGCACAACATCGAAATCCAGTTTGTCGGTTATGCCCGGTTTCAGGATGTTCAGTTGAACAGGATTAGTCTGATATTGACTGCCGTCGAGGGCGATGGTTACCGGCGGCAGTTGTATTTGTCCCGGTCTGTTCACGGTCAACGAATAACTCATTACATAACGTTTAATATCTTTTCTTGAGACTTTATTGTTTATGATAGTCGTTGATGTTTGTGAAATGTCCTGATTGCCGGTACTTTGTGGATTGTACTGTGCCAGTGGAGACAAATCAACCTGTCCCGCCTTATTATCACCATCAATAATTATCAGGTATCTGAAACTCTGGCCAACATAAATGTCTTCAGACTTATCAACCTGAGCTACGACTTGAACCTGGGCGGACGCACTTGCTGAGAACATAGATAACAAAGTTACAATAGCAATAATAAACTTAACGTTCTTCATATTGTGAGATTAACTTATAAATATTTGTAAATTTAAGCTACCAGTCTTTTTCTACCCTCTGGTAACGGCCTCGTTGAAGAATTTGTCTTTGCTCCTTCTGGTTTTGTTCTTTGTCGAGTATTTCCTGAGCGGTTGCGTCAGGAGTGACGGCTTTTTGTTCTTTCTTTTGTTGCTGTTGTTGAGCATCCTGCTGTTTATCATCCGGTTTATTTGGATCTTGTCCCTGGTTCTGCTCTTGCGGTTGATTCGGGTCCTGTTGTTGATTCATCTGGTCTTGTTCTGGTGTATTTTGCTGCTGCTGTGGCTGGTTAGGGTCCTGCGGCCGGTTTGGGTCCTGCTGCTGCTTCTGTTTGTTAAGCTGATCAATTATGTTCTTTATTATCGGTCTTGCCACTTCAATATTTCTTGCGGCCTTTTTGTTGTCAGGCTCAATATCCAATACCTGTCGCCAAAAGGTGATGCTCGTATTCATATCATCAAGAGCTTTGTTAAGGTCTGAATCTTTCTGCTTCGAACCTCTCTGAAAATAGCAGTTCCCGGTGTTGTACTTTGCCTTAACTACCAGATCCATGTCTCTGGCTTTTGCTGCAACCTCCTCATATAAATCCATAGCCTTTGCAAGGTCATCAAGACGGTAATAGCTGTTGGCTTTATTGAACTTTGGTCGCAGCGCCTCAGGTTTATCTACAAGTGCCTGGTCATATTCATTTATAGCTTCGTTGAAATTGCCTTCAGCGTACTTTTTGTTTCCCTGACGTACCAAGTCTTCAACCGATTGAGCAAATACAATCCGGGTTGGTATCATAACAAGCAATAATACTGCGATTATCCTATGTTTTTTTGCGTTCACTTATCAAAGCCTCACAAATAATCAATCCTATAGCCAAAGCCAGAAATATCTGGAATTTCTCATCATATTTCATCATGGTCAGTGATTCAAGCTCGCGTTTTTGGGCCGTTGCGATGAAGTCGTTGTAAATTTGGTCCAGGTTGAAAGTTTCGCCCGGCCCAACCGGTAGGAATCTACCACCTGTCGGGAACACAATCTTTCGGAGCTTATCGCCTGCAAGTTTTGACCAGACTTCCTTGCCGTTGTGCATCAAAAAACTCTTTCTTCCGTCAGGGGCGGTTATTGGAATGCGGGAACCTTCATTTTCGTCACCCAGGCCGATTGCAATTATCCTGACACCTTCCTGTGCGGCCTTTTCGGCGGCTTGAACAGGGAAACTCTCCTGACCTTCGTGCTCTTCACCATCAGTAATCAATATTATGTCTTTATATTCCCGGCTCTGCTGGTCGAAAACCTCTGTTGCAGCCTTCCTGATGGCATCGCCAATCATTGTCCCTCCTCTGCTGGTACTCTCAGTTGAGATATCGGCCAAAGACATTCGTACAAAGGCGTAGTCCTGTGTGAGCGGGCACTTCACTGTGTTGTTACCTGCAAAGGTTATAATCGAAATTCTGTCGCCCTGAAGCATCTCAAGCAGGTCAGAGATTGCAATCTTTGACCGTTCGAGTCTGTTCGGCTTTATGTCCTCGGCCAGCATCGAGCGGGAAGTGTCCAACAATATCACTATATCTCTTTCCTGGCGTTTAATCTGCTGCGGCTGTGGATTCCACTTTGGCTCAGTCAAAGCCATCACTATACTTACAAAAGCAAGAACGAGCAATAGAGCCTTGAATATTTGTTTTTTCAAACTCACAGAAGTGTTAATCTTCTTGAGCATCTCGTTGCTTGCCAACAGCCGAAGAGCCCCAGCCTTGCGCCAAAAATACCAGATATAAGCCGGCAGCAGTGCCACAGGCACCACGAACAACCACCACAAAGCTCTGTCATTTCCAAGATTCATAATTACTCTATAAATTCCTCACGGTATCTTGCGAAAAACAGTACAGCCTGCCAAAATTTCAAGAGTCAGCAGCACCAGCGCAGAAAGCGTCAAGAAGCCGTAACGTTCTGCGTATTGTGTGTACTGAATTGACTTTACATTTGTTTTTTCCAACTGATCGATTTTCTTAACAATATTCCGAAGCGCCTCGACATCATCGGCCCGGCTGTAGAAACCGCCGGTTTTTTCAGCTATTGCTTTTAGCAATCCTTCGTCGAGGTCCTGACGTGTCGGCATTTTATAAGTCCTGCCCATCATATCAATAGTTGTAAACGCCTGGTCCGAGCCGATTCCAATCGTGTATATTTTTATGCCCCATTCTTTGGCTAATTCCGCGGCAGCCAGTGGGTCATATTCACCCACATTATTTCGGCCGTCGGTCAGAAGGACAATCGCTTTGCTTTTTATCTTAAAGCCGGCCTGTTCTTCATTATCTGATTGCTCCAGTTGCGAATATTGCAACTGGGCATTTCTTCGCTCAATTTCTTCTTCAGCTTTTTTCAATCTTGCCGCCGCTAATGCAATGGCATCACCTATTGCTGTTCCGTCCTCACTTTGCAATTGAACAATCTCGGTTTTTTTGAGAAACTCAAGAAGAACATTATGGCTAAGTACAAGGGGACACACCGTATCCGCATATCGTGCAAAGGTAATCAAGCCTATAAGATCGCTGCTTCTACCTGTTAAGCCCTTTTCACTGCCCTGAATAAAATCGGCAAGTACTTTTTTGACAACTTCCAACCGATTGAGTTTCTCTCCGAAATCCATCTCGGCCTGCATACTTCCGGACCTGTCCACCACTGCCTCTATTGCCACTCCCTCTGTGGAGATTTCCGAAATAACCGTCCCTTTCCTGGGACGGGCGAGCGCCACAATAAGCAGCACTAAACACATCAGCCTTGCTGCTTTAAGTAAAGGCCTAAGTCGCAGTCTCCATGACAAATGACAGTTCTTTATGTCAACAAGACTCGGAAACTTCACCGCAGCGCTATTTTTTTTATTTAAAGCCGGATATGCAAGAACCGGCAGTAACAAAAACAATAAAAATGCCCATGGTGAATATAACTGCATTTATGCAACCTCTGCTTCTAAATTCTTTTTTTCTGGCAGGTTATCGGTTACGTCAATCCTGCTCTCGTCGGATTTCGTTTTCTCTATAAATTCTTTGACTAAATCAAATGTCTGCTGGATCTGTTCGGTCGTCGGGCTGTGCTTTGCAAATTTCACAAGATCGCAGTGAGTAAGAAATTCTTCAAGGCTTTTCTTGTCCGACAGGGACAGCACGTCTGTATATTGAAGCTCTGCTAAAAATTCCTCTGTTGTTCTTTCCGGCGCCCGCAGATCAAAACGATGCTCGATATAATGCCTTAAGATGCTGCTTATCCGCTCGTAGAATTCCTTTATCTTCCCGGCCTCGACAAGGTTCTCTTTCACCAAAGCCTTCAACCTGTCATACGCAATCTCGTGAGCGGGCTTAAAAATTCTGATAAGTTTAGCAACTCGTTTCCTTCTCAGTAGTATCCATCCTACCGCCGCTGCTGCGATACAGACAATAATCAGTATCCAAAGCCACCAAAGAGAAGCCTCCTGAGGCATCTCGACCACATCCTCAATATCTTCAATTACTAATTTTTTAAGCTGCTCGCCAGGCAGGGAAGTAACCTCAACTTCGATAGGCTCACTCGAAAGCTCATATTTCTTGTCCTTAACGCTGTTAACATCAAAAAACTCAAATGTAAAGGCAGGCACTTCATACTTACCTGATAAAAACGGTTCAAGTCTGTATCGATAAGTACTGGTTACGTTATTGTTCTCATCGAGTTTTTTACCCAGGTTGTCCCAGTCAACAATGCCGAAATTCTCAAGCAATTTGTCAACTTTCGGCATTCGAACTTCGTAGCCCGGCTCGATTACCGCTTCAAGCTCTAACAGCAATGTCTCAGCGATTGTCAATTTACTTTTATCCACACGCATGTGAACACTTAAGGGCCCTCGCTCATACTGCTTGTCGATTTCGAATTCCGTCTTTTCATCTGTGCTTTCTGAACGTCCCTTACAGCCTGCGCAAGCTGCGAGTAAACCGCAACAAAGCAGCAATACTAAAATACCACGTTTTTCAATAACAGCTTTTGCCATATGTTTTGTAATAAATACTTATTTCTGTAAACCTGAAGAATCCAATTCAGGTTCGGTTTCCTTCGATGGTGCCAGAACAGAAGTGTGAATTATGACATTATATTTATCCATCATTTGCCTGATATAATCCTGCTGGACATCCTGGCGTTTCTGGTTTGAAAGCATCATCATAACCTGCTGTCTGACCTTGTCGAAAGTCTTCTGACGTTGACTTTCTTTAGTATCGACTTTGACAATTTCCCACCCATTTTCCGTCTTAATTGGTTCATCCAGCAATGTCGGAGCCTCGGCAGCAAATATCATTTTGTTAAGCTCGCTGACATTGCCGATAACAGGGACATCAGAGCCTTCAATAACATCGAGGTCCATCTTGCCTCCGCTATCTTTCGTGTTTTCATCCTGTGAAAATTCCTTTGCCAGTTTGCCGAAGTCTTCACCATTCTTAATACGTTTAATAATATCTTTGGCCTGCTGTTCGTCATTCACAAGAATATGACTTATTTTCGCCCTGGCAGGCTCAAGAAACTTGTCTTTATTCGCTGCATAATATGTTTCAAGATCGGTTTGTGTTATGTTGATTTTGGAAGCAAGCTGCTCATTCATCAATTGCTGGCTCAAAAGCCCCTGAGCAAGCTCGTTCATAAGTCTCTTGATTTCGGGTTTGTTGGCAAGCTGCTTTTCAAGAGCCTCACGATACAATATTTTCTGAGCCAGCCAACTCTGTAAAAACTGTTGTTTGGCCTGTGGATTTTGATACTGTTCGAGCATTTTCTTTTTCTGTTCGTTGAATTGTTCGGTACTCATAAAGGCCGCAACAGAACTTAATTGATTGTCGATGGCATTTTCAATCTGGGTGTCGAGATCTGCCTGTGTAATTTTTTCTGCGCCTATTTCCGCAACTACTTCACCGCCTGCTTCCCGAGCATTATTAATGCTTGTCCGATCCATTAATTCGTAACGCAGGGCTGAAAATTTTCCAAGCTTTTCAAAACAATCCTTTATGTGACCATTGATCTGAGGGGCCAAATCATCAAGTTTTGCAACGGTTTCACTGCGGTAATAAAACTCAATCGCATCGGCATAAAGACCGGCCTTTTCCATAGCCATGCCGGCTTGAAACAGGCCGCGGGCACGTTCGGTATTTGTCAAGTCGGCATTTGCTGTATAATCCTGCCAGGTATCTGCGGCCTGGTTGTATAAGTTTCTCTGAGCAAGCTTAGCAGCGAGTTGTTTGGTCTGCTCAACTGAAAGACCGTGTGTCTGAGTTTGTTGAATGGAATCTTGAGGTTTAAGTGCTATCAGCAGGTTGGCTAACCCTAAACCTATCAGGATTAACATCAATATGACAGCTATCTTGTTCACTATGGAACCTTTTCGTTTTTTCTCTGGCAGCGAAAAGTCGAGTTTCTCTTCCATTTATATCCAAACTCCTTCAAACAACCATCTTTTGTACAAGTGACAATTCTGCTTACTTAGTGCCGCCGATGCCGCATGTGGAAAAACTGAACCAAGTCCTGGATATACGGCTTATCGGTGCTGACAGGAACGCAATCAACATTAATCGACCTGAGCAGGCTCTTTAGCTCATTAAACCGGCTAAGGCTCTTATTGTCGTACTGATTATGGAACTTCCTGCTGGAAGTATCGATGAGAATAATTTCACCGGTTTCGGCATCCTGAAACTCTATTAGTCCGACGCTTGGCATTGATATCTCAACCTTGTCACGGACCGGTACGGCTATGACATCATGACGTTTATTGAGCAGGCTGAGGGGTTTCTTAAAGTCTGATTCGATAAAATCTGAAACCAGAAAAATAGTGGCTTTCTTATGTATAACTTTTGCGATATAGTCCAAAGCAAGTGAGATTTTTGTTTTCCTTCGCGGCATTTTGAAATATAACAACTCACGAATCAGCCGCAACATATGCCTGCTACCCTTCTTGGGAGGTATATACAGCTCTATTCGGTCGGTGAAAATCAGTAGCCCGACTTTGTCGTTGTTCTTGGCGGCTGTAAAAGCCAGAACAGCACAAAACTCAGCGGCAAGCTCGTTTTTCATCTTATTTACGGTTCCGAATTCTCCTGAGGCGCTGAGATCAACGGCAAATATTACCGTCATCTCACGTTCTTCTACAAACCGCTTTATATAAGGTTTACCCGTACGTGCGGTGACATTCCAGTCAATAGAGCGGATATCATCACCGGGGGTGTACTCCCGAACCTCATCGAACTGCATTCCTCTGCCTTTGAACACACTTTCATACTGTCCGGCAAAGCTGGCATCAACCTCCCGGGAGGTATAGATTTGAATCTGCTTTATTTTCTTTATTAGTTCTTCAGGTATCATGGTAGTCAGTAGTCAGATAAGTCGTATTTCTTTTATGGTACTTCGATATTATCGAAAACGGTCTTTATGATATCTTCGCTGGTTTTATCCTCTGCCTCCGCTTCATAACTGACAATCACTCTATGGCGCAGGACATCAGTACCGATACTTTTGACATCCTGAGGAGTGACATAACCTCGCTGCTGGATGAACGCGTGTGCCTTTGCGGCAATCGCAAGGAAAATAGTTGCTCTGGGCGATGCACCGTAATTGATGAAGTTCTCAATATCCAGACCATATTTCTTTGGCTCCCTTGTGGCGCACACTATATCAACAATATAATCCTTTATCTTTTCGTCAATATATATTTCATCGACTACCGATCTTACCTCTGTTATGTCGGCCGGACTAATCACTGCTTTGATATCGAAATTCTTACTCGTCATGGCCATTCTGTCGAGAATTTTACGTTCCTGCTCTTTATTCGGATAATCGATTTTAAGCTTGAGCATAAACCGGTCAAGCTGGGCTTCGGGCAATGGATAAGTGCCTTCCTGTTCGATGGGATTTTGAGTTGCGAGAACCAGGAAAGGGCTCGGCAGGGGAAATGTTTCCTCTCCTATCGAAACCTGCCTTTCCTGCATCGCTTCGAGCAAAGCACTTTGGACCTTGGCAGGGGCCCTGTTTATTTCATCGGCAAGTATAATGTTGGCAAAAATTGGCCCTTTGCGCGTATAAAACTCGCCGTCGGATTGACGGTAAATTTGCGTGCCGATCAAATCAGCAGGCAGCAAATCGGGTGTAAACTGTATTCTCCTGAATTCCGCATCAATCGCCCGGGACAGAACTGTTACAGCCATAGTCTTGGCAAGGCCGGGAACACCTTCGAGCAGTATATGACCGTTGGCCAGCAATCCGACCAGCAACCGTTCGAGCATATAACGTTGCCCGACAATCACTTTTTCGAGCTCTGTCAGTAATATCTGCACGAACGCACTTTTCTGTTGTACGAGATTTCCGATCTGTTTTACATCGGTCGCCATAGAAACTTCTCCTTTAAAATCCCACTTAAAACTATATTTTTTAATTGCTACAAGTGAGGCAGCATTTGTTTTAATGGACGAAAAAAAATATTGATTTCCTACGTATTTTTATCTAAACAGTTCACTTCTATGCAAAAAACGTAGAAAAATCAAGAAAATATGCTGCTGCATTATTTCATATTTCACGAGAAAATTTCTCATCTTATGCGTTCAACAGCAAATTCAGGTTGAGTCCAGCCATATGGAGCATTCGTGATATTTATTTGGTGATGGTGTTGAAAGAAAACTTTAAGCAATTCGATATTATGATGGTTCTGTTCTCTTCTTTATGTCCATTTTACTACAAATTCTGAAAACTTTATTTTATGTGATATTGATATCCGGTCGCCCGAAGAGCCGTGGGAGCCGGATCCCTGGAATGCCGTTAGCCATAAGATTCAGACCCTGACCATCACCCGAATAATACAAGAGCTAATAACCGGCTATAAGGTTAGACTGACATATAGATACAGATTGGATAACTTGTTATTGAGAATCTAACTTTAGATGAATTAAAACTATAACGAAAATGGCTTGTGTTAAGTCTTTGAAATATAAAGCCTTACAGCCAAAAACTCCCCGAGTAGGACTTGAACCTACAAGCGAGATTCAGCAAAGTATTGAAAACAAAGAGCTTACAGAAAACAGCAATCCTGTCTTGGCCACCAGCTTGGACAAAATCTTGCAGAAATACCCCGAATTAGGAGAACTTATCAAGGTCTGGCCGAAACTGCCTGAGCAGGCCAGAACCGAGGTAAAAAACTTGATCGAGAAGCATTCTACACAGGCAAAAGAGGATGGCACTGAGTAGTTTTCCAAACAATAAAAAGAGTTTTTCGGTATGTTACAAAAGGAATGAAAGACAAGGTTCATAGTAATCTGTGTAATATTCCCCGAATTTTCCGAGTCCATTAAAAGGGGCAAAAATTGGAATTTTATTGACAGATTATACATTTTATAGTATTATTAGTTTCTATTAAATAAAGAAATAATACGCACAGCATCATTAACCAGCGAGGAACGAGGGGTATTGGGGTAGTTCTTTCGGCGTTGTATTTTTGCTTATTATAGTGTTCGTGCATTTTTTGATTGAGGAAGGCGATGATACGAAAAATTAAGCCTGTGCTCCACCTTGAGCAGCTTGAGCCAAGGCTCCTATTGAATGCAGTTCCTTATATACAGGACTTCAGCCTGGGCAAGCCCGATGCGGCCGCAGGCTGGGACTACTACTCGGACAATGAGGGGCGGATAGAGGTCGTTAGCGGCCGTTTGCAAATGGATGATACCGCAGGCAACAGCATCTACTCTTCAAATG
>JACNGQ010000180.1 GCA_014384025.1 Planctomycetota bacterium | reverse complement strand
ATTGTAGTTGTTGTGACTTGTTTATAAAGCAATAAAACATAGTAGCGAGTCGACACAAGAGTTTACCCTCGATGTTAGCTTACTTGCTTTCCTGTCGGGGGTCATCCCGACCGAGGCGTAGCCGAGTGGAGGGATCTATTTAAAATAATTGCTGTTCTGAACGTAGTGAGGAATCTCAACCCCAATAGTAAATCGTCAATTGTAAATATTAAATCGAGAGGGTTTACCCTGAGCTTGTCCCCGGGTGTACTTAAATGGCTCTTCTGCCGGGGAATGTTAGCACACTTGACTTCCTGTCGGGGTTTATACACAATACAAGAACGTCATCCCGACCGAGGCGAAGCCGAAAAGAACTGTCATCCCGACCGAGGCGAAGCCGAGTGGAGGGATCTATTTAAATAACCGCCCAAAGGGCCTCCATAATCTTTCTTTTTCCTTTTGACTTTTTACTTCTTTTACGTTATTCTTCCCCTAAAGGCATAAGACAGCAGGGAGCGGAATCAACACGAGAAGCGATTCACGAGATACGAAATTGTTTGGCATTTTATACAGACTGTATAAGCATGGTTATACTATAAAGGGAGAAAGATATGACTTCAAAAGAGATAGCTCAAGAAGCAATCGCCAAGATGAATAAGAGAATTACCAATGAGATTTTCCTGATTATTCAGAATGACCGGAAACTCATGCATGAATACCTGAGAGCGGTTGAAGCCAATGGTCTCGATTCGCTCAACCAATCCATCGGTAAAGAAGTGAAAAAGATATACCAATTGACTAATCTCAATGACAGAGAAGATAATCCTTCTTGTACACTAATTCAGAGTCACCAGAAGTTTGATTAAAGGAAAGTATAACATTTTGCTTAACTCGGACGGCCTAAAGGCTGCCGGTTAGCCACGCAGTTTGTATGGAGAATATTATGATTGAACTTACAGAAAATCAAAGAGAGGCCCTTACTACGCTTGGAGGCTCATCATCAGTCGAGATGGTTGCCTTTGACGTCTGGAATGAGCTTATCGCTCTTCGCCTGATACATAGACGCTCGGACGGCAACTATGACCTAACGCAAATAGGAGAAGAAGTCTATGATGAGCTAATGGGTAAAAATTGAACGGAAGAAGCGGCTAAATTGGCAATCAGTGCTGAATGTTATTATGTTAACTGGTTAATAAAAGCATAAAAAGGGTATATATCTTTTGTCAAAACCAAAAATAAAATTTCATAAAACTATAAAAGATTTTGCAGACCAAGTATTTGATTTATGGGAAAATTTTGTTGCTGGTGACTATACACCACCGCCTATTCCCAATAAAAAACAATTAAAGTATTTATTTGAAGTTGCTTACTTAGCAAGCATGGAAACAGAAGAAAGTCGTTTTATTAATTTTACATTATGTTGCGCTGAAAAAAATTCAGAAGTTAAACGTTGTAGTAGTGATGAAATACTGCAATCTTGGTCTTTCGAGAAGAACCGTGAATACAATATTCAAGAAATACGAAGGCTTTCTGTGGCTACAGATCCTAATACTACGGCTATTTTGATTGAATATGATAATAAAGTAAATGAAATACCTGAAATACGTGGTCTGTTACATCTTGGTTCATCATGGTCAACTGCAAGAAATGCTTTCTCATATTTTTATGAACCATTACCAAAAACAATAACCATTCGTTGTATATCCCCAGGGTACATTAATGTTTACCAAGGTGAATATGCAATTGCAAAATATCAAAGTGGAAAATGTGAAGTTGGTAGTCAATCTTACACTACCTTAGATTTGTTAGGTGCTTATCCTATATTTAGGGAAGGTCAAGATAACATTAGAAAAGAAATAATTACACCAACTCATGAAAATTTTAAAGATTGGTATGAATTTGAAGGGATTGCATATGTCAATGTAATTTTGGCAATTGTTAATAAAATGAGAATTGGAAGGCATGGTGGTGCTCTTATTTTGTGCGGATTAAATTCAAATTTACTCGAACAACAGTTAGTAAATATTAAATATCAAATTTCAAAACCTAAAAACCATTTAAAAAATTCATTTATCGATTTTATGAATTTACGTCATAAGCATGTAGATAGACTAATGTATTTAGAGCAGAATATTATTAACATAAAAAAGGATAAAGAACTAAGTTTAACATCTTTTGAATTATTGAATGCAGAGAAGAAATTGGCTGAAGATTGTATGTTTATTGGAAATTTATCTGGTAGCGATGGTGCTTTAATATTAAAAAACGACTTAAAATTCGAAGGATTTGGTGCGGAGATACTGTTAGATAAATCACAAGGAAGTAAAGTTTATAAAGTCGATCGACCAGCTTCTGACAATTACTCAGAATTAGAAAGTGAGCAATTTGGAATGAGGCATAGATCAGCAATAAGATTATGCTCTAATTCAAGTGATGCAGTAATTTTTGTAGTTTCTCAAGATGGTGGAACTAGTTTAGTTTGGAATGAAAAAGGAAAAGTATATTTTAAGACAGATATAAAAACTACAAATATTAATATGATATTATCTTAATAGCTGTCCAGCGGCCAAATTCCTTGTTTTTATTAGTATAATGGCAGAATAAAATCAGTGGAAAGCGCAATATATTATATTAAAAGCCAATTAGAAAAGAGGAGCTATTATGTCATTCAGCAAAGAACGGCAAGACTATCACCTAACACCACGAGGATGGGAAGAAGGTTCATTTGAAGGCGATGTTTTAGGAGGGAAAAAGGATGTCGATATTCCTATCGACCGGGTATTGACTATTTCATGCTACGACGAAAAGACCTCTCCTTATTCGGAGTCCATGTTTTATGATAGAATAACTTGGGAATCTGACGATAAAGCAAAGATAGATGCTTTAGTCAACCAGTTTGGTAATAAACCAAACTGGTTTGGATACAAGAAAGTGAAATAAGAATTGGCAGGAAGGATTGGTCAAGGTTTCATTTGGGAGATAAACATGGGTCTGATAGAGGATGCTAAAGAGGCAGTAAGACTCGTCCAGAAAATTGACAATATGGAATTATATCGCAAGATCCTAGACTTGCAAAGCGAAGCAATAGAACTCATTGAAAAGCTTAAAGAAAAAGATAGAACGATAACTAAACTTAAAACTGCATTGTCACTAAAAGGAAAACTCATATGTGAACACTCAGCATATTGGTTGAAGAATGAAAAAAATGAAACTGTTGATGGACCTTTTTGTACAAGATGTTTTGACGTCGAACGAAACCCTTGTCGACTTGTGCAAAAGAGTACACCAAGACAAGGATGTGAGACGGTACAGTGCCCTAATTGCAAAGTTCAATTCCCGAATTTTATGATTGCTGACTATTTGAGCAAACATTGATTCTAAACATATATAATTAGTTTCGATCCGTGGTAAACTAGGGACATGCGGTTGGTTCCCTGCCTACAACATACAGGGATAGGGGAGGTCTAAAAAAGTCCTTTTTCGGTCATTTCTTTTGACTATTGTTTGAAAATATAATAATTCGCATCTCGCATCAACTCATCCACACCTCGAAAAATCGAGGAATTTTCGACAAAAACCACCAAAAACCAACAAAAATCCCAAAACTTGTCGCGGCGTAGCCTTGAGCGAAGACGGATCAACCACAAACTTGCCCCGTTAGAGTGCCTTATACTCTAATGTAAAATAATAGGGACGCACCCTATTATTATGCAAAACAACCACAAACTTACCCCATTAGACTGCCTTATATTCTAATGGGATCTCAATTCTCTACGCTAAACGATGGAGTTTACCCTCGATATCAACTTGCTTGTATTCCTGTCGGGGGTCTGTAGTCTTGAGTCATAGGCTGGGCTAAATATCAGTCAAAAACGCGCACTGTTAAAAACAAAAATCAAATTTTTCAAAATTTTTTATCTCCTTCCATAACAACGATTTACGAACATCAGGTACACAGTGGAGAGTCTTGGAGATTAAAACCGAATTCTCTTGATTTTCGGCAAAAATATGGTATAATACGCATATGTTAGCCAGATGGCTAACGAAACACGCTAGAAAGCGAAGTTACAGGCCAGAAAGCCAAGTCAAACATGTCCCCGATTGTCGTAATCGGGGATTAGCAAACCATCAATCGTAAATAGTCAATAGTAAATATTAAATCATAAGTGCTGCACACTCGTCTAATTATAGAGGCAGTGCCTTGCCCCGTTAGAGTGCCTTATACTCTAATGGGGTTTTTCTGCCCTCACCGAGACAATATGAAATACGAATTGTGTTCTCGATTACAATTACCGTTTTTACGCGGTAAAGGAGCCTTACAATGATATTAGTACCGCTACTCGCGGATTTTACAACCCTTAAGGGTTTTTTGAATTTGAGTTATTTAGATTTTGATATCCCCAATATGGAGTTTACCCTCGATGTTCGCTTACATGCTTTTCTGTCGGGGGATATTAGGATTTCGAATTTGTGCTATATAAATTCTACGAATTCTTACGTACGAATTTATAAGCAAATTATGCAAAACAAACCCAATTTTGGGAATGACAAAATGAGCGCAAACACTTATCTGACAAGTAAATACGAGATTTTATCCCGCTGGCGGGGCCGAAAAACAAAGCCAATTCAAAGCCAATTAAAGCCAAAACAAAGCCAATTTAACCCAATTCAAAGCCAATTTAACCCAAAACAAACCCAATTCAAAGCCAATTTTAACCCAATTTCAGAGGCCAAAAATGAACGCTTTTGCGTGGATAAGAACTCTTACGATTGTTTTAATAATGCTACTCGCGAAATTTATCACCCTAAAGGGTGCCAAAACAAAGCCAATAGTAGAAATCTGTTATTATTCGACTTCAATGCCAGCGGCCCTTTTGGCGGATTCCACTGTATTGTAAAGAAGCATCGTAATTGTCATTGGCCCTACCCCACCCGGGACGGGGGTAATAAACGAGGCCTTTTCCTTAACGGCCTCGAAATCAACATCGCCGACAAGACGATATCCCCTTTTCTTTGTCGCATCCTCGACGCGATTGACCCCAACATCGATTACCACAACGCCTTCTTTAATCATATCGGCGGTGACAGTATTGGGCCGGCCGGCTGCCGCGATGACGATGTCCGCCCGCTTTGTGTGATAAGCAAGGTCCTTGGTGCGAGTATGGCAGACGGTTACGGTAGCATTGGCGTTGGGCTTTTTCTGGATAAGCATATTTGCCAGAGGTTTGCCGACTATATTGCTTCGCCCGACGATTACCACCTCGGCTCCTTCAATAGTTACGCCGCTGCGTTTCAAAAGCTGGATAACACCATGCGGCGTGCAGGGCAAAAACGCCTTTTCGCCTACCACCATTTTGCCAACATTTACAGGATGAAATCCGTCAACATCTTTGGCAGGGTCAATTGCAAGCAGTACCTCGGCCTCATTAAGGCCCTTCGGCAGGGGCAACTGGACGAGAATGCCGTTGATTTTCGGGTCCTTGTTCATCTTCTCGACCAAAGCCATCAGCTCTTCCTGGGATGCATCCGCAGGCAGGCGGTTATCATCGGAATAAATTCCGATATCTTCACAAGCGCGTTCTTTCGCGGTAACATAGGATTTCGAGGCTGGGTCTTCACCTACCAGGACAACTCCAAGACCTGGAACGATGCCCTTTTCTTTAAGCCTGGCCACTTCTTCCTTCAGTTCCGCCCGCATATCGGCGGCCACTTGTTTGCCATCTATAATTTGTGCAGTCATCGGTCACTCCTAAGAAAGAATCCGACATTTAGATTTTGTTTAGAACAATCCCTGAACCTTTCCGGTTTTTACATCCACATCGATATTGCGGAAAGCCGGGTTTGATGCCGTGCCGGGCATCAGCTTAATCGCTCCGGCTACCGGCACGATGAAGCCTGCTCCTTTGTAAACGAGGATATCACGGATTGGAAGTTCCCAGTCGGTGGGCCTGTTCTTTAAGTCAGGGTCGTGCGATAAGCTGAGATGGGTTTTAACCATGCAGGTTCCTAACGTCTTGCAGGCCGGATCGGCTTCCATGGCTTTGGCTTTTGCCAGTGCCTCATCGCTATAAGTTACTCCGCTCGCTCCATAAACTTCCTTGGCGATTAGTTCGATGCGTTTTCTAAGTGGAGTCTCCAGCTCATAAAGGAACTTGAATTTGTTAGTTTCGCTGCAGGCCTGCATAACTGCTTCAGCAATTTCGATTGCTCCATCGCCGCCTTTGAGCCAGTGTTCGGAAACAGCAGCTAAAGCTCCGTTTTGCTCGGCGATTTTTCTTACCAGGGCAATTTCGGCCTTGGTATCGGTGTAGAAGCTGTTTACGCAAACGACTGGGCGAACGCCGCTTTTCTTTACTGTTTCAATGTGGGCGATCAGGTTTTCACAGCCTTTTTCAACCAGTTCGAGATTTTCACTGGTGTATTCGGCGCTTAGCGGTATGCCTGGTTTCACCGCCGGTCCACCGCCGTGCATCTTCAGGGCGCGAATGGTTGCCACAACAACAACCGCATCGGGTGCCAGACCCGACATGCGGCACTTCAAATTCCAGAATTTCTCGAAGCCGATATCGGCACCGAATCCGCTTTCTGTTACAAGATAATCGCCGAGTTTTGTTCCTATCCTGTCTGCTATGACCGAGCTTTGGCCGATGGCAATGTTTGCAAATGGGCCGGCATGCACAAATACTGGCTGGCCTTCAATGGTCTGGAGCAGGTTCGGATTTATCGCATCGGCCATCCAGGCGGTCATAGCGCCGTCAACCTCAAGGTCGGCAGCGGTAACTTCGTTGCCCTTTTTATCGTAGGCCACGACGATTTTTGCCATACGCTCCCGCAGGTCTTTTAAGTCTTTGGCAATGGCCAGTATTGCCATGATTTCACTTGAGACGGTAATTTGAAAACCGGAATCCATCTCGAAGCCGTCCATTTTTCCACCCCGGCCTATCCTGATATCGCGAAGTGCCTGGGCACAGAAGTCCATTGCCCATTTCATTTGTACACGTTCGGGGTCAATATCCAAACGCTTCAGGTTACTTTTTGCAAGGCGGGCATCGTCATAATTGCGTTCGTGCTGCATACGTGAGGTCAGGGCGACCATAGCCAGATTGTGAGCGTTTGTAATACAGTCGATATCTCCTGTAAGGCGGATAGAGAAGGGCGTCAGTGGAATGCACTGCGCCAGACCTCCGCCGGCCGCTGAACCTTTGATGTTGAAGGTTGGACCGCCGCTGGGCTGCCGGATTGCACCGACGACGCGTTTTTTCAGTTTTCCGAGGCCTTCGATCAGTCCCACTGCTGTGGTTGTTTTGCCTTCACCAAGTGGTGTCGGTGTAATAGCTGTAACATCAATGTACTTTGCTGTAGGTGCACCCTTAAGGCGGGCAAGGGCTTGTTGGTAATCGACTTTAGCCAGCTTGCGTCCCATCGGAATTAGCTCACTTTCCTTCAATCCCATCTCCTGGGCCAGTTGGCTGACAGGTTTCATCCCTTCTTCGGCAGCTTCTGCAATCTGCCAGTCTTTCATTTTTGTTGCGTCAAGCTTCATAGGTCTTCCCTCGTATATTGTTGTAGTGGTTAAGTCTGTTACACGACGTTTACATTCTATGCTCAGCCCTGTGAAGACAGGGGCTTTTACAGGGGTTACGTATTATCCTCGAAAACTGCCGAAGAAGGTATAACCGTAATGCTTTTATTTTGCACTATTATGCTATTTGAGTATTTGCGGCCTCGCTCGGTCGTATTACGTTTATATGTCAGATTAACCTTTGTTTGCCGAGCTATAGACCTTCAGGAAAGAGTCTGAATATATTTGCTTATCCATCAGCAAATCAGATGTAGCTACAACGTTCATCAGGGCCTGGTCGAATACGTCGGCAATAGCAGAGTCCAGACCGCGAGAAATTGCCATAGCAAGAAATACCCGGTTTATCAGGCTTCTTTCCGACGCTCCCTGAGAAAGATTTGACAGTCCAATTGTCATATGAGGGGCCGGATCCGACAGATATTTTATCTGGTCCATTGCAGCTAAGATATTGCCGGGCTGGGACTGGGCGTTCGGTACTTTTACAGGCAAAACAATGGTATCTATGAACAGCCGCTGGGTATCAAAACCTTTTTCCATGGCCTTTGATACGATTTCTGCGGCTATGGCTACGCGGGTATCGGTATCCTGGGGGACGCCGTTTTTATCCATGGTCAGGGCGATAAGATTAGCTTTCGGACCTGCCTGATTGGCCATTTCCATGTATTTATCAAAGACTTCTTCGTCACTTTTCTTATTCAAAGGCGTTGAATTCAGCAGGACACCGTTCTCGGTGTTAATGACCTTTAATCCTGCGGCTATAACATCAGGTTTCTGGGAATCGAGGCAAAGCGGTGTAGAGCAGGTTTCCTGAATGGTCTCGACCAGCCACTGAATCGTTCCTTCCTGGTCCGCAGCGGCCGTACCTACGTTTACATCCAGATATGAGGCGCCGGCTTCCGTCTGCTTTTTGGCTAAGTCCTGAATGACTTTCTTATTTTTATCTGCGATAGCCTGCTTGACATCGTTGAACATCCCATTTATTCGTTCTGCGATTAGTATCATAGTTTTTTATCCTTTCTCCTTTGTATGGGTAATTCTATGTGATTACCGCTATGATTTTTTATTTTTGCCAGACCTGATTAATGAAATTATTAACTGCAGTGGCGGCTCTGGGATGGCGAATCCGAATGATATCAACGCCGGCCTGCAGCAGGCAAACTGCGGTTGCTATCTCCCAGGCCGGTCCACGATCCTCAGCCGGTCCCCAGTCCGGGGCATCTGTGACCTTGGCTTCTTTGGCCCGCCAGGATTCATACCCTACGTCACATATTACCGGCATAGCCATCATCTTGTCTCCGGTCAGAGCCGCGATGCGCTGGCGTTCCTGAATTGAATAGGCGTATTCAATACCATATCCCAACGCTCCGGTTGACTGGAACGTTACTATTCGTTCAAGCGGGAAACCCATATCAGAAGCTAAGATATTGATCTGCTTGGCAATGTTGATATCCAGTGGGGCCTGAGTGATGAGATAATGGCCGTCAGCTAACGCAATCGCGGTCAGGGATTTGTAATTGTCCTCTGTAACGGCTCCAGTGAGACATTTTTCACCTTTTGCCGCACCGCTTACTTTGGGCATGACCTGGTTGTCTTTTTCGTCGTTTCCACAGCCCCAGAGCACAAGTGGCACTCCAACAGCTTTTAAGACTTCCTCGGTTACCTTGATGGCGTGGGCGGCATCTTTATCTCCTTTATCCGGATGAATGCCTTCGAATTTTACACAAATTAACTCTGCTCCAAACTCTTCTACGCACTTTTTAGCCCAGTCACCGGGACTGTCCAGTACGTCTTTATAAGGTTCGAGCAATACATCGGGCCAATCCTCGGGCTTACTGTCCAGAACGTCCATAGCGATAACCGGTTTTTCACCGGCATCGGCTGAAGAGCCGCCATAAACGACATTACTTGCTCCACCTATGGTTACCGTTGAGGTTCGAGTACCGCCGTTTTCTTTCGTTGCTCCGAGTGTAATGCGGTTTACTGAACCGGAAAATCTCTCTGAAATTTCAGGAACTGGCATTTTAAGACCTCCAATAATAGTTCATCGTTTATAGTTTTGAGTTTGTTGCCTATGAACTCGAAACTAATATACCTATATCTTCGAGTATTTTACGCGCCATTGAAAAAGCAGGGCAGTCATTTGCAAGGTCAAAGACCGTTTTGTCCTGCATCGAGGCATCAAAAACTGCCTTATCATAAGGTATATGTCCGAAGTTGTCTATCCCGTCTATTTCTTTATCGTTCTCTGACCTGTTCCATATAATGCCGGTTTTCTTTACTGCAATCGGCAATTTTTTGGAAAGGTCAAAAATCCTCTGAGCGGTGAGTGTGCCGATAGTATTTTGTTCCGCTACGATGCAAAGCAAGTCAACGTTATTGGTGGTTCGACGAGAGAGATGCTCCATTCCCGCTTCATTGTCAATAATCACAAAATCGTACTGCGAATCAAGCTGGTCCATGAATTTTCGAAGCATATTATTTACAGCACAGTAGCAGCTCGGCCCTTCCGGCCTGCCCATCGTAAGTAAATCAAAGCCTTTGGCCTCAGTAATCGCTTGTTGTATTCCATATTCAACCGAACGTACTTTATCCATGCCGGTATTACCGGCACCTTTAGCACGGATTTCTTCGCGGATGTCTGCTACAGTTATCTCCGGCTCAACTCCTAACGTCAGACCCAGGCAGGCATTCGGGTCGGCATCTACCACAATTACACTTTTTTTGTCGGTCCGCTCGAGCAGGAGCCTTGTAGTCATAGCGGCTAAAGTTGTCTTGCCTGAGCCGCCTTTCCCACTTACTGCAATTGTTGTTGCCATATTTTCTTTCTCGTATATCTTTTTAGTTTTTCATTTCGCACTTAACTGCTGATACCGATGGAAACAATGATAAATCCGTGTGCGGCAGGAAATTAGCTCTTGTAAATTCATCCATATAGCCCGGATGACTCATCAAATCAAAATATGTCATACTTTCGGCGATTTTTTCTGCTGTTTCAAGGGCCTTGCGGCTTAACAGGACCGTCTTTGCGCCTGCTATGGACGTGTTGCCCACAAAACGCATCTTCTCCAACGGCACATCCGGCAGCATTCCAATATTAACCGCCTGCCGAATGTTCAGAAAGTTTCCGAATCCGCCGGCCAAATAAACCGCATCCAAGTCTTCAGCCTTTGTCTGTGTTGCTTCCATAAGCACTTTGATGGAGGCAAAAACGCCGGCTTTAGAACGGATCAGATTGTCGATGTCCGGTTGTGTGATGACTATTTCATGGTGTTCGTTATCTGCTGGGGATATTTGGAACTGCCGGCCCTCATCACCTTCGATTAACCTTGGCTGGCCGTTTTCTATGAATCGCCCTGTTCTATCTATGATTCCTTTTGTAAATAATTCGGCAAGTGTATCCAGAAGACCCGACCCGCAGATACCGACCGGATGTTTATCTCCAATTGTCTTAAGCTCTATAGAACCATCTTCGAGAATAGTTAATTTTTCTATGGCGCCTCCTCCCGCCCTCATGCCATGCTTGACTCCGCTCCCTTCAAACGCAGGGCCTGCCGAACTTGAGGCGCAGGTGAGCCATTCTTTATTGCCAAGAACCACTTCACCGTTTGTTCCTATGTCGATAAATAACGAGATGCCTTTCTGAGTAAAGATTCGGGTTGTCAGAACGCCCGCTACTATATCGCTGCCGATATAGGCGGCCACACCCGGCAGGCAGTATAAAAGGCCCCGTTTATTGATTTGGATACCTGCCTCTGCGGCTCGAATCGCCGGTATGAAGCCGGCTGAGGCGATATACGGCTCTCTGCGGATTCGAGTTGGATCAAGATTCAGCAAAAAATGCGTCATCGCAGTGTTGCCGGCACAAACGATGGCGTTTACTTCCTGTAAATCTATTTTCTGTCTTGTAGCCAGTGTTACGATTAGATTGTTTACATCATTGACGATACGATTTTGCATTTCATCGAAAGCATCGTTTTCTTCTGCGTAAATGATTCGGCGAATATAATCTTCGCCGAAGTTTATCTGGCTGTTGTATGTTGCTTCGGTATCTATTGTGATGGCTTTTGCCAGGTCAACAAGGTGGGCCACAACGGTAGTGGTGCCCAAATCAACAGCAACGGCAAAGTTTTTTTCGCAGTGATTGCCCGGCTTGATTTCGATAACCTCGGTGGTTTCTCCCCGACGACCTACCGTTACAGTAACCTTATAGTCACTGATTTGCAGCAATCCGGATAGTTTTTGAAGGAGACGGAACCCCGTCTGCATGATAGGAGCTTCAATCTGTTCACGTATAGCCAGGTACAATCGCTCATGGTCTGCTGTGTGGTCGTGCACGGTAGGTGGTGACATCTCGACGTAAATTTTACGAACCAGAGGGTCATGCTCAAATATTCCTTCCAGAACTTCCGACGGCAGGTCACTGAATCTATGGGCGTCTGAGTCCATAAGTATCTGACTTGTTTCCAAAGTATGAGACTTTGGAACGGTTATGGTCATATCGGAAAGGACTTTGGTCTGGCAGGCAAGGACGACATTTTCCCGCACTTCATCAGGAGTAAGTAATGCAGTTGGCTTGCTTTGAAATTGTCCCTCGTCAATTATTACTTTGCATTTACCGCAATATCCGTCTCCGCCGCAGATGCTACTTAAATAAATGCCGGCTTTGTGGGCGGCTTCGAGCAGAACGGCCCCGGACGGCACTTTTATTTTTAGGCCACTTGGTTCAAAACGGATTGTGTATTGTTTCTTCTTGCTCTCTTCCATTATCTATACTTCCGCCTACGCTGAAGTGAGGGCGGACAAGCGATGCTCGATTTTTCTTTTTCTCAGTACCCTGCATCGAGCACCGAGCATCCGATTTAATTCCAGACTTCCTGGAGAAATTTAGGCAGCATCGAACATTCTCTTGGGCCGACCATAATCTCCCAGTTTGTGGCCTCTTCGAGTTTACCGCTCATTACAGCGACGTAGCCGGGGATGATTAGCTTACGGTGCTTGACAAGATCAGCCACGCCGTATTTGGTCATGGCATCAGCTACCGTTTTTTCATTGAGCTTGTCCCCTGAATAAGCCGTCAGGACACTTGTACCTTCGGTGTCAACCACGAGGATATAGCTTGGTATTCTGCTGGACTCGACGTCAGATTCCAAAGTGTAATATGTCAGTGAAAAGTTCGTAGTAAACATTACCGGTGAATTCTCATTAGGTTCGCCGATGCGATATACTTTTGGCTCTACCTGGACTGGTTTCTGCGGGTCGGTATAGATGTTCATCACCGCGGTCAGCATGGGTAAAATAGCATACGGTTCGACAGTGTCGAGTACCACTATACCGGCGTATTTACAAATAAGACTTACGGCGGATGCTAACTGTGTATCAGCGTCACCGTCGGTTGCAAATGATACTGTCGGATACCCCAGAGGTCTGAATACTTTTTTCAAGGCCAGTGCCCGCATCTTTGAAAGATTAAGTAGTTGACTCTGCAGGTCCGGGCTCTCGATGTTTAATACTATATCTTCTACGCCTGCGGCCTTAATCTTTTCGGTAAGTCCGGCCAGAGCATCAAGTGAGTCGGCCTTTGCAACGATTGGACAGCCGTTTTCCTTGGCTACTTTGGCCATCTCTTCTGCGGTATCCGGAGTGGCTGAAGCAAGTAAAGGTACAGATTCTTTAGTTTTAGCTGCTGCAGCGGCCATTGCATCGGGTGAATCGGTTACCAGAATTAAAGCAAGGTTGCTGGCGTCTTTCACTGTGGCAGCAGCCTGTGCAAAAGAATCGGAAGAGCCGCTGTCATTGATCAGAGCTATGGCCTTGACTCCGATCTTGATACCGATACGCTCAAACTGGAGCGCATTTACAGCTTTGATGCGTTTGGTTAAATCCTCCCCGGTAAGTTTGTCCGAGACGGTTACCGTCAGAGCAGTCGGATTGTAAAATTTTTCCTCGTGTCGGAACATTACAGTTTCCTGTCCGAGCTGGACCTGATTTTCCTGAGTACCGAACACGATTTTTCGCATTGGCGGGGCCGATGCAGCGGCAAGTTTTCCTTTGGCTTCTTCGGAAACGTCGGGGCAGTCTTCGAGTTTGGCGCGTTTTTGAGCAAGTGCCATAGCAAAGGCCAGACAAGTAGGCATACCGCACTTTTTACAATTGGTTTTCGGTAGGAGCTTGAATATGTCCAATCCTGTTAGTGCCATAATATTTTTCCTTTATTCGTATTTTGTATATATTATTTTGTATCTCTCGTTTCTCGCTTTCTTTACGAGATACGTTTGGCATTTGTTAGAACATAGGCTCTAAAGTGGCAACAGGATGCTCGTTTTTAGTGATAAATTCCAGAACCTCTTCTTCGGTTGTGGCTGTGGTCTCGTCGGCAATTTTGGCGAGGAATTCTTCCGGTTCAAATCCTATTTCCTTGATTCTTTCTGAGAGAGCATCCTTAATTTCTTCTTTGAGTACTTTTGGCATCCAAACAATCCGCTGAATCCCGCCTTCAGCATGGATGAATTTTTTTGAACAGATATAATGCTTGGAATGACCTATGAAGCCCGGTGTCTGCTGGCCGCCTCCGACTGTCCCGGCCAACGTCGAAAACTTCATTCCACAGGGTGTCATATCGGAATACTCTCGATTGACAATCATTATGCCTCCTGTTGACGGCAGTACGGCGGCGATACATTCGAAACAGCCGCAGGAGGTCATCGGATCGGCAATCATACTGTACTGGCTCATTCGCTCAATATTTCCGCCGCTGGTTTTGATTACGAATTCATTCACTTTGTCCCACTGGCCTATTGTCGGATCGACACAACTGCCTTTCGCGATGGGCTGGTTGGGTCCCGAGGGGGTTATTTCGAATGCCGCCCGGCAATCCAGCCAACTGTAAGCGCCGCACAAGCCGGGCCGCTCCGGCGAAACTACACAAACATGGTTTGGAGCAAAACTTTGACAGAGTGTGCAGGAATAGAACGTATCGATATCTTCGTCCTGCATACCCGCCAAACGTGCATCACGGTCGGTATATACGGCCTGGGCTTGCTGGCGAAGCTCTTCCACCTGCTTTTCGTCGGTGTATATTTTGACCTGTACCTTGTCTAAAATGCTCGAATATTCGTCGTGCAGCTTGGCGTGCAGGAGCTTGCCGATATGCTCGAGTGTGAAACCCGCCTTTGCGGCGCCTTTGCTGATTCGCACCCAATTGATGTCCCGCTGTCCCATATGCCATAGTCCCTGTGCCTCGTTTAAAAATGTATGTATTTGTCGCTCAAGTACAGGTTCAAAATCAGGTTGCATTTTTCTTCCGGCTACTTCAACTATGATACCCAGTGGCAGCCTTCCGCCCGGTTCAAGTGAATCCGAATCGGGTCCTATCACTTCGACGTTGGCATCTTCGACTTCACTAATATCCCGCATTCGAAGCCATTCGAAGGCAGGTGTTCTCTGGCCGCCGAACTCACAGTGCATTTCTTCCTTGCGAATTCGTTCACCTTCGAAGGCAGGGCTGACAGAGACCGGAATTGGTATTTCGGTGATTTTAACCTTAAGGCCGCGGACTTCGACCGCTTTTTCTACTATCTGGTCATAAGGAATATTTGATACGACGTGCTCATATGTGCATACGCCGGTAGGAAGAATTTCCGGGATGTCGGAATCAGCAATAACGGGGAAACCATAGTTAATTGCACCGGCGGCTGTGGCATACCATTCGTCAGTAACCTCGCCCATGGCCATAACAAACGCGAAGATTCTGTTTTTATTATAGAGCAAATTGCGTCGGAAATCGCCCGCCTGGACGCCCCCGAAGCTTAGGGCTGCCCGGCTTGCAAAACCAAGAGCATATATGGCTGATGTGATTTCCCGTCCGAAAGGTATCAGTCGTGTTTCCCAGCCCAACTGTACGCCTCCTTCAGCAAGCTGTTCAGAGAAAGTGGTACCGTTATTGTGCCCGGACATAAAGACATACAGACTGCGTTCCTGTAGTTTCCGTGCGATTTCAACCGCTGTTTCCACGTTCGGTGCAGCGCCGACGATAGCCGCAAAGCCGGGTGCGGTACCATCTACAAACTGAATGCCGCGTTCACGAAGGATTATGTCATCGGCCGCTCCGAGCCAGATGTCATCCACCGGATTGGGCCCTATTAAGTACTTGCAGGCCTCGATCATCTCCTCTGCGAAAAGTGTTGCCATACCGGCGTCAAGAGTATGACCCAGATAGGGCACCCACAAATCATCATTAACATGCGGCGGCAGTAAACCTTTTATCTCCTGCATTACTTCTTTGAAATCGGACAATTTTTCGACTGCCATTCCTGTCATAGAATAAATAATGGGCATATAGTAGCCGGTGTTTGGAAACTCAACTCGGCAATCTTCACCTTTTTCGCTGATTGCTTTCGTTAAAATGCCTTCTGCCTCTTTGGCTATTTTATGAGCGCCACGTATGGCTGCTGATGCGATGATTTTTGACATAGAATAACCTACCTTTGCAATTAATATCCTGAATATACTATATTACATTTAGCTTTTCTTACAGTTCTATTCTATAGTTAAAGCTCTGCGGTCTGCCATATCATAAAGCTTGCGTTCCTTCTCTTTGTTGATACCCAGTGCATCGCGTTTGCTTTCGATATGCTCAATCATCATATGAGCGGCTTTAATGGGGTCACGTTCAAAAGCCCATTTGCCACCAAAATCCTTTTCAATTTCTTCGGTTAGATACCGTGTTAAATTTGGAGCCCCAAGGATAGGCAACGGCTCACCGATAACAGTATAAACACCTGAGGCTACAAAATACATTCCAATTGAGACTGCTTTTTCTGACATCCATTCAGGGGCAGCCCCTGCGGCAGGCAACTCTGATATATCCTCGCCGAGGCCGCCTTCGGCAACAATATTCGATAGAATTGTCAAAATCCTGCTGTTATCCACGCAGGAGCCAACGTGAAGCACTGGTGGGATACCAACTGCCTCACAGACCTCAGCCAACCCTTCGCCGCAATATTTAGCTGCCGCATCCGGTCTCATTAAGCCAGCTTTGCCGGCTGCTAACGCACTACAACCCGTACTCACGACTATAACATCATTTTTGATAAGTTCCTTTATCATCGTAAGGTGGCCGTAATCGTGCACTTGCTTGGGATTATTGCAGCCTACAACTCCCGCGGCACCGCGAATTCGACCATTGATGATATTGTCATTTAATGGGCGGTAGCTGGAGCGAAATCGACCACCAAGGTGGTAAAAAATATTTTCCGTTGTAAAACCTGCAATTCCACGCTCCGTCGCCTTTGGTATCTTGCCTTTACCTTTTCTGTTTTCAAAGTTCTCAATAGCAATCTTGATGATTTTTCTTGCGGTCTCGATGGCTCTATCCTCGTGAAATTCAATATGCTCTGCTCCATCAATCTTACATTTGGGGGATGTAGTAATCAACTTAGTATGGAAACAGTTAGAAAGAGATCCGAGCGAAGGCATAATGCACTGCACATCAACCAGCATGACTTCCACGACGCTGGTCATCAGAGCTAATTCTTGCTGCAGGAAATTGCCGGCAACCGGTATCCCATGGCGCATTAAAATCTCATTGGATGTGCAGCATATCCCTGAAAGGTTGATGCCTGTGGCACCTTTATCCTCGGCCATTTTTATTAGTTCTGGTTCCTGTGAAACCGCCACAATTATATCTGAAAGTGAAGGCTCGTGGCCGTGCACTATTATATTGACCTTCTTTGCGTCAAGGACTCCGAGATTAGCCCCAAATCGAATCGGCCAGGGGCTTCCAAACAGAATATCCGAAAGTTCTGTGGCAATAAGTGAACCGCCCCAGCCATCTGCCAAAGAAGCCCGGATGCCTTGTTTTATGAGATTTTTGTGGTCCGAGCCTACCCCCATATGTGTCCTATGCATAATCTCGACAATTTCGCGGTCAATAGCACGAGGAGTTACACCCAACTCTTCCCAAACCTTTTGTCTGGCGGGCGGTGGATAGGCCGCTATGCTTACAAGTGTTCCATCTTGCTTTCCAAATTCAGCTAACACCGCATTAGCCAGATCGCTACCGATTTCCTTTGTGTCTCTGCCTTCTACCTTGATCCCGTATCTCGCTGCAACTTCCCTCAATTTCAACTCATCCTTGATTGTATAATCGCAGCTATCGCTCTCAATAGCCATCTTGAATGTGTGTGCGACGTCACGGCCATGGTCGGAATGTGCCGCAGCCCCGCTAGCAATCATACGAAGCAGGTTTCTTGCTGCGATTGTATCGGCGGTAGCACCGCAAACACCTAAGGGAGCTTTCTTGGTAATTCGGCACGGTCCCATGGTACAAATTCGGCAGCATATCCCCTGTTTTCCGAAACCGCACTGTGGTGCTTGAGCATCAAGCCTGTCCCATGCGTTCTGCTGGCCTGCTTCGGCCATACGGGCTATCATTTCCTGTGACGCTTTATCAATACTACGTTCTTTTGGATCCATAAATGTACCTCTATTCTAATGTTTAATACCAGATTCCATTTTGTAATACGTCCCAAAATGGGGGACTTTTTACATAATGGAAAATCCTCGCATTGTCAATTATTGTTTTTTTGTCTTTGAAGAAGATTCGGAAATAAGTTCCACTAATTTATCCTTTGCTAATTTCAGTTGCTCTGTAATTTCAGCGTCGGCCCCAAATACAGCCGCTCGTTTGAGGTCAGCTTCCTGAAGAGAACGGCTGTACCCAAGAGTTCCCAGCAGGGTTGTATCTTTCAATTGAGATTTTATTATCTCCACCTGAGCCGGTTCTGTAATCTTATTGGCAATTGTGCCAACACAATCAATACCTAAATCTTTGGCCATTTTGTTGATATTGTTGGCTGTTTCGATACTTCTGCCTCCGGGCTCAACAATGGATATAAAGGCGTCAATACCTTGTACGCTTGCTCTGCCCAGAAATTCAACGCCCGCGGCCAAATCAACCAGGACCAGTTCCTTACGTTGTAAAATAGTATGCGTCAGCAGTGCTTTTAAGAATGCCCCTTCCGGACAGGCACATCCTGCACCACCCTGAGTAATTGCTCCCAGGACCAGCAGTTTCAAGCCATTAACTTCGAGAGAGTATTTTTCCGGCAGGTCGCTGACTTTAGGATTCAGCCTGAAGTATGTGCCCACCGCATCTTTGCCGGTGCCTGTGCGCTCACCGATGAGCTGTTTCATCCTGGTAAGCGGCTCCGGGCATTGTTCTGAAGCTACACCAAAGGCCGAAGCAAGGGTAGTATTTGGGTCGGCATCGATTACGAGAACATCAAAACCGCTTTTGGCAAATAATTGTGCCCAGATTGCACAAACTGTGGTCTTTCCAACGCCACCTTTGCCGCCTATTGCAATTTTTAAACCCTGCATTCCAAAGATAATGACAACCTTTTTATCGGCCGTCTGAACTCCCATATTTGAGAAAATACATTCAATGTAATTACTGGCCAGTAACTTAACAGCTTTGTCAGAAGCTGTCAAGCATTTATAATGTAATAATTCCTATGATAATAGATTACCGTGACTTAGCTGTTTGCTATGTGTTGATTACTTTTTAACCACTCTCAGAGGCGTTTTTCAGCAAAGTTCCAACCGTTAGATTTACAGCCGCCAACAAGGCGTCTAAAGGCAGTTGAGAAGCTGCGGTCTGGTCGAAAAGAATAGAAGCTCTGGCTTCGAATTCCTCATCACGGCCCCAAATCACTATGGCCAGTGGCAAGCGAGGTAACATATACAGGCTAATTGATGCATCCCCGAATTCACAGTAATCGGCGTTAAGTTGTGCCGAAGCCTGATGTAAAACTTCCGGATTGTCTCCAAAGGCCTCCTCTAATTTTTCAGTTGGCAGACTGTGCTGGCCTCTGAAGAAGAACTGCCCGCCCGGTAAAGTGTTACCGGTTACAAGTTTGTTGGCCAGCGGTAAATCCCGGGCATTTATTAAATATGCAAGGATGCAAAGCTGTTCGAGAAACTGAGCCTCCTTCTGTGTAGAATCGGATCGTATGGAAAAGATATTCCTGTCAGAAAGATTGACCGCATACTCGGTGTTCAGCAGGGTAATGGTGTAATGTACCGAGCTGTCGAAATATTGGCACTTTGCCCGCTGTGCTGTTTCGGTGCCGTCCAGTTTTTCAAGTTGTTCCCAAAGACCTTCATGAGCCATTGTGCTTCGTACCTCTATTTGGATTTCATTGTTGGATAGTTTTGTTTTTCAAAGCAGCTTTTTTTGAAATTCTTCATAATCAGCTATTGTATTAAGATTTATGAGCCAATCTGCATCTTCCATCTCAATATACTTAACTTTGCACAGAGTGAAAACATCTGTTATTTTGTTTTTTCCTGATGAGAGCGTTTTATTTATGACTTCGAGTGTACTTTTACGGTATATAGCAAAGAGAGGTTCGTATTTTTCTTTACCGGTTACCGGAACGACTATATCCGCCCGGCTTTCGATAGCTTCAGTGAGCATTTTGTGTACACAGTTTAGATTTATTTTGGGGATATCGCATGCAACTACAAAATTATATTCGCTGGCCGAGGCTTCCAAAGCCGAAGCTATACCCATCAAAGGTCCCCATTCAGGCACTTTGTCCGGGACAACCTTGAAGCCGAGAAACGCGAACTTGTCCACTTGATTGGCACTTATTAGTATCTCATCGAAAGAGCCGCGAAGCTGCTCGCATATTACCTCAATAATAGATTGTCCCTTAATCGACAACATACTCTTGTCGATACCCATTCGGCGGCTCTCCCCACCGGCCATAATTATTGCTGTTGCCGGCAGGTTTATTATCCATTTACCATTGATAAGCTTTATCCTGTTTGGATCAAAATCAAAACTGCTGCCGTCTGAAATCACAATCCTGTCTGCATGTTTTTTAACCGCTTGAGCCGAACTTTTCCAGTTTTTCGAGTTGCGGCTTCCAACCATCAGAAAAAGACCCGGCTCGACCACTTGCCTAAGTGAGTTTGATTCACAAATTGAAACAGCATCATGGCCGATGACATCCAGCAGTGCGGTTATACCTTCCAGAAGGCTTTCTTCTCGAACCCGAAGCCAGAAAACCCGGCATGCTCCGGCAGCCAGAAGTCTTGCAGTGTCTTTTTCGGAACTGCTGTCAAGCTCTTCGGTAATGCTATAGGCGCCTTCCAGAGAAGAGCAGGCCCCGCACCCCTCTCCGCCTCGAGGGCATTGGCCTTCTTTGTCTCTTATCGTAGTAACCTTTATTCCTATGACATCACAGCTTCTACCGAATTTTCCCAGAAGTGTGCAGGCCAGCTCTGTTTTACCGACATTGCTTCCGGCAGAACCTATAATCAACATTCCATCGAGCTTGAGCATTTTATTCTTCAACATACTTAACAGCGGAGGCCTTGAAACTTAGAATCACCTTTTTTCCGCAATGCAGATTCAGTGTTTTTACGGATTCGTTACTTATTAGTGCAGCAACTTCCAATGGAGTGCTGTTCGCTTTGTTTATCAGCTTTGATTTATCTGTATTAATGTCAACTATGACTTCGATTCCAGGGCCGGCTCGTACTATATCCACAATTGTTCCTTCGAAGTTATTACGGGCGCTTGTTGGCTTCGCCATTGGGTCAAGATTGCTAATTGTGACATCTTCGCTTCGAATACAAACAAAGCCGTTACCTGCGAGCCTGTCTGTCAGGACTGAAAAATCAAGGCTTCCTGTTCTAAACAGTTTTAGACCTGACTGGTGGTATGGTTGTTCCAGATGGCCCTTAAAGAAATTTCTAATACCGATAAATCGGGCGATGAATTCGGATTTGGGGTGCTGAAAAATATCTTCGACTTTTCCTGTCTGTGCAATTATTCCTCTTTCCATAACGGCGATATGAGTGCCTAAGGAAACTGCTTCGGTATAATCATGTGTTACGTGTATTATCGTCTGGCCGTTGGCATTAATCCTTCGTAAAAGTGTACGTATCTGAGGTCGGGATGTAGCATCAAGTGAGCATATCGGTTCGTCCAAAAGCAGGCAATCCGGTTCACTCGCCACTGTTCTGGCAAGAGAGACACGCTGGGATTCTCCACCAGAGAGCGTTTGGGATTTGCGATTGAGTAAGTTGGTGACTCCAAAATTTTCTGCGAGCTGGGCTACTCGTTTTGAGATTTGAGATTTTGTGTGTCCGCTGCGAAGTGGATATGCGATATTATCATAAACCGTCATGTGCGGGAATAGTGTGTTGTGCTGAAACACCAGGCCAATTTTACGCTTCTGAATCTTTTCGCTGGTGATATCTTTTCCGTTTAGAAATATTTGTCCGGCGTCCGGGCGAGTAAGGCCTGCTATAATCTCGAGCAGCAAACTTTTCCCTACGCCTGAAGCACCGAGCAGAACAAAGTACCAGCCCGGCTGGACATCGAAGGAAACATTCTTTATCTCAAAGCCGCTGAATGCCTTTGAAATATCCCTAACGGTGAGCAGCATCTTTACCTCTTACTAAAAGCCGCAATATAATGAAAAATACCAGACATACGGAAACAAAAAGAACGGCTACCGGACGAGCATATTTTAAACCAAAAGCTCCGAAGCGTTCATATATCAAGACAGGTGTAATCATCGGATGGTAGGCGATAATCAAAACGGCACCAAATTCGCTCATTCCGCGTGCCCACATTAAAATCAAGCCGGAGACGATTGATCTTGACGCCAATGGAACCGAGATGGTGAAAAATACCCTAAAAGGGCTTGCTCCGAGACTTAGAGCTGCTTTCTCAAGACGAACAGGGACAGATAGAAATCCATCCCGGGCAGAATTGATAAGAAAAGGGATGCTGACAAATGCCATTGCAAGCATGATGCCCACACTACTTCCGACAAAGCTAAAGCCCATCTTATCTGCAGCTTGTCCAAGGAAAGTACCGCGGGAAACAACACTCAGCAAGGCTATCCCAGCTGCTGAATGCGGTATGACAATCGGAAGGTCAATGATGCCGCTGACAAGTCCCTTTAACGGAAATTGCTTTCTGGCCAGAAGGTATGAAAAAGGAATAGCAGCGATAGCAAAAATTGTTGTTGCCGCCATCGATGTCAATAACGTAAGCCAGATACTGCCTCGAACTTCCGGGTCTTTTGCTGTTTCTGCAAGCTCCAGCAGCGAACAATTTAGAAACATACTTATCAATGGGGCGATAATAAACAGCAGCACGACACCGCCAAATGCTGCAAATAACAGTGATAGAGGCTCGTATTTTCTTTTCAATGTTTCAGTTTTCATTTTACGCTTCCCGGAAGAGCGAACATTTTCAAAGACTCCGGCAATTTATTAAAAGTTTCAGTTGTTGAAGGAACCACAAAACTTTGTCCGTTCTTTTCGAGAATGGCCCCGCCCGAATCAGCATCGAGCAGAAAGGTTAAGAAGGTCATAGCAAGCTTACGGTTTGACGCATTTTTGGGTATTGTAACGCCGTATATTATTGGCTCACCTGCTTTAGAAATAAATGTACCTGGCTGTTTGTCAGTCAAACTCACTGAAGCGGTTTTGTAAAAATCAGACAAATCCGCTTTCTTTAGATTAATTTCATCGGGCAGCACTAAATATTTAAGGTTGTGTTGCACAGCTACACTTCTATATAAGAAGATATAATCAATCACGCCTGTTTCCAAAAGTGCCAATAAATCAACTTCCTTGGGGCGAATGTATTGTTGGTCCTTTGACTTAATTGCATCAACAAGGCCAGGCCTATTATAGAATTTTTCAGCAAGAATCGTTACAAGCAGTGCTCGGTAGCCACAGGGATCTGAATTTGGGTCGGATCTGCCGAAGGCTACGTCTTTTTGAAGCAAAATATCGAACCAATTTTCTTGATTGATGTTATTTGCCTGCTTGGAACCCTCGACATAAACGATTGACATTTCATTGCTTGCAAATTTTATATTCCAGTCGGCATGATCGGGAATCAGAAGATTGTCAATTACAGTATAGTCCGCTGAAGCCATAACGTCACATGGCCTTTTTAAGTCCGAAATTTTTCGAGCGCATATTCGACTACCTGCTGCTTCAAGAGTAATTTTTACGGCAGGGTGCCTGGCTTTAAATTCTTCCGAAATCTCTTTAAAAGGAACCGCGAGGCTGCCTGCGTGAAAGATGATTAACTGCTCAGACTCATGTTCCACATGGTTCGAAGGCGGTGAATCTTGAGCAATGATCCATATCAGACCCAGAGAACTCAAAGCTGCAAGAATTAGTATGATTTTTGGCGTCCTGCTCATTCTGCAATTTTCCTTATATGTTTTTCATAAGCTTTATCAACGGCTTTTTCGATGTCGCGGTGAAATCCCGTGTAAGCTTTTAGCCATTTTTTACCTTGTTTGGTTAAAGTGCTCTGGCCTCTTTGGATACCACCTCGATGTTTTTCGACTAAGGATTCATTCAAAGCTTCCTGCGCCTTGTTAAGGTCACCCCATGCCTTTCGATAGCTTATCCTGAGTGATTCACTGGCTTCAGTTAATGAGCCAGTGTTTTCGATTGCTTTGAGCAGACGCCATTTGCCGTCGCCGAAAACCCCTTCAATGTCTCTGGTACTGAGCCAGAGCTTGAATTTTGCTTTTAATTTCTTCATATTCTTGTCCTCTCCGGTGTTATTTAAAAACAACCGAACTGACATTTACTGATTTTGATATTATGCTGATTACACATACGTCCTATTTCAATAATTTCCACATCGTATTTGTTGGCCAGCTCGAAGGCCTCGGAGCACGTTAATCTTTTTTTGTCCTCTGAAGCTTGTACTTTGTTGATGACTTTGAAAATGGCATTCAATAATTCTTCTTTTTTGTCCATCTGATTTATTTCCAAAAAAATATTTCTTTGGATATGCACGACTCGACATATCGACAAAAAATTAAAACTCTTTAATGCCTCGCTGTCAATTCAAATCTTCTTGCTATATGGGACCAGTTACGAAAATTTATTATATAGAGGGTTGGCTGAAAATATTTTGCTTAATGGTTAGAAGTAACAGTTACGGTAGGAGAAAAGATATTTACTCGATTTTGTTGAGCTTTTATCGAACGATTGATAGATAAATATCAATCATGGGCTGTTATGTATCCAAAATCCTGGAATTCCTTTTCGTTTCTTCGGTTTTTTCTGTAACTGCCATATCGCTGACAAAACTGGAGGATCTCAAGGTGCTAAGCATCGGTGGCCGTACAGCTATGTTCTATCCCGAGTCTTTTTTCCAGTTCCCTGATTTGGTTCTTCAAATTCTGGTTTTCGGTCCTGAGTTCATCTTCTATTAGTATTCGCTCGGATATGTCGCGAGATACGCCGACAATCGCAACTTCGTTCCCGTTCGAATCTTTAATGGTTGACCTGGAAAGGGAGATTGGAAATACGCTGTCGTCTTTCCGTTTGTGGTAGAAGCCAACTTCCCAGGAGCTTCCAACAGTTCGTGTCTGGAAAACACTTCTGGTATTTTCGGTTTGGTGTTTTCCTATCCAGAGGACAGTGTTGTTTTTCCCTAAAATCTCATCTTCCTTATACCCGTATGTTTTGCAAAATGCCTTATTAACAAAGATAATATTTCCCTGCATATCGGCAATATAGATACTGTCATCGGTGCTCATAACAGCGCCCGAGAGCAATTGGAGTTTCTTGTTTGCCTTCTTGTGACTTATGGCGTTTTCGACGGTTATCGTGATGGCTTTGAGATAGTTTTGGTCGAGGTCTTTTATCAGATAATCATAAGCGCCGTCTTTCCAGGCCTTGATGGCCGTATCCTCATCACCGGCTCCGGTTACGACTATAACCGGAATATCCTTAACTGACTTCAGGATTTCAAAAGCTGTACCGTCTCCGAGTTCATGATCAGTAATTACAATATCGAATTGGTTGCAATTCAATACTTGCAGGGCTTCTTTAACAGAGCCGGCAATTGTGTAATCGTAAGAGATGTCATTCTCGTCCACAAATCGCTTAAAAGCCATCTGATCGAGCTTGTTGTCTTCGATGAACAGAACTTTATATCTTGTGTTTTCCATAATATTAATCCCCATTCGACGGTAGTTTGCTTAAAGTCAAATACGCTTGACAGTCATGATATCCACATTGTCATCTTTAACGAGTAATATTGGCTTGGAACTTCTCATTTCTTGGCTTCCGTTTTCTGTTTTGGCAATGTAAAGAAGAAGGTGCTTCCTTCGCCGACTTTTGATTCGATCCAGATTCTGCCTTCATATAATTCTACAATTTTTTTTGCCACTGTGAGCCCGATGCCCGTCCCTTCGAAATCAGGAGAGGTCGGCAATGCCTGGAATATTTTGAAGATTCTTTCGAAGTGTTTTTCTTCTATGCCCGGACCATTATCAGCGACACTAAATTTCCAGAAGCCGTCCTGTTCGACGCAGCCGACTTTTATCCAGCCCTGTGGTTTGTCCATATACTTTATAGCGTTACTGAGCAGATTCTGGAGAAGTTGCATTATGTGAGTTTCTTCACAATCAATAACAGGCAGTTCGTTTTCGATTGTAACTGTAATGTTTTCCGGCGGGGCGACCATATTTATAATTTCCGGGACAAAGTTATTAAGATCGACATGGGCTTGTTTTTCCTCTGCCTGGCCGGCTCTTGAATATTGAAGGGCGCCTTCAATCAGGTTGTACATTCGCTCGACGCGTTCCAGAAGCAAATTTATATGTTCTTTGGCCTGGTCATCAAGCCTGTCCGAACAGTCGGATAATATCCAGTTGGCTAAGGTCTTAATCCCACGCAGCGGTGCCTTCAAATCATGCGAGACTATAGATACGAAATCCTTTAGTTCTTTATTAATATTATCTACTTTCTTGAGCAGTTCATCCTGACATATCTCGGTTTGTTTGCGTTCGGTGATGTCCCGGGCGACAGCAATTACAAACTGTTTGTCGCCGAGCGAGCCGGCCGAAAGAGACATTTCCATCGGGAATATATGCCCGTCACTTCGTAAGGCCGGTAGCTCGACCGTATTACCGATTATCCCGTCGGGCTTTCCTGTGGCGAAATAGCTTTGTACATATTGACTGTGATGGTGCCTGTATTGCTCGGGCATCAAATGGTCGAGAGGTTGACCGAGCATGTCTTCTTTCTTGAAGCCAAACATCTCTTCTGCCGCTGGATTGAACAGGGTTATTAATCCATCATTTCCGATTAATATCATTGCCTCACCGGTGGCACTTATAATCATCTGTAACAGGTTTTCCTTATGCGCAAGTGTCTCCTCCACTCGTTCATGCTGGTTCATTTCCAGTTGGAGCTTTTCATTAGCCTTTTCCAACTCATGCGTTTGTTCTTTGTCCTTTTCCTCTAACGTGGACTTTTTTTTGTGTTTCTTGGCTGCCATTGTCTTGTTTTTCATATTATTGTGTTGTTGCTACGGTTGTTATCTGCCATAGCCGTGTGTCCCCTGCTCGCGTTCATTACAAGTTCAAGTATAGTCAAGCTCACTTGTGAGTGACGTTCCTTAATCTCTCAGCTCATGCTAAAAAGTAAGCTTCAGAGTCGTTCTTTTCCGGTTTCGTCCGGTCTTATATCGTATTCCACTTGATTACGAGGCTTATCGGCATATAAGAGGGGCAATTTCAGAATAAAAGCCGTTTTGTGGGCCAGAACAAGACTTTTTCTGGTATTTCCATGGGTGATTATTTTCCGTGTAAAGTGGCATTTTTGTATTGGTCAGATTAGAAAATAAGCAGAAAATCCAGTTGGAAGCACTATAAGTGGGAAATATTGCATGTTATAGGGGCAGGAAATTGGCAATGGGCTTGACAACGGCATTGGCGGCTGTTATAATGTAACGAGTTAGGGGTATGTTTTTTGCCCTTTAAATAATAAAGACACAGGCTGGCTTATAAATAAGACCCGCCCGATAACTGTAGCCATGATGTAGGATTTCAAAGAGGGAATTATGATGAAAAGCATTTCTGCTTGGAAGGTAATACAAGTTGTTATTTTGTGTGCTTTGTTTTTAGTACCATTAGGGTGCAGGTCTTATGATCAGATGGGTGAAACTGCGGCCGAAGGGCACAGAAGACACCGACGGACTCTTCGTCTTAACCGTCAGGGGATGATGGAAGATTTAGATTCGTTTATGCTGCTTGATAGACCAAGTAAACTGACCGACAAGAGGATACCATAGTAGAACATAAGCGCATAAGAGTACAAGTTGTTAGCTCCTTTTTTTGGGGGGGGTCTTAAGTATTGGCGGGTTCTGTGGAGGTAGTAGTCCGGCCAATATATTCCGGTATGAGTTCCTTGATTTTTTCAATTATTTGGCTGTGGTTTTGTGCTTTCGCGATATTTATCAATTCGTTTATACCGGCCCAAAGCCTATAACGGTCCATCGGAATATTATTCCATATGCTGATTTTGGGATGCCTCGTACGCTGCATGTCTTCGCCTTCTATTCGCAGTTCCTCAAAGAGCTTCTCGCCGGGTCTAGGACCAGTAAATACTATTTCAATTTCATCCTCTGCAATGTCTGGCTCTGCAATGTCTTCCTTGGGTTTGAATCCGCTGAGTGTAATTAGTTCTCTAGCTAGGTCCACGATTTTAACAGGCTCGCCCATATCAAGGACGAAGATTTCCCCGCCTTTTCCCATTGTCGCCGCCTGAAGCACGAGTTGGCTTGCCTCGGGTATGGTCATAAAATAGCGTTTCATTTCTGGATGTGTAACAGTCACCGGGCCGCCCCGGGCTATTTGTTTTTTGAAGATAGGTACAACTGAACCGTCAGAGCCAAGCACGTTACCAAAGCGAACAGTTACAAAGTGAGTTTTACTGGTTCTGTTAAGGTCCTGGATATACATTTCCGCAATTCGCTTTGATGAGCCCATTATACTGGTCGGGTTAACGGCTTTGTCGGTGCTGATCATTACGAAGTTAGTCGTTTTGTTATTATCTGCCGCATCGGCGACGGTTTGTGTACCAATAATATTGTTCTTGATGGCTTCGCCGGCATTAAGCTCCATCAAAGGTACGTGCTTATGGGCAGCGGCGTGAATAACGACCTGCGGTTTATAATTTTCGAAAATTTCGCACACTCGGCCTCTGTCGGTAATGTCACAAATAATCGCTTTTATGGAGACTGCGGGAAATTGTGTGCACAATTCACGCTCGATATAGAATAGTGGATTTTCCGCCTGCTCGACAAGCAAAAGCAGCTTCGGATTGAAATTGCATAGCTGTCTGCACATTTCCGAACCGATGGAACCGCCGGCGCCGGTAACCAGAATTATTTTGTCTCGTGCAAAGTTTTCTATAAGGTCCAGATCAAGCTGCACAGCTTCTCTGCCTAACAAATCATTGATATCAACATCTCGAATCTGGGAGACACGAAACTTGCCCGAGGCTATATCCGTAATTGACGGTACGGTACGGAAGCGGATCTTTGTACCTTCACATACCTGGATTACACGTCTGAGCTGCTGATGACTCGCCGATGGTATTGCAATGGCAATTTCTTCGATGTTTCGCTCCTGACATACCTGCGGCAGTTGCTCAACATCGCCAAGGACAGGTATTCCATGAATATTTGTGCCTTTTTTAGCTGGGTCATCATCAATAAAGCCGACAACTTCATACTCGGCCACGGTCATACGGTGCATTTCTCGAAGCAGTGCTTCTCCTGCATTGCCTGCACCGACTATAACAAAGCGTTTCATTCGGCCTGCTTCTGAAGTTCGAAATTCCTCATAGTATAGACGTATTATTATTCGTAATCCACTTAGCAGCACAATGGTGGCGAACATGTCGGCTATACATACACCTTCGGCGGGTCTGTGAAGGTCCGGGGGTATATTTGCACGAACGGCTTCGATGTTGGCTGTTACAAACCATACAAAGACGATAATTAATGTACTTACGAATGAAGCCCACAATATCCCGCGAAGATCGGAAATCCCAACGTAGCGCCACCAACCCCGATATTGTTTGAAAAACCCGAATACAGACAGCTTTACAATAAGAAAAAACAGTAACAACGTTGGATATATATCTACCCAGCCAGGTTTTTCAAAATTCATATTATGTATCACTAGGAAGGATAGCATCAAAGAAGAAGCGAAAGCGGTTATATGAGCAAGCATAATCAAAGGCCTACGGTAACGCAGCAGCCATGCCGGTAGGGAAGCTGGAGATTCTACTGGATATTTGTTCTTTTTGTTTGGTCTGTGATTTATGTCTATCTCGATCATATTCCTCTATACGACGATTTTATCTGACGTACTCTGAACCAAAACGTAGCCAATTGGTACAAATCCACTTTTTAAGGTTAATCGGAAGAAAAAAAACCGGAATTCAAAAGAATCTCGGAATTTAACATTTATTTTCGGAACAAAAATGTTATTGAATAAGGTGATTGTTGAGGATTCAGATGATTAAACCGGTGGGTTTTGTTCGGTCTTAGAATCTGTTATGACGGGCTCGATTTCTGTTTCATCGAAATATGTATACATATCCTCAATAGCTGTATTGTCTACTTTATAGCGCATAAGCGAGTAGATTATGGTATTGGCAGAGAAATAAAAGCTTATTATGAAAGAAACTACTAAACCAACAACGGCCAGCAAAAATAAGTACACCAAAAAGGCCGCTATTGATTCGGTCCAGTTGGTTGTTGCTATATCTGAATAGTCAATCAATTTCGTAAGTGTCGGTTTGGGCCAGATTGCTGTAAGCTTACTGACATTTTCGATTTTCACCAAGATACCAAGTTCCAGAAAAAGGTGTGTCGCGAATAGCAGTATAAATGAGAAGAGGCGGACAAATGTATAACTAATTGCGCCATATACAGCGGCTATTGTTGTGTAAAAACCCATTCGCCAGGGTTTTGCATAGACATAACTAAAGGAACGGCTTATCGAATCAAAACAGTCGGAGCCGTCGTATGCTACAGCGGGGAACATCAGGTTGAATCCTGCGAACATCCCTATTAACACGACCGTGATAAGTGCCCCTGCGATCAAAGCTAACGGCATTGAGATACCTATTATCAGCTCACCAACCCAGGGAATATTGCCTATCAGGCCGAGGATAAAGATGAATAATACTGGAACGATGATTATCCCTATGGGTGTCAATGGGGCGAGAAAAAAACTTGTGAACCTTTGTGTACTGAATCGAAGTGCTTCGGTCAGACCTGGTTTTTCACCACGGGCAAACTGAAGTGCGGCGATTCGGCAGATAGCTCCGCCGGCGATGGAAATTACACAAAGGTATATTACAAAAAAGATTATACAATAAATAAAGTGGTGCCTTAACGCCCATCCTGCCGCCTTGAAATATTCTTTGATATTTTTCCCGACACCCTTGATTTTTAATTCAAATACCGAATCTACTGAAGCCTGGAATGTTGCGGCCGTGAAATGCCAAAGTGTGGAAAATACTCCCGTACCACGACTTTTTCCCCGGTTTGTTTCGATGTATTTATGTATTTGGCTTTGATTGGCCATATAAATTTGTAACTCTGTTTCTATTATTTTCCCCTTAGTGTTTCGCTTGCAGGCTACTGTTTCGCTGTGGTCCATAATCCAGCCGGCCAGGCATATAATGATCAGTGCGGAAAAAATAATTATCAATTTGGTTGGCTGAATAGCCATTCTGAAAGTGCGGAATATTTTCGGAAAAAGAAGTCCTTCGAAAACTATTGAGGAATTATTTTCGCTGACCATTTTGATTCCTTCATAAAAGGTTACAATCGATATTGGTCTGGTGAAGAATAACCGGAAATATTTATAACGTATTATCGGTAGGTTTCAACAGATTTCATAAGATTTTGTTATTGTGCTGTTGTTTAGTGCTTATCAGAGGCGCCTTCGGAGGATGTGCCGGATGGTTCGTCTGAATCTTGTGATTGTAGTCTGGAAACTAATGTATATTCGGAATCCAGCCACGCGCCCAAATCTATAAACTTGCACCGTTTCGAGCAGAAGGGAAAGAATATGGCTTTTTTAGAACGTCCTTGAATTGTTCCTTGAACGATTTTGTTGCAGACAGGACATCTGTGTTTCATATTAATATAAATTGTTATATTTATTATTCTTGCACGAGGCCCTGTTCCAGCATTCGTGCATACTCGACACAATACTTGGCCCATGGCTGAGCTTCAAGGCGGGCCTTCCGTATCAACTTGCCGGTGGCTTCGCAGATGCCATAAGTTTGCTTTTCGATACGTCCGAGTGCTTCATCGATTTCTCTGAGCATTTTCCTTTCACCGTCCATCAGTTCCAAAGCAAATTCCTGTTCGTAGTTATCGGTTCCGATATCCGCCATATGGATTGGCATACTTGACAAGTCACCGCTTGCATCCATTCGGGATTTCTTCAGGGCTTCACCTTCAATATCGTTTACGTTATTCAGGATTTCCCTGCGCTTTTCCAAAAGTATTAGCCTAAAATGCTTCATATCGGCTGAACTCAACGAGCGTTTCTTTGTCCGTGTAGAACTCACTTTTGCTCTTGATGCTTTTTTGCGTTTTTGTGCCACTTGATGGTTTACCTTTCTTACTGCTAATTTTACAGTTTCTACAAAATCTTATTATAACACCTTAAAGTGTATTATGTATAGTATTTGTTTTATCCAAAGGCTGCTGTTCGAGCGGCAAAAGTATAGCCAGTACAATAAGATTGTTCAAGATAATTTGCTTGAAAAGCCGTAACGTCTTAATAAATAAGTGGTTACGTCAGCCACCCATTGTTTTTATATATGTTTATCGGTGATTTGACCGCTGTCTTTTGCAAATTTTCCCAGCGGAATAAAGAAATTTTCCTTGCCGAGGCTGCCTACGAATGTCCGGACCCCGAAAACTTTCTCTATTTGCTCAGTGGAAAAAACATCTTTAGTTTCGCCGATATGATAATTGCCATCGGCGCCAAGAAGTAAAATTTGGTCACAATATTGAGCTGCCAGGTTGATATCGTGCGTTATAGACACAATCGTCTTGCCTTGTTCCAGTTGTGTGCTTTTGAGCAAGTCATATATGCCAACCTGATGTTTCAAATCCAGAAAGCTCGTAGGCTCGTCTAAAAGCAAAACAGGGCTGTTTGCCGCAAGCGCCCTTGCGATAAAAACCCGCTGCCGCTCACCACCGCTGAGGCTTCCAAGGGGACGCGAGGCAAACTGAGCCGTGTCGGTCGCCTCGAGCGCTTCGTTAACTATCTGTTTGTCTGTTTTGTTCTCGAACCCGAATGTTCCGAAATATGGCGTTCTTGCCATTAAAACCGTTTCTATTACAGAAAAGCCGAATACCGGCACAAATTCCTGCCTGACGACTGCCACTTTTCCGGCAAGAGCTTCCCAGTTGTATGATTCTATTGGTATCGCGTCAATTTTTATGGTTCCCGATTTTGGTTTTAGTGCTCTGCACAGCAGGTTAAGCAGTGTGCTCTTTCCGGCTCCATTGGGACCGGCTATTGCCAGGAATGTCCCCGCTTTGATTTCGAAGCTGATGTCTTTCAAAATCGTGTTTTGCGGTGTATAACCGAAGCTTAGATTTTTAACCTCAATAATAGCGCTCATCTTAACCAACTGACTTTTCTACTGTATTTGACTAAAAGGACCAGGAAAAACGGCCCGCCGAGGATGGCTGTTACCACTCCAACAGGCAACTGTGCCGGAGCGATGATAACCCGTGCCAGTGTATCAGCGATTACCAGGAATATCGCCCCGAAGATACCGCTTAGAGGGAGCAGTTGACGATGGTCGGGGCCGAATATCAGCCGGACTGCGTGCGGTACGAGCAGACCGACAAATCCTATCAGCCCGCTCAAACTGACTGCGATGGCTGTTATGGCCGCTGCAATCCCAAAAGCGATTAGCTGAGTTCTGGCGATGTTTACGCCCATACTTCTGGCATCTTCCTCACCGAAGCTAAGAGCGTTTAACTGTGGACTTATGTAGAATAACGCTAATATCCCTGTGACTACAAATCCGGCTCCGAGCCACAGTACAAGAAAATCTTCCTCCGTTATATTCCCCATCAACCAGAATATCGTTGAATAAACCTGTTGGCTTTTTGCGATTGATGTCAGGAACATAATAACAGCCGAAAAGAAGGCGTTGACCACAACTCCTGCGAGCAGCAGGCCGGTTACGTGAAACTTTCCCGTCAGGCGGCCGATGAACCATACAAGCCAAATTGTTCCTAATGCCCCTGCGAATGCGAAAAATGCTATCGGTGAGCGCCCCAAAAGCATCCAGTCCAGACCGCTGATAACTGCGATAATTACTCCTAAGCCCGCGCCGCTCGATATTCCTAATATATATGGGTCAGCAAGGGGATTACGCAAAAGTGCCTGGAAAACCACACCCGAACATGCCAGCGCCGCTCCGACAAGGCAGGCGAGAATAATTCGAGGAAGCCTGACCTTAACGAATATTTCATAGTCTGGATTTACTGATTCCTGTATATCTGCACCCCCGAATACTGCTTTAAGCGAAATGCTCTCGGTACCAATCAGAGAGCAGGTGAACATCACCACTGCGAGCACGGTAAGGGCCGATACAGTCCTTATGACTAACTTTTTTGGTGTCAGCAATTCCTTCATTGCTTCAATTCTCAAAAAGCTCAGGTCTTAAGCATTGGGCGATAGTTTCGATTCCCTCGTACAGTCGTGGGCTAAGTCGCGAGACGATATCACCTTGTATGATGTAAATCCGCTCATTAGCCACTGCCGGTACGTTTTCAAACTTACTCCAATATTTCAGTGCTGTATTTTGCTGGGCAGCCAGGTTTTTCTGCTGCATTGATGGTTCGATGATGACATCAGCGCCACAGACAATGACCTGCTCTGCTCCGATTGGAGGGTATTTATGTAATGTCGGGCCAATAGCATTTTCTCCGCCGGCCAATTCAATCATTTCATTCACAAACGTATCGCGCCCGGCCACTCGTAACGGCTCTCTCTGGACGACCCAGAGCACTCTGACTTTTGCCTCCGTTCCAACCAAAGCCGAGAGTTTGTCCAAATTGTCCCTGATGTTGGTTACCAGTCCATTTGCCTGGTGCTGTTTACCGGTGGCTACGCCGATTGTCTCAAAAGCCTCATAAAGGTCATTTACCTTTTCAATGTTCACTGTCAGGCAGTTATAGTTGATACGTTTGAGCCGCTCAGCAAGGTTTTTCTGCTGTTCGAATCCAAGTGTAACTATCAGGTCGGGCCTGGCCGATATTATAGCTTCGATGTTCGGCTGCCAGAATGTACCGGCCTTTGGCTTTTTTGCCGCTGCCGGAGGATAATCACTGTAAAGTGTAACTCGCACTATTTCTTTCTCCAGTCCGAGCGCAAAAAGAATTTCCGTGAGATTTGGAGCTAAAGATACAATTCTGTCGGCCCTCGTCGGCAGGGGGGTATCGTCACAGTCTTGCCTCTGTTGGATATCGAATATGGCAAATCCTGCGGCACTCCAGCATGTGAATATTAATAGTAGCCACCACCACTTATTCATCAGGTCCTCTTAAATTGTTTTTCCAAATCACTTATTGAAAATTTTATCGTGGTGGGCCTGCCATGTGGACAGCGGCTTGCGGATTCGGTGTTTACTTTATCCAGGAGCAAGTGTTCTATTTCGATGTCCGTTAATCTTTGGCCGGCCTTGATTGCCGCCTTGCATGCTGCCATATTCAAAACCTCATCGAGCAGCCTTTCGCCGTCAAGGTTTATGTCCTTACGGCCGAGTAGGTCAATTAAATCCTGGACAAAATCAAGTGGGTTGGCCTTGGTCAATAAAGTCGGAAAAGCTTGGATGGCCATGGCCCTGGGACCGAACGGTACAACCTCAATTCCCAACTTTTCGAGCAGTTCGGCATTAGTGTTAAGCAAATCAGCGTCAGAGGGGGTAACATTGAAGCTTTCGGGTATCAGCAGTTTCTGCGATTCGAGTTTGCTTTTTCGTATTCGCTTGCACAAATCTTCGTAAATTATCCGCTCATGCAGTGCATGCTGGTCGATAATTACGAATCCCTCATCGGTCTGCACGACGATAAAGCTGTCGTGTATTTGTATGAATTTTCTTTGTTCCGAGCGAACCTCCGGCACCGGCTGGCTCGTTTGAGTAAAAGCCGAAACCATAGCCGCCCCTGTGTGGCTTTCGGGTGTCTGTCCGGCCAAAGGGCGAAGCGCTACAATTTGCTGTTTTGGTTTATAGCTGAATTGTTGTTGGGTTTGAACCGGTCGGTGCTTTTTGAAAAATTCAGCCATGGCATCGGAAATTGCCTCCCTTCTATGGCCCGGGGCCGGGATTCCCTGCATTTCGAGCGAACCAGTTGCAGTTGGCAGTACTGCATGACTCTGGAGGTCTGTGCCTAAAAGCTTTTCCCGAAGACAGCCAAGGATTTGCGAATGAACCAGATTGGAGTTATAAAAACGCACTTCGCTCTTGGTCGGGTGTACGTTCACGTCGTAGTCTTCATAGGGCATTTGGATAAACAGAAAAACGACAGGGAATCTGTTCGGTTCCAGAAGGCCGCGATATGCCTCTTTGATTGCATGCGAAATGAATTTGTCCCGGATGAATCGGCCGTTTAGAAATACATATTGAAACTTATTGCTTGTTCTTGAGATGCTCGGTTTGCCCATCAAGGCAAGGATATGTAAACTTTTTTCATTACTTTCGGCCTCAATCAGATTTTCAGAAATCCCGCTCGAAGGTATTGGGGATAGTTCCGCTATGCGCTGGTGAAGATGCTCTTTATCTGAAAGCCTGTAAAGCTCTCTACTGTTATGTATCAGCGTCAAATCCAGATTGCCGTTTGCTAATGCAATGCGTTTGAATTGTTCGGCGATATGGCCCATTTCTGTGTTGGCTGTTCTTAAGAATTTCCTCCGGGCCGGTAACTTATAGAAAATGTCTCTGACCTGGATTGTTGTACCGTAATCTGCGCTGGCGGGGCTGATGTCGCTCTTGTTGCCGCAATCTATCTCAATGCAGTTGGCGCCGCTCTGGCCCTTCGTTCTGCTCGTACACTTTACTTGTGAGACCGAAGCGATACTTGCCAATGCCTCGCCTCTAAAACCAAGCGTTGAGATGCCCTGCAAGTCTGAACTGGTTTTGATTTTACTCGTGGTGTGTGGCTCAAATGCCCTGGCCAGGTCTTCGCCGTCCATTCCGCAGCCGTTATCTGTAATCGAGATCAGTTTTCGGCCTCCGTCTTCGATGGACACCTTTATTTTTGTTGCCCCCGAATCGATACTGTTTTCCATTAGTTCCTTGACCACGCTGGCAGGCCGTTCTATAACCTCACCGGCTGCAATCATATTAATCATATTCTGGTCAAGGACAACTATCTGTCCCATAGTTTTTCACCGTTAGTTTAGCCAGCACTTATAAATTCTATTTTAGTTTGTAACGGTCCTTTTCATTAAAAAATGTAATGTCAGTGTAACCCGCATAAATCTTCGCTGAATGTTTTGCACCCTTGGGGATAAAAAAGCAGTCGCCTTTGGTATAACTTTGTTTGACTCCATCTATTGTTAGATTTATCTTGCCTTCCATAACTACGCTCCAGTGGCTTTCGTGGGAGTGTTCTGGAACTTCAGCATCCTCATCACACTTCATGAATAGGATTTGGTGGTTGTCTGATTGTAAAATATATCCCTTTAATCCGTCAATTGGAATATCTGCCTCAGGTAGTGCCCTTATCATCTCTGGAAATAATTCTGGCATGATATATCCCCTTTCCTCATCAACTTTCCGATCGCTTTGGCTGCTACCTTTCAAGTAAGCTTTTACCTGTCATTTCCTCAGGTTGCGGCAGTTGCATCATCTCCAGCATTGTAGGGCCTATGTCGGCTAATTTGCCGCCTTCGCGGAGCTTGTTGTTTTTATAGCGTTCGTCGAATATAACCAGCGGTACGTCGCCAATGGTATGAGCGGTATGCGGTTTGTCCGGGCTGCCGTCTATCATTTTTTCGAAATTGCCGTGGTCGGCGGTGATTATTGCCGACCCGCCAAGAGCCTTGACCTTATCCAATATCCTGCCAACGCATCCATCCACAGCCTCGGCCGCTTTAATCGCTGCTGACAATATGCCTGTGTGGCCTACCATATCCGGATTGGCAAAATTGATAACCATCACATCGTATTTGTCGGAATCAAGTCTTTCCATTACAACCTCGGTAACTTCGTAGGCACTCATTTCAGGTTTTAGGTCGTAGGTTCGAATTCGCGGCGAAGGGACAATTTGCCTGTCTTCCCCGGGAAACGGTTTTTCGGTATAGTCATTGAAAAAGAAAGTAACATGAGCGTATTTTTCCGTCTCTGCACAGCGAAACTGTTTCAGACCAAGAGAACCCCAGTATGCCCCTAATATGTTTTTCATCTTCGGCAGTTTTGGAAATGCCACCTTCGCAGGTATCGTGGCGTCGTATTCGGTCGTACAGACGAAATATAAGTCCGACCTGATTGTTCTGGCAAATTCTTTGAAGTTCGGGTCAACGAACGCACGTGTAATTTCGCGGGGCCTGTCGCCGCGGAAGTTGAAGAATATCACGCCGTCACCATCATCGATGGTGGCTATCGGTTCATTGTCTTCATTGACAATACACGTCGGCTCTATAAACTCATCGGTTACTTCTTTTTCATAACTTTGTGCAACTGCCTCTGCAGCGTTGGCGGCTTTGTTCCCCTTGCCTATCCTCATACATTCGTAAGCTTGTTGTACACGGTCCCATCGGCTGTCGCGGTCCATCGCGTAGAATCTGCCCATTACGGTTGCGATTTTGCCTACGCCAATTTCCCGTGCCTTTTTTCCAATATCGTCTATATATCCTGCGCCGCTGTCTGGCGGTGAATCGCGCCCATCGGTAAAGGCATGAATAAAAACATCCTTTACGTTGTTTCTTTTAGCCAGCTCAAGCAGGCCGTACAGATGGTCCAGCAGTGAATGCACTCCAATATCACTGCACAGCCCCATAATGTGCATTTTGCTCTTATTGTTTTTTACGAATTTTATTAAATTGTGGAATTCTTCATTCTCGAAAAAAGAACCGTCGCGAATAGTTTGACTTATTCTTACGGATTCCTGTGGTACGATTCTGCCGGCGCCGATATTTTGATGTCCTACCTCACTATTGCCCATCGTGCCGCTTGGCAGCCCCACATCCTCGCCGCTTGTATGGATAAGACAGTTTGGATACTCCGCCATCAGCATATCATCTACAGGTGTATTAGCGCATTTGATTGCATTATATTCATCTTCATCCGGGTTTGGATTGTAACCCCATCCGTCACGGATGATTAGTACGAACGGCTTATTTTTCAAAGTTACTTTTTGTTTTGCCATAAAAAAACAACCTTTCAATCAATAGCAACAAAGACGAGGCATAGCCTCGTCCTCGTCATCGAGTTCATCTGAATTAAGTGTATATGATATGAAGCTCGGCAGGATATGTCAAACATTTAGATAAAACGCTTCAAATACAGGATTTGGCAGGATCCGGTTATTTGCCTTTTTGGTTATTCCAGAGCAGAACCTGCAGACGCTGGGAAAATGCAAAGCCGGCTTGCCTGCACATTTCAGCTACCATTGGTGATTTGGCAAAAAGTTCATCTCTTGTTGCCGCTTGAGGCATCAGCATGACCTTTTCCAGGTTAACGCTGCCAATTTTCTCGATAGTTTGCCGGATTTCAGGCAAATCATCTTGTGAATCTACGACAAACTTAAGTTGATATTCGTAATTATCAATCAACTCTTGCAGAACGGCAATATCCAGCCTTGAATCCTTATGAGCAGCAGATGCTTTTGCATCATCCGGAACAGAGTTACTCAATTTTGGGCTGATACTCATCAAATCACAGGGCAACTCCGGGATATATGCTATTCCTGCCGTTTCGATTGTTATGTGTTTACCGGCGGTTTTTAATTCATTCACTAATTCCGGCAGGTCTGGATTTATCATTGGCTCGCCGCCGGTTATTACAATAAACTTACAGTGCCATTGTTGAGCAGTCTCGACTATATCAGCAACGGTGTGATCTTCTCCAGCTCTTTGGTCCCAGGCGTATTTTGTATCACACCACTTGCATTGTAAAGGACAGCCGGCAAGACGCACGAACACACTGGGGACGCCGGCTAAAAAACCTTCGCCCTGCAAAGAGTAAAATATCTCGTTTATTATCATTACTTTCGTGTCCCGATGTCGTCAATCGGGATTTGATATTCGACTGGGTCGTTAAGGCCAGCTTCGGCAAAACCTTTTAATCTTAATCTGCACGAGTCACATCTGCCGCAGCTTCTGCCTTGTTGGTCGGGATCGTAGCAACTATGCGTCATAGCAAAATCGACGCCGAGTTTTATACCGGTACGGATGATTTCGGCCTTTGTCATATTTATAATCGGGGTATGAATATGGTATTGGCCTCTATTCTCGATTGCCGCTGCTGTGGCAAGATTGGCGGTTTTTTCAAAGGCTGCTATAAATTTACCCCGACAATCGGGATAGCCGCTGTAATCAGTTACATTTACCCCGATAAAGATATCAAACGCACCTAATACCTCCGCCCAGGCAAGTGCATAACTTAAGAATATCGTATTTCGGGCAGGCACATAAGTCAGCGGAATTTGGTCATGTTTACCTAAATCGGCCCTGTCTTTTGGTACTTCAATCGTTAAATCAGTCAGGGCTGAGTCGCCGAATTGAGCTAAATCAATGTTGATTATCCGGTGCTCAGCGGTTGCCGTTGAGCCGGCGATTTTTTTCGCTGCCTCGGTTTCCCGCTTATGTCGCTGGCCATACCGAAAGGTCAGGGCATAGCACTCGAAACCTTCATCGCGGGCTATAGCCAAAGTTGTCGCTGAATCAAGACCGCCGCTTAGCAATATTACCGCTTTTGTATCAGTGTTTGTAATCTTGAATTTCATTCGAAATCCTTTTTTTCACATACCGGAAGCTTTCGCAATAAAGATTGAGTTCAAGAAAGCGCATGATCGATAAAATTTTACCTCTTTGGCTTGATGCTGTCAAAAAGCAAAAAATTAAGTGATTTTTATAAGTGCTGTGATGTGAACCTTTTTTTCTCTCTAACATAAATTATTACTTGTCATAAGCAGCCCGTTTGATTATATTACCGATGATTGGATTTGTAAGAGGGGCCAAGTAATGAGCGAACTGGTAGAAATAGAAATATTCGATAATCCCCGCTCTGAGCGGGACTATTGTATAACAATCAGATGCCCGGAATTTACCAGCCTCTGCCCAAAAACAGGCCAGCCGGATTTCGGTGAGATTGTTATCGAATATTGTCCCGATAAGTCCTGCATCGAGCTGAAGAGCGTTAAATTCTATATGCAAAGCTACCGCAATAAAGGTATTTTTTACGAGTCTCTGACTAATGATATATTAGACGATTTGAAGGATATATGTAAGCCGCGATGGATGAAGGTCACCTCTCGATTTACACCTCGCGGGGGAATAACTACCGAAGTGGTTGCAGAATATAAATCGAGGAAATAAGCAGCTTAATCTTGCTGATTTCTTCAAAACTGATTAAGACAAATAGCAAGGGGACAGCAGTCAGCTAAGCAAATAAGAGGTGCTAAAATGGCGATAATATTTCACTGTGATTATTGTGGGAAAAAGATAGAAGCCGCTGATAGTGCCGGCGGCAAATGGGGCAAATGCCCGGCGTGCCATAATAAGCTATACGTTCCTGCTTCTGAACCCGACGAGGAGCTTAAACTTGCCCCAGTAGATGAGACCGATCTAGAAAGAGAAAAACGGCTATTGGACGAAACAAATCGGCTTACACTTGACATATTAAAGGAAAGAGATATCCCCCAAGGAGCCACTGAACTGGATGAGCCCGATGAGACGACCGGACCTGGATTTGAGGTGAGCCAGGTAGAGCTGAAGCAATATATCATTAAATATCTTCACTTGATGGCTGATAGTGAATTGTATGAAGCCCAGAAAATAGCGGCCCTTATAACGCCCTATGGTGCACGTGCTGTGAAAATTCTCGACAAAATGACCGTTAGCGATATGCATGAGCCGGAATTGGCTGGTGTTTCACAGCTTGTGCTTTCAGGCTTGATCAAGTCTCTGAGAGATGAAATAAGCTGATTTTTTAGAGAAAATTTTCGAAGCCGGCCAAAATGGTCCCAAAAAATACCTTCAATTTGCAAATCTAAACCGTTTTTTTCGGTCTGCAAAAAAATACCCAGCCTTAGATTTCCTCCCGGTTTGGTCATACTGAATTTGTTTCCTATATTTTATTTAGAAACGGTAGTAACGACCTGAGTGAACCCCATAACAACTTGGAAGGAAACTTATTATGGCCAATGAGACGACAGCAGTACACGTTACCCATGAGACAATAGGGAAAGTTGGTGGTATAGGCGCTGTTCTGCAGGGCTTCTTCACAAGCAAATCTTATCTTGAATCCATTGACAGATCAATCCTTATCGGCCCATTATTCACCACTGAAAGCTCACTATCAGAGCGGCTCGGTGATGATGGAAAAGTGCTGTATTCATCTATTGATGGATATTTCAATACAGAATACGCTCCGGCCTTTCGTGAGATCGAACAATATTATAATGTAGGTATTGTTTATGGAAGGAGATTATTTGTTGATGAAGAGACAGGAATAAAAAGCTCACCTGAGGTAGTGCTGGTAGATGTAAGGTTTATAGATAAAAGTGCCATTAATGAATTCAAAAGACGCCTGTTCGACCAGTTCGGAATTCAAAGCCATTTACATGAGCATCTGTGGGAATATGAACAATATGTCAGGTTGGCGCCTGTGGCAATTGATGTGCTAAAGGCGATAAGTGCCGCTAAGGATTCGACGGTTGTTTTTTCACATGAGTTTATGGGAATGCCCACGGCATTGGCGGCTATTCTCGAATCTTCCTGTAATTTCAAGACGGTTTTTTATGCTCATGAAGTGGCCACAATGCGACGCATTGTAGAGGAGCATCATGGACACGATACAATGTTCTATAATGCTATGAAACAGGCTCATAATAATGGGATTTTCGTCAACGATGTGTTTGGCGACCAGAGTACTTATTTCAAACATGCTCTTGTCGAAGCATCGAAACACTGCGACCATATATACGCGGTGGGCGATTATGTGGTGGACGAATTGCGGTTCCTTGCGCCGGAATTTGAAAACGCCAGGATAAATATAGTTTATAATGGTATCCCATCATATCAAATCAGTGTTCAGGAAAAGCTTGCTTCGAAGGAGAAACTCCAGCGGTATTGTGAGAATCTCTTAGGCTATAAGCCGGATTTTATCTTCACACATGTTACAAGATTGGTCAAAAGCAAGGGAATGTGGCGTGACTTGCGTGTACTGGAACATGTGGAAAAAGAATTCAAAACGCAGGGAAAAACAGCGGTATTACTTGTACTTTCGACCGAAGTATCACGGCGCAGCAGCAGTGATATCTACAATATGGAATCGACATATAATTGGCCTGTGGCTCACCGTGAGGGCTGGCCGGACCTGTCAGGCGGTGAGGCTGAGTACTATACTGCTGTACAGGAATTCAACACCAGAAGCAGCAATATAAAAATTATTTTCATCAATCAGTTCGGTTTTGCGCCGAAAAGATGCGGCAAAAAGATGCCGGCGAATATGGAGTTTATGGATATCCGCAAAGGCAGCGATGTCGAATTTGGCCAGAGCATTTATGAGCCGTTTGGCATAGCTCAGCTCGAACCCCTGACTTTCGGTGGAATATGCGTATTTACTAATGTTTGTGGGTGTTTGGGATTCCTGCGGGACACAACAGGAGGAGCAGACGTTAAGAATGCTATCATTGCGGACTATACGAAACTGGCTGCCCGCGAGTATGCCGAAATCGAGGACATACTGCAGATTGAGCGATCTGTGCGAGACCGGACAGAAGCCGCCGAAAGCGAAAGAGTTGCGATGCAAATATGCTCACGTCTGCCCAAGAACGAGGCCGAGATTGAAAGTATGCTTAAAGCAGGCTACGAGCTTGCGAAGAATATGGATTGGGACACAGTAGTAAAAAAATATCTGCTGATCGGCCTGCAGTCAGTCTGTAAAGCGACTGAAGAAATTAAAGTACCTGACAAATTGCACATATCATAATTCGTTTCTCACTTTCTGTTTTACTTTTCTTACTTTGAGTCTTTCTACTTGACTGCTCAAAACAGGGCGGTTAAACTGTCTCTTGTGGGTAAGATTGCGGAAAAACCGGTTATTGGCATTTTAGGTGGTATCGGCTCAGGCAAGAGTACAATTGCTGCTGAGTTTGCCAAATTAGGCTGTAAGGTTATTGACGCCGACAGAATTGCTCATGAGTTGCTTGAAGAGCCTCCTGTCAGAGAAAAAGTGGTGAGCCTTTTGGGACAGGCTATTTTGGATTCTTCGGGGAAAATTGACCGTCGGAAAGTAGCTAAGGTGGTCTTTGCTGATGATCATATGCTCGCATCACTTAACAGGATAATTCATCCTCTTGTCCTGCAGCGAACTCAGGAGCTTATTGAGCAATCCATGAGCCAAAATCAAGTCAAAGCAATCATTCTGGATATGCCGTTGTTGGTGGAAGTTGGTTGGCACAAGAAGTGCGACAAGCTAATTTTTGTCGATTGTGAACAAAAATTAAGGCGGGAAAGAGCAAAAAAATTGGGTTTTGACAAAAAACAGATCAAAATTAGAGAAAATTTTCAGATTTCTCTGGACAACAAGGCAAGCCTTGCCGATAATATCATAGAAAACAATTCTGACTTCTCGGCAATAGCCAAACAGGTCACTGGAATTTTCTCTTACATTGTGGATAATGGGTAAGTGGGTTTTACTGTAAAACAATTATTTTAGTGTTGCCCATTTTTAATATATAGGTTTTATTTCAACTGTTCAAAATTCAAATCTTATTTAATTCCTACATTCGCATCCTCGAGATTTTTTGCGAAAGCGAGAATGCCGGTTATGCGAGTGCAGGCGGGAAGCCCGGGGAAATCGGGACTTTAGAATCGTGTCCCTGCTATCCGATTCTACGGATATGAGCTTTGTGGGGCACGATTAAAGTTTTATAATTACAAAAGGAGTAATGATGGCTAAGGCTGTAAAGAGCACAGGCAAAAAACGCAAAAGCGCAAAAAAGAAAAATATTCTTATGGAAGAACAAGCTGTTACGGAGCAGCAAGAGCAGGCAGCCGTCCAGGTGGAGTCCGAGGCCGGAGCCGAACAGCAAGGGAATAACCAGGATGCAGCCCAGGCCCAGGAAGTTGCGCCTGTCGATGCCGAGGACGAAGCCCGGAAAGCCGAAGAAGAAGCTGAGGCTGAGGCTGAGGAAGAATCCACCCATGACAAATACGAGCGGATTAAGAAAGGCAACTTGTATTTGACGGATTTGCAGAAACTTACCGTTGCAGAGCTGCACGATATTGCTAAAAACGATAAGATCACGGAATATAGTGCCCTTAAGAAGCAGGATTTAATTTTCAGAATTCTCAAGGAGCGTATTCGCCAGAACGGGCTAATGTACGGCGAAGGCGTACTTGAAGTGCTGCCGGACGGTTACGGATTTCTGCGAAATACCGATTACAATTACCTGTCATCGTCGGATGACATCTATGTTTCTCCATCTCAAATCAGGCGTTTCGGCCTGCGGACGGGAAACCTCGTATCGGGCCAAATCAGGCCCCCAAAGGATTCGGAAAAGTATTTTGCTCTTCTGCGCGTTGAAGCGATTAACTTTGAAGACCCCGACAACCTTGCCGAAAAGATAGTATTTAGCGATTTGACGCCGTTACATCCCGAAGACCGTTTCATACTCGAGACTTCGGGGGAAGAATTAAATATGCGGATAATTGATTTAGTAACACCGGTGGGCAAAGGGCAGCGTGGTCTGATAGTTGCTCCGCCGCGGACCGGCAAGACGATTCTCCTGCAGAAAATTGCAAACGCGTTGAGTGCAAATCACCCCGAAGTCAGATTGATAGTCCTTCTGATTGACGAACGGCCTGAAGAAGTTACGGAAATGAAGCGGAAAACCGCTGAGGACGTTGAGGTCATAAGCTCTACGTTTGATGAGCCGGCTTCACGCCACTGTCAGGTCGCAGAGGTTGTAATAGAAAAGGCAAAGCGGCTTGTCGAATACGGCGAAGATGTCGTAATACTGCTGGACTCGATAACCCGCCTTGCTCGTGCTTATAATACAGAGATGCCTCACTCCGGCAGAATCCTGACCGGTGGTGTGGATGCCGGAGCAATGCAGATGCCCAAGAAATTTTTCGGCGCTGCAAGAAATATAGAAGAAGGTGGCTCTCTGACTATTTTCGCAACTGCTTTAATCGACACAGGCTCGAAAATGGACGAGGTTATCTTCGAAGAGTTCAAAGCGACCGGAAATATGGAATTGCACCTTGACAGGCGTCTTGTTGACAGAAGGACTTGGCCGGCTATCGACATCAGCCGAAGCGGTACCAGGCGGGAAGAACTGCTGCTCGACCCGAAAGAGCTGCAGCTTGTCTATCGGCTCAGAAGGGTTCTCAGCGAGTTGAATCCTGTCGAAGCAATTGAGCTGCTCAAGGGCAGACTTGTCAAGACAAGGACCAATGCAGAATTCCTGATGACAATGAACCTCGATTAGACTCCAATAAAAGCAAATAATCATATGTCGTAAAAGCATGCGAAAATGCCTGGTTTGAGCTTAATTGTTCGCTTTACATTTTCGTTTGCTTTTATTAGGATAATATTCCGGCCAACTTGTTGCGCCGGAATTTTTTATAGCTGATTATCTAAACCGGATATGTTATGGACGAACAACTCTCGAAAGTTTACGAACCGAAAACAATAGAGCGGCAGGCGAGTGAATTATGGTCTTCTAATTTGTATTTTCATCCGAATCTGACGAGTGACGACAAAGACCGGAAGTCCTATACAATTGTAATCCCGCCGCCTAATGTTACCGCGCCGCTGCATCTTGGCCACGCACTGAATAATACACTGCAGGACGTCCTGATTCGTTTCCGCCGAATGCAAAATTACAACACCCTCTGGATGCCCGGTACCGACCACGCCGGTATCGCTACACAAACAGTTGTCGAAAAGCGAATCCTCTCGGAAGAGGGAAAGCGGCGAACCGACTTCGAGCGTCAGGAGTTTGTTGGACGTGTTCAGGCCTGGAAGGATGAATATGAGGCCTGCATTATCGGCCAGTTGAAAGCGATGGGCTGCTCCTGTGACTGGCAGCGAACACGCTTTACAATGGATGAAGTATGTGCAAAAGCCGTTCGCGCTGCATTTTTCAAACTCTTTAAAGACGGGCTGATTTATCGGGGAAAAAGACTGGTCAACTGGGACCCCGCCTCCCAGACGGTATTGGCCGACGATGAAGTCGAGCACGAGCTGGTGCAGGGGCATTTCTGGTATTTGAGGTATCCTCTTATCGAGCCGGTTGACGCCGCTGGCCAGCGGATTGAATATGTTACTGTTGCTACTACCCGCCCGGAGACAATGCTTGGCGACACTGCTGTTGCGATGAATCCGTCTGACAAACGTGCCGAATATCTTATTGGTAAAAAAGTTCGCCTTCCAATTGTGGGTAGGATTATCCCGATTATTGCTGATGAGCACGTTGTGCTGCCGGATGCCGACAGTGACGATGAAAAGGCGCGGTTTTCCACAGGCTTTTTGAAAGTCACACCGGCCCACGACCCGGACGACTGGGAAATCGGCCAAAGACACGGACTTCAAATAATCAATGTTATGGCGCCCGATGGCTCGATTAGCGATAAGTACGGCTGGGAGGATGCCGGTGAGCCGGAAGCACAAAATTTGCTCGATATGGATCGTTTCGAGGCGCGTGAGGCTATTGTAGAATGGTTCCGGCAGGAAAAACTTCTCGAAGAAGTTCGCGAATACTCGCACGAAGTCGGACACAGCTATCGCAGTCATGTGCCCATAGAGCCGTATCTTTCTGACCAGTGGTATATCGCAGTTAAAGAGCCTATCCAGCATTTGAAGGACAAATTTGGCGATGGGCTAATTGAGGGAACCAATGTGCCGCAGAACTCCTTAGCCGGCCTGGCCTTAAAACCATTACTTGACGGCCGCCTGCGATTTATCCCCGACCGCTACGCCAAAACCTACCAGGCCTGGCTGGAAAACCTCCGCGACTGGCCCATCAGCAGACAGCTCTGGTGGGGACACCGTATTCCGATATGGCATAAGAGAGTATGTTTAACTGAAAAGAACTGGACTGAGGAATTACTTAAAATTGTTGGTTGGGACCACTATGTTGATGATGTGAAAAGTGGTAAAGATCCAGGTAATGACATTATACGTATAGTACGAGTAAGTGACCGTTTTGAAGTAAACCCGAACGAAGATCCTTTGATACCCGTAGTTAAGGAAACAGAAGGCGAATATGATATCTATGTATGTTTTAGAGAGGAATTTAACGCTAAAGGTAAGATTGATCCTTATATTAAAACGTTAGAGAAGGGGGGCTTTGAGCGGGACGATGATGTTCTCGATACATGGTTTTCCTCGGCACTGTGGCCTTTCAGTACAATGGGCTGGCCGGAAGATACACCTGAACTGAAAACATTTTATCCGGGTGATGTGCTTTGTACCGCACGTGAGATTATCACATTGTGGGTTTCACGGATGGTAATGATGGGCCAATACTGCCGGGGCGATATTCCGTTCAGCGATGTATATATTCACGCGATGATACAGGATGGGCAAGGGCGTAAAATGTCCAAGAGTCTCGGCAACGGCATAGACCCATTAGTAGCTATCGACAGTCACGGTGCCGATGCGATGCGTTTTACCCTGGCCACTATGACCACGGACACGCAGGATATCCGGATGCCGGTCGAATCAATGACGTTGCCCGACGGCCGCCAGGTCAATACATCTCCGAAATTTGATATCGGCCGAAACTTCTGTAACAAACTCTGGAATGCCTCGCGTTTTGCCATGATGAATCTCGAAGGGCTTAATCCTGACGAATTCGATCCTGACCAAATGGATATTACCGACCACTGGATTCTTTCCCGTCTGGCTAAAACTGTTTCCGATGTTACGGAATCTCTGAATAAGTTTAAGTATAGTGAGCCGCTGGCCGGCCTTTACAGATTTTTCTGGAATGATTTTTGCGACTGGTATCTGGAGTGGGCCAAGCCGAGAATGCTGGATGAGCAAAAAAAGCCGATTGCCCAAAATGTCCTGGCTTACGTATTGGACCAGACCCTGCGCTTGTTGCATCCCTTTGTGCCGTTTATCACTGAGGGAATATTCCAGAAGCTAAATGAAATCGCACCGATAAGAAAACTTGGCAATTTGACTGATGCTCAAGAGACAAAAGCATTAGTTGTTGCCAGGTGGCCGGAAGGTCTCGATTCCTTAACTAATGAGGACGCCGAAAACCAGATTAATCTTGTTCAGGCCGCAATTCGCACAATACGGGATATTAAAAGCAAAAGAAATATACCTCCGGGTAAAATGCCGGTTGTTTCCGCAAAATCACAACAGCAAACTGTTGAGATTCTTAACGCCAACGCTGAGCTTATCCGGCAATTGGCCGGCGTTAAAGAATTTAAGGCCGGAATCGCACTTGTAAAACCTGCCAATGCCGCTATATCGATTATGGAAGATGCCACGGAAGTTTATGTCCATGATGCTGTTGATATTCAGGCCGAACGTGCAAAGCTGGAAAAACAAAAACAGCAAATCGAAAATGCCAAGAAGGCAGTCGAGGCCAAGCTGTCTAATGAAAATTTTGTCAATAAAGCCAAACCGCAGGTTGTCGCTCAGGCCAGGGACAGGCTGGCCGAGTTGTCGGAACAGTTAAAAACAGTTGAAAAACACCTGTCGGAATTAGAAAATAGTGTATGAGCAGATGCGTAAAGGAAAAGCCTCGAAGGCCCACATACTTATAAACTCATATACGCATTTACGCATATAATTAGTAAAGGCGGTGTCAAAAAATGGAAATGGAAGCCGAACTCTCGCGTATAATCATTAATGAGATGTCAGACCAGCAGGTGATTGTCATAAAAGAGCGTCACGGCGAGCGCAGTTTCCCCATCGTTATCGGCATAGTCGAGATTTTTGCTATCGACCGCCGCTTAAAGGGCATTGAGCCCCCGCGTCCGATGACCCATGATTTATTGGCCAATGTAATTGAAAATCTCGGCGCTAAAATAGAAAAGATAGTTATTAACGACTTGCGCCACCACGTCTTTTTTGCAAAAATTCATCTTAGTATGGACGGCCGAACAATTGAAATTGATTCCCGGCCTTCAGATGCAGTTGCTTTATGTGCTGCCACAAAAGCCCCTATTTATGTTGCTGAGCATGTTTTTGAGAAGGCTTCTCAGTGAGGAAAGTCGAAACAATCAGCAGCCCAACTCCGATGCAAAGCAGGCTGTCTGCGACGTTGAAAGTAGGCCAGTGCTTATCGCGGTAATACACATCGATAAAATCGCGCACCAGACCGTCGTTAAAAATCCTGTCGTAAAGATTGCCGCAGATACCGCCTGTGAAAAGGCCCAGGGCAATATGGATCGACCTGTATTGTGTTCCGCTAAAAAGAAAAACTCCGAATACTACCATCAGAGCAACAACCGATATGGCCGTAAGAAGATAAGCTTTACCGGAGAATGTGCTGAAAGCGGCCCCGTCGTTTAATGCAATTATAAATCTTAAAAATCCATCAATAATTGAGACGTTTTGAGATTGTTCCCGGCTTAACCAGTCGAAGGCCGCCTTTTTGCTCCAAAGATCCAGCAACAATCCTCCTATTGCTAATGACCAGAAAATAAGGTGTGCCTTCAAATCCGGCAGCGCGCCGAATAAGCGATTCACAGGAGCACTCTCAAGGCTCAGCAGGGTATTATTTTCTTCTGTCTTGGTCTCTGTCATAATCGGCCTTATGTATATTGTATTTATGGGCTATAATAACTTATCCGTTCTTTTGCTTTGGATGCCTTCTCATTGAGGCACGATTATATCACAGTAATCACTGTCGTCAAAAGCTTTTACTAACTTAAGGAATTTTGCTCTCACGAGAGATTTTTCAAATCTCCAAATTGGGAATTGACAATCAATAGTCAATATTGTAGCGTAACCAAAAATACGATGTTGTTTGGCATAAAAAATAGTCAATCGACAATAGTAAATAATCAATCGAAACGCCCGGGTGGCGGAATAGGCAGACGCGCTAGCTTGAGGGGCTAGTGACCTTAGGGTCGTGCTGGTTCGACTCCAGTCCCGGGCATTTTATTAATGTAATGTTTTTTGCGAGAATAAGGCTGTGCATATCTGTTTGACTTTTTATTTTTACTAATGCCTGTTTCAGACGAATTCATCGATTATGTCATTGACCAGCTTGCGACCTGGGCCGATGTGTCCGTTCGCAAGATGTTCGGTGGCGCCGGTCTCTACTGTGATGGGACAATGTTCGGATTAATAGCTGATGATATTGCTTATTTGAAAGTGGATGATTCGAACAGGGAAGATTTCGTCAAAGCAGGGTCGTCTCCATTCAATCCGTTTCCCGACAAAGCAAAAACAACAGTTATGCCCTATTATGAAGTTCCGGTTGATATCCTGGAGAATCAAGACCTCCTTGGCAAATGGGCCGAACGTTCCCTGGATGTCGCAAGAAGAAACAAGTAGATTTCCAGGCCATCTTACCGAAAGGCCCTGGGACATTACCCTTCCGGCCGTATCGTTCTATCATATTACCGAAAGATTATTTTCATTATATCTCACTATTTTTCTTGCGCTGCCCGACGGGTATTGTTAAAATGTCCCAGGTTTGTCCCCGGATTCCTGTGGTATATTTTATATAATTAAAGAGGTAAAAAAATGCCGAACGAAGAACAACAATCTTTGCCTAAAGGCCGGATAATGTCAATTGACGCCCTGAGGGGTTTCGATATGTTCTGGATCATCGGCGGCGGCAGAATCTTCAGCAGTTTGAATGATGTATTCGATAGCCCCGCAACGCAGTGGATAAAAACACAGCTTACCCACGTAAAATGGGAAGGATTTCGTTTTGAAGATTTGATTATGCCGCTGTTTATGTTCATTGTTGGCGTTGTGATGCCGTTTGCGCTCAATAAACGCCTTGAGCGGGGTGATAGTAAAAGCCGGCTGTATCGCCATATCATCGTGCGGTTTGTGATTCTGTTTGTTCTCGGTATGATAGCACAGGGGCGCTTGCTTGAGTACGACCTGTCTCAATTGCGTATTTTCTCTAACACCCTGCAGGCGATTGCCGTAGGGTACTTAATCTCTGCGATAATAATACTCAACCTGAAACTCGTATGGCAGCTAATAACAACAGGTGCTTTGCTTTTATTATTCTGGGCCCTGATGATGCTCGTACCTGTTCCAGAGCATGGTGCAGGCGTATTGACACCGCAAGGAAATCTGGCGATTTATATCGACAAGCTTATTCTCGGCAGCTTCATCGATGGAACCGACCCGCCTTACACCTGGATCCTAAGCGGCATGACATTTACCTGTACGGTTATGCTTGGAGTATTCGCGGGCCACCTGCTCCGTTCTAAAAAAACCAACAGTCAGAAAGTACTCCTGCTTATGGCAATGGGAGTTGGCTCACTGTTACTCGGCTGGATTTGGAATGACTGGGTATGGATTTTTTCTTTTCCAATCATCAAACACTTATGGACGAGTTCCTTTGTCCTTTATTCGGCAGGATGGTGTTTCCTGCTGTTAGCGCTCTTCTACTTAATTATAGATGTTTGGGGTTTTAAGAAGTGGGCCTTCGGTTTTAAAGTAATAGGAATGAATGCAATTGCGGTGTATATGGTGACACGATTTTTTAATTTCCGTAACATAGGGGACATTTTCGTCGGCGGTCTTGAAAAATGGTGCGGCCCGTGGAACGGATTTATCCAGGCCGTGGCCGGTTTTGTAGTTGTTTGGCTGATACTGCTGTGGATGTACCGCAAAAAGACATTTATCAAAATCTAAAAAAACAAAAGCACAAAGTAAAGCTATCATAGTTCAGAATTAGAAAAAGGAGAAGAATCTTGGATAATGACCAGCAGAATTTGGTTGGGCGCAGGTTGACCTCCGTCGATGCGCTGCGCGGCTTTGATATGTTCTGGATAATCGGCGGCGGAGCACTATTAGAGAATCTTTTGAAAGTATATAGCTGCCCCGTAACCGATGCAATCGAACGGCAATTACATCATGTCGAGTGGAAAGGTTTTCGTTTTGAGGATTTAATATTTCCATTATTTCTTTTCATTGTTGGAGTGGTATTGCCGTTTTCGTTTACACGTCGCCTCGAGCGCGGGCACAGCCGCCCGGTACTCTATCTGCATATCCTCAAACGCTCTGCCCTTATTATTTTGTTGGGCTTGATATTTAATGGTCTCCAGCGATTCGATTGGGCCGAAATGCGGTGGCCGGGCGTGCTCCAGCGAATAGGGATTTGTTATTTCTTTGCTGCGATAATTGTTATGAATACGAAATGGCGAACGCAGGCGATTATTATTGCGGCTGTTTTGATTTTATACTGGATTGCGACAATGTTGATTCCGGTGCCGAACTATGGAGCCGGTAACCTTACGATGGAAGGGTGCTTGTCCTCATATATCGACCAGCAGTTAATTCCGGGTCAGCTCTATTACGGACACGGCGATAATGAGGGAGTCATTTCCACATTACCTGCGATTTGCACAGTCCTTTTGGGCGCTCTGGCCGGCCACTGGCTGCGCTCCGGACAGTTGGGCGATCGCAAAGCGGCCGGTCTGGCCATCGCCGGCATAGTCAGTTTACTCATTGGTTGTCTCTGGGGGCAGGTTTTTCCGATCATCAAAATCCTTTGGACAAGTTCTTATGTCATGGTTGCGGGCGGCCTGAGCTTAATGCTCCTGGCATTGTTTTACTGGGTAATTGACGTCAAGGGATACAGCAAATGGGCGTTTTTCTTTATCGTTATCGGGATGAATCCAATTACGATATACTTCCTGCAGAGATTTGTTGACTTTAATGGAATTGCCGAATTTTTCCTTGTGGGAGTCGTTGAGCACGCGGATTTATTTAAACCAGTGATTTTAGCTCTCGGTGTTGTGTTGACCAAATGGTTGTTTCTGTGGTTTTTATATCGCCACAGAATATTCTTCAAGGCCTGAGACACAAATAAGTGGTTTTTTCGTATTTTCAATACTGAAAATTGGAATTTTTTGATGAAAAAAAGGTATTTCTTAGTACATTTGTGGAATTTTTCACTTGACCTCAGCAATGTAGTATTGATATAATCTATTCAGCTTTTTCATTTTTTGCCCCTGCTTTTCTCTTCCTTCTCCCCTCCCTCCGCAAAAAAGCAGGGGTTTTATAGGACTTACAAACTTAGAGGGGGGATTATCTCTTTTTTTCTTAACACAGTCTGGAAGAGGCGGGGGGCTCTGTCACTCCATAAAGGTCGATTGATGCGTTGTTTTTTGAGAGGTTCACATAATTCTTAGATCAAGCCTAATCGTTCGGCCTCGGCATAGAGGCCGTATTGCTTCATTTTTTTGAATAAAGTTGTACGGTTTATCTCAAGTGCCTTGGCGGTTGCCTGTCTGTTCCAGTGATTGGCTTCAAGGGCCTGCTGGATAATGTTTTTCTCCGGCCCGGATAACGCCGCCTTGAGGCTCATCGCTTTGTATGTCTGTTGCTGCTGGTTTTGTTCTTGTCTGATTGAGTTTGGCAGGTCCTCGGGACCGATGAATTTATTTTTACTTAGCAGGGCGGCCCTCTCAATTACATTTTCCAGCTCGCGAATATTGCCGGGCCATGAGTAGCGCTCCAGGTATTCCATTGCCTCATCGGTAATGCCGAGTTTATTTCTGCTGTGCTGGGTCGAATACACTCGCAAAAAGTGTTCACATAACAGCCGGACATCTCCCACCCTCTCACACAGTGGCGGCAGGTCTATTGTTACGACATTTATCCGGTAATATAAATCTTCTCGAAATCTGCCGTGCGTTACTTCCTCCTTGAGGTTGCGATTTGAAGCAAGTATAATACGGGTATCCACGGTATGGGTTTTGTTACTGCCGACCGCTTCGAACTGTCTGTCCTCCAAAACTCGCAGAAACTTGGCTTGCAAAGCCGCCGAGGCGTTGGAAACTTCATCTAAGAAAATCGTACCTCGGTCTGCCGCCAGGAACTTGCCTTCTTTATTATTTACTGCGCCGGTGAAAGAGCCTTTTGTATGGCCGAACAGCTCGCTTTCGAGCAGAGTCTCCGGCAGTGCCCCGCAGCTTACCTCGACAAATGGTTTATTGCGTCGGCTTGAGCTGTGATGTATTGCCCTTGCCAACATACTTTTGCCGGTTCCTGATGGGCCGGCCATCAGAATCGTGGTCTTGGTATCGGCGACCGCCTCAACAAGGTCGAATATCTTCGCCATTTTGTAGTTGTGACTGATTATATTCTCAAGACGGTATTTCTGTTCGAGTTGCAGCCGGAGGTTCTCGTTTTCGCTCAGAAGTGATTGCTGTTTAATGGCTTTTTCTACTGCCAGACGTAACTCATCATCGACGATTGGCTTGGTAAGGTACTCGTGGGCGCCTTGTTTGATGGCTTTAACCGCACTTTCTATTGTGCCGTAGCCGGTTATCACGATAACCACTGTTTGAGGGTGGTTTTGCTTTATAATATCCAGTAATTCGAGACCATCTCCGTCCGGTAAATTAACGTCTGTAATGACCAGACTATAGTACTCCTGTTCCAGTTTGGCTAAAGCGCCCTTTAATGTTTCAGAACCGCTGGTCCGAAATCCTTCAAGTCTCAGGAACTCACAAAGGGAATCCAAAATGATTTTATCGTCATCTATAACAAGAATATTCTTTTGTCTCATAGAACTTTCCAATCCGTCTTAATGTTTCTTTTATGAATCATTTCCTACCGGCAGATAAACCGTGAAGCTGCTACCTCCCTCTGAGTTGTTTTCAGCCGTTATTCGGCCATGATAGCTTTCAATTATGTCCCTGCATATTGCCAGCCCCAACCCGGTTCCTTTACCTTTATCTTTTGTCGTGAAGAATGGCTCGAATATAGCTTCCGTTTTTTCCGCAGGTAAGCCCGTTCCCGTATCGCGGAACTCGGCAGCTATCATATCGTTTGAAGCCAGACGGGTCGTAATTCTCAATTCCCCGCCGCCCTCCATTGCGTCCAGAGCGTTCTTGGTGAGATTACAGAATACCTGAAAGAGATTGCCGCTTCTGATTTGCGGCAGCCCGGAGGTGTAGTTACGCAATATTTGAACATTAGAAGCCTCTGCTTTGGAACCCATTGTTTTAACAGCATCTTCGATAATAAGTTCTATTGAAGTATATTCCAGCGGCATATAAGTGCTGCGAGAAAATTCCAGCAACTCGCTTACGATTTGCACCATTCTCATAAGGCCCTTCTGGCATTGCGTGAGATATTCTTTGGGTTTTTCGAGGTCTTCCTTCTCAATAATTCTCATTGTAAGATTAACGTATCGCATAATCCCGTCAAGAGGATCATTTAGTTCATGGGCTACCTTAGAAGCGAGTTTGCCGACGGCGGCCAGTCTTTCAGTGTTGGCAGACTCTCTTTGGATATTGACTTTTTCGGTTACATCTTCGATTATAGCGATTGCTCCGGGATTGTTTGCCCTTTTAGTCTCTTTAAATGGTGTGCAGATAATTCGCAGCAGTTTTGTTTGGCCGTTAGATGTATAAACTACATCATCATATCGGCATGTTTGTCCTTTTGAAATCGCGGATTGTAATTGCTCTGTCCAATCCAGCCATATCTTGTCATCGGTACCTTTTGCTAAGGATTGATCTATGTAATCACTTACTTCTATCAGCTTTTTTGCTTGAGGATTGGCCTCGATAATTTTCAAATCCGTATTAAAGGCAATCACTCCTATCGGTAATGATTGTATAATTGACCTGGTATGTCCCTCAATTTCTGAAGGATCATTTGCGGCATTTGGCTCCTCGCCGTTGTGAGCTGGGTTATTTGGTTGTAATTCTGGGCGTTCTGGCATATTTACAATAATAAAACCGGTCTCCACTATTGTCAAGAGAATGCGTTGCAAAAAAACAACACTCACGTTCCTTTTTTCGGACTGAGAAGATTGCTTGTTTAGTAAGAAACATAACATTTTATAAAATAAGCAGCTAAAAGAATTTCTTCTGAGCAAATATTCAGCAATCAAAGGATAAAATTGCTTTCTGGCGTTGCTATTTCACAACGCTACAAAAAGTTTTATTTTTAAGTTTGTAGATATAACTTGTATAATTTTGTTTAACTTTATATCGAGCAAGCATTTATAAAAGTTAAAATGGGGTATTGGTTTATCCTTTGCTTTGGAACGAATTTTGCACTACAATACTATTGCGTATTTTTTGCAAGGATGAGGGTCGAGTAGTTTTATGCAAGGATGCATATGATGGACCAGGACGAAAGACGCAAATATAAAAGATTGGGGACGAAGTTTGACATATCATGCCGTGAAGTTGGTGCCACAGCAGAGCGGGCACATGCAGGCTGCACTATCAATGTAGGTACAGGCGGTTTGTATTTTGAGACTAAAGACGTGTCATTCAAGCCGGGCAGTCTGTTGAAAGTAGAATTGTCAATACCACCGAAGCGAGGTTTGCTTGAATTTGGCGGCAGGATTTCAGGTTTCGCCAGGGTCTTGAGGACTGATAGTGTCTCCGCCGAAGGCACGGCTTTAGCCTCTGGAAAGTATGGTGTGGCGGTGCAATTCTGCCGGTCTCCCAGGCTTTGCTTATAAAGGAGCCTCTAAAAATTACTCTTCCGGCCAGATGCCTTCGAATACTTCCACCGCCGGGCCCGTCATATAGACGCAGTTATCTTCCTGACACCAATGTAAATTCAAGTCACCGCCCGGTAAGTGTCCCGTGCATATTCGTTCCGTTCGACTGGTAAGTACTGATGCCACACAAGCTGCACAGGCCCCGGTTCCACAAGCCATCGTAATTCCGCTGCCTCGCTCCCATGTCCGCATTGTAAATTCTGTTGGCGTATCAATCTGAACGAAATGAACGTTGATGCGGTTTGGGAAAAGAGTATAGTTTTCTATAGCAGGCCCGAGTCTTTCCAGTTCAATTAAGTCCACGTTATCGCAGAAAAATACAGCGTGTGGATTACCCATTGATACACACGTCATCAGCAATTCCTGTCTGAGGATTTCAATGGCCTGTTCGACAACTTTTTCGCCCGACAGATTTACAGGTATATCTTTTGGTGCCAGTATTGGTTGGCCCATATTGACACAGACCCTTTGGATATTGTCTCTATCATCAACTGCTAATCCCACAGTTAAAATCCCATTGCCTGTTTCTATATTCAATGAAGCCTGGCAACCGGAAGGCTGACCCGATAAAGAAAACGGCCCGCCGGTCTCGGCTAATTTATGTTCATAAGCATATTTTGCTACGCACCGGATGCCGTTTCCGCACATCTCAGCCTCTGAACCGTCTGAATTAAAGATGCGCATTCTTACCCCGGCCGTTTCTGACGGCGAAATAAGAATCAATCCATCGGCTCCAATTCCTCTGTGCCGGTCACTGACTATTTGAGCTAATTGTACGGGATTTTCGATTGTTTCCTCGAAGCAATTGACATATATATAATCATTGCCCAGCCCGTGCATTTTTGTAAATTTCATTTCTTGTATCTCCATGTTAAGTCCACTTTAATATACATGTTCATGGCAATAAAATCAATATTAAGTATTATCTTTCATGAAATCTTATTCGATTCTAACGCCTCTTCACATTTAATATAGTTGAGGTGGTTTCTACAATGATTTGAGCATACAGTCCAATTTTACGGCTGATGCAGCACAGGAAATGGCAATATTATATTTAATAGCAACTGGTAAGGAACAAAATATCACTCAACTGAAAATTCTTTTTTTCGGGTGTTCATCTGTGCTTTAAGACGTGCGATGATGGATGAGTGCATCTGTGAGACCCGGGACTCGGATAAATCCAGCGTTGCCCCGATTTCTTTCATTGTCATCTCTTCATAATAGTACAAAACGATAATCAGCCGTTCCGCCCGCGTCAGCCCTTTGGTAAGCAGACTCTTAAGGTCTCGCTTTTGGGCCTCAATGACAGGATTCTTGCTTCTTTCATCCTTGATTATGTCTATTTCGCGAATATCTTTTTCGCCCTCGCCATCACCATATTTGGTGTCTAAAGATACCAGGCTGACCGCATTGGCGTCCCGCTGGAGCCTGTCGAAATCTTCTGCATCCATGTCCAGTTCTTTGGCGATTTCCTTTTCGGTGGGTTTACGGCCAAGGTGTATCTCCAGCGAATGTGTCGCTTTGGACAACTGATGAGCACGGGCACGTACTAATCGTGGCACCCAGTCCATGCTGCGAAGCTCATCGAGAATCGAACCTCTTATACGAGGTGAGCAGTAGGTTTCGAACTTTACTCCTCGTTCCGGGTCAAAAGCATCTATGGCATCCATCAATCCGAAAATACCGGCACTGATAAGGTCATCCAGTTCAACCTTGTCTGGTAATTTGCTGTGGAGTCGATCAGCGCTGTATTTCACTATGTTCCTGTAGTGTTCCATTAAAAGGTTACGAGAGTATTCATCGCGGCTTTTGTGGAACTGTTCCCATATTTCTTCAATGGTGAGTTCTTGCTTGGTTTTCACAGGATTCCTCCTTGAAATATACCCCGCTTTGCGGGATCCCTGATTTTTATAATTTCAGCAAATTTTACAGAACCAGGCGTTGGGTCCTATAAACAATATCGTTGTTTCTCTTTTCAACGTTTTCACCTCTGGATGGGTCAACAGAGCGCCCATCTCAATTTATTTATCGATTTTTTGGTCGATAACTTTAGAAAAACCAGTTAACAACTTTTTTAAAAAAGCCCTCATCACCAAACTCAGAAGATTCACTATTGCTCAATTTTGCCGCTAAGGTTGCCAGCGATGAGGTAATTTGCGATTTGGGATGAGCTAAAACGACTGGTTTTCGCAACCGAACTGAGCAGCTCAATCGTTCGTCTTTGAGCAATATACCGGCGTTATACACATGGGCATTTAAAAAACGTCCTGCTACGTTTGCTATCTTCTCATATGTCTTTTTGCCTTCTTGTATTGACTGAGCCATATTCACGACAAGACTGATCTGGCCGGTGAACCTGTTTCCGACAAGAACCTTAATCATTGCATAGGCATCGGTCATCGCGGTGGCTTCCGGTGTCGTGACGACCAAAACATTGTTGGCGGAAAGGCAAAAACCAACGACCGACTTGGAAATTCCGGCTGCGGTATCGATTAGTATCACATCGTTATCATTCTGGAGTTTAGACAGCTCCTTCAGCAGTCGCAGCCGCTGAAATTCATTGATGTCGGCCAGTTCTTCAAGCCCGGATGCCCCACAGATCATATCAATGCCTTCTGGTCCGGTATGAATGATTTCTTCGACGCTTTTTCCGTCATAAATCAAGTGCGATATATTGTACCTGTTGTTAACATTCATAACGATATCCAGGTTGCCTAACGAGAAGTCCGCATCGACAAGCAGGACTTTTTTGCCTGATGCAGCCAGACATATCCCGAGATTAGCTGTTATGTTGGTTTTGCCGACTCCTCCTTTTCCGCTTGTTATGGCTAAAACGCTTGCAGGGCGTTTATGGCTTTCCATCATTTGTTGTAAGTAGAGCGTTTCGTTTGTCATTTGTCGTCTTGGGTGAAATGTTCTATAGGTACTCATCAATAATCCGTTGATACCGGTTCCTGCTTCTGTTTGAGTAATTCCGTTGCGACTCTTTGATTAAGAGAATTTTCCAGAAGCCTGTTTATCTGCACTTCGAGATATTCGTTTCGATTTTTTTCAAGGAGTAATTTGCTCTGCTTATCGACTATTGGTTTAATTTCGAAACTTCCGCTTCTGCCGAATTTGATACTTTCAGTATCGCGCAGCAGAAGTCGCCGGTTTTGGACGTGTTCATTGATTGCGTTGTTGAGCAAATCGGAAAACTCCTTAACCGCCACTTTCTTAGGTACAAATCCGGGATTGTTCATATTGATAATATTGCGGATGATTATTTTTTGTCGAGTGTGTGTAAACTCAATTATCTTAACTAAGATTTCTGTAATATTATCCGTTACCAACGACGTTAGATTCATATCTGATCCTTCCTGTTGCCTCATACATTCCTTGAGTTTGGCCGAAGAAAGTGACGGGGGGCTGGAAAGATAGCCTGTGAAGGGCGAAACTGAATTTCTCATCCTTGATCTTTCCATTTCTTCCTTGAATCCTTACAGCAAGGCAATAGTAGATGGTCTTTTGCGAAATTGTTTCTGCTATCGCCTTTACTGCGAAAAAGTATTTGTCCTTTAATTATTTTCAACAGATTCCAGGCCCCGGCCTCTTTCCTGGCCGCCGGTATGTTCTTTGCCTAAAATCCGTCTTATTTCTATAAGAGTTTTTGTTTTCTTAAGTTGCATTATTTGTGATAATCTTTCGAATACGGATTCATCGTAGAGTCTATGTCCGCCCTCGGTCCACTTTGTTTCGTGAATAAGCCCCATTATCGTGTAGTTATGAATAGTTTGTCGGGAAAAGGGGGTGTAGTTGACTAACTCACCAATTCGATAGAGCTTCACAGGTATTTTGAAAGTATCATTCTTAACTTTTGATTGCATAGCTAAAATGCTTTCTCATAGCGTAATTTATTTTCTCTTAATTGATAGACTAAGCCACAACTAAAAGGGCATGTGGGAAAGGCTCGACTATTAAGTTCATAATAGATATTTCGTTTCATCGTTAGTTTTAGCTTAATCGTTCCCAGTTAAAGTTAATTGTGTTAGCTAAAAATTGTTAATGCCAATTCTAATTATTTATTGCCGTTTGTCTTAAGCTTGGCATCACAGCGAAAGGACATATTGAAAAATCCAAATTCGCGAACAAGGTGACACGGCCAGGCAATGCTGTGTGTTTTTCAATTGTCCCGAAAGCAGCAATCCCGGCTAATATAACTGTTAATCCCTTCGATAATTTCTAACTGCGATTGGTACAACTCTTATCAAACCACAAGAAAGAACACCTAATGAAGATAAAACATATTTTACATTTTGTAAAATGTAAAATGCTTTTTATCGGATGTCAACTTTTTTTTGAGTTTTTTTAAAAATTGCTTATTTTTTTTAATTTTTTCTGAGAAATAACTGAGCAGAAACTCCACAGATGCAAACTTAAAATAGAAATCTTTTCTTTGTCCTGAAATTCCTGGTTATGCCTGCTTTGGGCTGCTCACGAGGTTCCCGGTGTGGATTCAAAAATTCGGGATTATTTCCTCATTTAGACAACGCTTTTTCCCAAATACCAATGCGAAAATATCCGATACAAGAAGTTGTGGATACCAGGTATTGTGCCATGTTATATGAAACGAATATGCTAAAGCTGGATTATTTGTCAAACGATGCATAGGACCAATAATAACTCTGAAAATACTCCTGAAAAACCCGATATCAGCTTTTCGCTGCTTGAGCAGGTAACTCCTCTGGCTCGACAGGTAAACTGTCTTGACATTAACCGGGTAGCAGACGTTTGCATTACAAGCATTCCGAAATTAGTGCGAGTAAGGTTTGCTTCGCTGTATATACTCGACGAAACGAATAATATTCTGCACCTGCATAAGCACAATCATCCGTTTCTAATTAACAAAATAGTCTCATTGAATAAAACCCCCACGCCCCTTATGGTTATGGCGGTCAGAAGTAAAGAGCTGATATTGGTTCCGGATATAGATACCCATCAAAAACCCATAATTAAAAAATCACAGCGTGCATTTGCCGAGAATTACCAGACAAATAACTGTGCTGTCGTTCCTCTTATTTGTCAGGACAGGGTGGTTGGTGTGCTCAATCTGGCGGATAAGATGGATGGCAATGGTTTTGAGGCCGGGGATATTGCCTTGATAGAGCTGTTCAGCCAGTTAATCGGTGCCTCAATCGGTAATATAAAGCTGTTTGAGAGAACACAGCGACAAGCTATCACGGACGGCCTGACCAACCTTGTGAATCACAAAACTTTTTATGAAGTCCTTGAAAAAGAACTCTGGCGCTCACGACGATATGGCGGTCAAATATCCCTGATTATGGTCGATGTTGACAATCTTAAGCAGATAAATGATGCCCATGGCCACCGGGCTGGGGATAAGGCAATAAAAGAAATCAGCAAAAGAATTAAAAAATGCATCCGCCAAATCGACACTGCGGCACGCTATGGCGGCGATGAGTTTGCAGTCATTTTGATAAACACCTCGATCATCGATGCAAGTGTTGTAGCCAAGCGTATGCTTGACGCGGTTTCGAAGATGCCGACATCCTGGAACAACGAGGAGATAGCACTGTCCATTAGTGTGGGCCTTTGTCAGTATGACGCTCAGGGCACACCCGAGGATATTACCAGCCGATCAGACCAGGCTCTGTATTTAGCCAAAAAGGCGGGTAAAAACACGGTCAGAGTCTTCGAGCCTTCAAAAAACAGCCCGTAGATGTTTCATAACTGCCTTAAAATTCTTACCTAAACCACCCTCTTTATAAAGAGCTGTGCGGCTACAGATCATTATATTTGGCCTCATATAACCCGATTTGCACAATCTTTGCCAAACAAAGCTCCACAATTCACATTAAAAGCATCCTTTTTTCCTTGACGGCAGGATAGGTGATTTAGTATAAATATAATGGATAGGCTCTATTATGGCTTGTTTGGCTCCGGGTGAGTAAAAAGTGTAGTTTTCGATATGAGGAGGAGTAATTATGCAGGGCACGGAGCATGAAAAAGTTTCATGCTTTGCTGATAGACATTTATGCATTTCAAATAACAACTGAATACCGGTTTTCTCAGGGAAGGAGGTAGATTCGAGTAGGAAAAACTTGTTTTTGGAAATAAAAGAATATTAATGTAGTAAGAAAGTTATTATCGGTCGTTTTACTTGAACTTGTTTCTTGAAAAAAATGGTGTTTTGGTGTGTGCCGAAGCACAGTTATTTTAATTCTTTTTAAAGAAGGAGGATTATTATGTCTAAGAGATTGATTTCTTTTGTTTTAGTGCTGGGCCTGGTACTTACCAGCATGACCGGCGCTGCCGACCCGGATCTTGCAGCTCACTGGAAGTTTGATGATGGTTCCGGTACTACTGCTGTTGACTCAAGCGGCAACGGCAATGACGGTGTCTTCGTTGGTGATCCGAAGTGGGTTCCCGGGCAGCTTGGTGGTGCGCTTGAGTTCGATGGTGACGACTATCTCAACTGTGGAAATGGCCCATCGCTCCAGATACGGGATGCAATTACGATAACGTTCTGGTTTAATGTCGAGGCATTCCAGGTCACGTGGGAAGCCTTTATGGCCAAAGGGGATGACTCGTATCGAACAAGCCGTGGAGGTGGCACAGGCAATGGTACCCATATGGGTATTTCGGGTACTAATGCCGGCGGTGGTAACGGCTGGTTTAATGCGCCAACCATCATCACCGGCGGTGACTGGCACCACATGGCTGCAACATACGATGGGGCTGAGGCGAAAATTTACATTGACGGTGTCCTGGATGTCACCAGCCCGGCGACCGGTCAGATAAATGAAAGTTCCTATGATTTCTGGATTGGCAACAATTCACAGCAGACAGGGCGTGGTCTGAACGGTATGCTTGACGATGTGCGTATCTACAGCCGTGCGCTGATGGATGTAGAGATCCTTGGCGTTATGGCCGGTGGCGGAGCTGAGTATCCTCAAGCCTCTTCTCCTTCCCCGGAAAATGGTGCTTACCATCCGGATACCTGGGTAAACCTTAGCTGGAGGGCTGGGGATTATGCAGTCTCACACGATGTATATTTGGGCGACAATTTTGACGATGTGGACGCCGGTGCTGAAAGCGCGTTCCAGGGCAACCAGGCCGGGACGTTTTTAGTTGCAGGTTTTCCAGGATTCGCTTATCCGGATGGTCTTATTCCGGGCACTACTTACTATTGGCGAATCGATGAAGTCAATGATACCGAGCCGAACAGTCCCTGGAAAGGTAATGTCTGGAACTTTACAGTTCCCCCCAAGACAGCTTATTTACCCGACCCGGCTAATGGTGCCGAATCTGTAGGTGTAGATGAAACACTTAGCTGGACACCTGGATTTGGTGCGAAATTGCACACAGTTTATTTCGGTAAAACTTTTGATGAGGTTGACAATGCCGCCGGTGGATCCATTCAGGGAATGGCAACCTTTAATCCCGGCACACTTAAAATGGCCAAGACTTACTACTGGCGTATCGATGAGTTTGATGTTGTCCAAACACATAAAGGTAACGTCTGGAGCTTCACGACCGAAGGTGCTGTTTCGGCACTCAACCCGGCTAATGGCGCTGTGGATGTAACACAAACACCTGTTCTCACATGGGCGCCGGGCTTAGGTGCTTCACATGAAGTCTATTTTGGCGCCGATGCAGCATCTCTGGAATTAAAAGGCAGCGGCAATCTTGGTTCCGAGAGCTATAATCCCGGACAACTTGAATGGGGAACCACTTACTACTGGCGAGTAAATGAGGCCGATAGCACAAACGCCGACAGCCCGTGGACAGGCCCGCTCTGGAGCTTCACCACGGCCAACTTCCTTATTGTGGACGATATGGAGAGCTACAATGACCTTGACGAAGGTGATCCGGGCAGCAACAGGATATACCTTGCCTGGATAGACGGATTCGACAACCCGGCAATAAACGGTTCTACTGTTGGTCATTTAGATCCTCCATTTGCCGAGCAGGCTATCATCCACAGCGGCAATCAGTCGATGCCGATGGCTTATGACAACGCTGTTGGTAAATCCGAGGCGACCTTGACATTAACTTCCAATCGTAACTGGACTGTAAATGGCGTTGACACCTTGGTAATTTGGTATGTCGGTAATGCTGCAAATGCTGCCGAACAGATGTATGTTGCTCTCAATGGCAACGCCAAAGTCAATAATGATAATCCCGATGCAGCCTTGATAAATCAATGGACACAATGGACTATCGACCTGACGCGCTTTGCCGACCAGGGTGTGAACCTTGCCAATGTCAATTCGATTACTCTTGGCCTTAGCTCGGTTACCGGCGGTACAGGCATGATGTACTTTGACGATATTCGGCTGTATCCACCAGCGCCGTAAGTGGCAATTTATTGTCTGTCTGGAATAAAGTTCTAAAATATTTAGGATTGCCCTTGCGCTGCTCTGTGAATTAGCCGCGAAGTAAAAGTTGTTTGTTAAAAACAATAAGTATCTTGGTTTGTATCCCAAGTACGATAATTTTTAACTTTTTGTTAGGAGGACTATTATGTCAAGAAATTTGATTTATCTGGTTTCTTTTGTTTTTGTCTTGAGTGTGGCTCTGACAGGCACAGCTAAGGCAGAATTGGTAGCTCAATGGAGGTTTGATGAGGGCTCCGGAACGACCGCTGCTGACACAAGTGGTAACGGTAATGATGGCGTACTCGAGGGTGGCGCAAAGTGGGTGGCGGGTCAACTTGGAGGAGCGATTGAATTCAATGGCTCTAATGCCCGCGTGGTTGCTCCGTATATTCCGCTGGATAGTCGAAGTTTCACTATCACGATGTGGGTCAATCCGGTGTTATATACTGGCGAGCAGGTCGTTATCTCCCAGGTCGAGAACAACTCTACGAACTTGAGTCTGCATTATCGCCTTGGAGGGCCCGGTAGTGGGAATGTACCCCCTGGCGGCGTTCGCATGGGATTCTATAGTAATGACCTCGATACCCCTGGAGACCTCGTTCAGGAGAACCAATGGTACCACCTGACTTTCTGGTACGATTTTGAAAATCAAAACAGAAGAATATACATCGATGGAATTCTCAAAGCTGAGGGTAGTGCAGGTCCTTTTCTTGGAACAACCGGTGATACCATTATCGGCTCATGGGGCACCGGCCAGTGGTTTCGGGGCATTATTGACGACGTACAGATATACAGCCATGCCCTGGCCGAGGGAGAAATCTTGGCTGCCATGGAAGGTGGCGGTGGATATCCGTTTGCCTTGGGCCCTGTTCCGGATGACGGAGTCATCCATGCCGAAACATGGGTAAGTCTTGGCTGGCGGGCAGGTGATTTTGCCGCATCGCACGATGTGTACTTCGGCGATAATTTTGACGATGTGGATGCTGGTGCTGAGAGCGTATTCCGGGGCAACCAGACCTCTACGTTTTTTGTTGTCGGTTTTCCCGGTTTCCCCTATCCGGATGGTCTTATTCCCGGTACGACGTACTACTGGCGCATCGATGAAGTTAATGACACTGAACCGAATAGCCCCTGGAAAGGCAAAATATGGAGCTTTTTGATTCCACCCAAGACAGCATACTTTCCCAATCCGGCTGATGCTGCAGAGTCTGTAAAAACCGATGGCAGCCTTAGGTGGACGGGAGGTTTCGGTGCGAAACTGCACACGGTTTACTTCGGTGAAACTTTTGCCGATGTGGACAACGCCGCTGGTGGACTCCCTCAGGGAATGACAACTTATACTCCAGGCTCGCTTAAAATGGCCAGGACTTACTACTGGCGTGTCGATGAGTTTGATATTTTCGAAACGCATAAAGGTCACGTCTGGAGCTTTACAACCGAGGGAGCCGTCGGAAGCTCGAGCCCGGCTAACGGTGCTGTGGATGTAACGCAAACACCTGTTCTAACCTGGGCACCCGGATTTGGTACTTCGCATGAGGTATATTTCGGCGCCGATGCAGCCTCCCTGGAGTTAAAAGCCAGCGGAAACCTTGGTTCCGAGAGCTATAATCCCGGACAGCTTGAGTGGAATACTACTTACTACTGGCGGGTAGATGAGGCCGATAATGCCAACGCTGATAGCCCGTGGACAGGCCCACTTTGGAGCTTTACCACAGCCAACTTCCTTATCGTGGATGATATGGAGAGCTACAACGACCTTGATGAAGGTGACCCGGCTTCTAACAGGATAT